>NZ_JABDWM010000045.1:0-13790 GCF_019685295.1 Rhizobium sp. NLR22b
CAACGATCAGCCGCGCAAATGCCTCGGATACAGGACACCGACCGAGGTATTTATGGCGCATTTGCGCGAAGATGGGTGATCCCCTATCCTGCAAAACAGGCATGATGCACTTGGGTTAGCTTCTCCAGAGGGAGGGGTGGGTTCAAGGATGAAGTGCGACTTGCGATAGATGCCAATGGGTTATCACTCGCAAGGAATGGCTGATGAGACGCACCTACTCCCAGATCGACATGGATGAACGTCGCAGGATCGCTCGCTGGCGAGCGGCCGGCCTGAGCGCCACCGTCATTGCCGAGAAGCTCGGCCGGCATCGCTCGACGATTTTCCGCGAGCTCAAGCGGAATGCTTTTGAAGACCGGCAGATGCCGGATCTGAACGGCTACTATTGCGTGACTGCCCACGAGATGGCGCGTGAGCGCAGAGCCAAGCTGCGCAAGCTCGCCCGGTTTTCCCATGTGCGCCAATCCGTGATCGAACGGATCATCCATGGCTGGTCGCCACAGCAAATCGCCGGCCGCATGCGGCTGGAGCGCCATCCAATCTGCGTCAGTTATGAGACGATCTACAAGTTCGCCTATTCCGCAGACGGTCAGGCCATCAAACTGTGGCGGCACCTGCCGGAGCGTCGCGCGAGACGCAGACCGCGGCATGCCCGCCGGCGTCACGGTCGCCGCTTCAGCCCGGAACTCAACATCCTTCACCGTCCTGACACTGTCGCCGAGCGCAAGCAGTTCGGCCATTGGGAGTGCGATCTCATTCAGTTTCGCAAGAAGTTCGGCAAGGCCAACGTGACCTCACTGGTCGAGCGGGTCAGCCGCTTTGCTGTCTTTCTGCGCAACAACGACCGGCAGTCGAAGCCGATCATGGACGGGTTGATCGAGGTGCTCCAAACCCTGCCCCACGCTGCTCGACGCTCAATCACCTTCGACCGAGGCACTGAGTTCAGCGAATGACCCTATCTGCAGGCTGGCATCGGAACGCAGACTTGGTTCTGCGACCCGCAGTCGCCCTGGCAGAAAGGCACGGTCGAGAACACCAATGGCCGCGTTCGCAAATGGCTTTCGAGAGAGGTGGATCCCCTGTCGATCACCGACGTCGAGCTGAAGGACATCTGCGATCAGCTCAACTCGACACCGCGGAAGTGCTTGGGCTACCGAACGCCGGCGGAAGTCTTCCGCAAGAAACTACTCGCGCAAATCCGACGTGTCGGCTAGCGTCAAACGCGCAAGTCGCAGTTCGGCATGAACTCACACCTATCTGCAGGCTGGCATCGGACTTACGTAAGAAGTTGAGCATAACCGCAGCACCCGGCATCATGTTGGGGGCTGTCTTTCACCAGATCGCGCGCACTCATTCAACCGAAAGTTACTTCGGGGGAGCTAGCGGGCAGCAATCAACCTCCTTCTCAAAACCATCGAGAAGCCTGCACATCGTGTCAACCAACTCCAACTCTTGAACCATGGTCAACGTATTCTCGCTGTGAATGTTCATAAGCTCAATTCGAACAGTTTCAATAAGCCGGACGACATCCGCCGGACTTCCTTCGCGCCAAAGGGAGACGGCCCTCAGGGCTAGGGTGCGATATACTATGGTGCTACTCATGAGGACCAAGGGATTATCAAAGCTGGGCATGTATTTCTCCGTTTTAACGACGGACAGACTCGAGGATAAGGTGATTGGAAAAGTAGCATCTCGCTGTGGTGCCGTAACGGGCTTTCTTGGAAAAAGCGCAAAGGCTGTCCTCGGTTGCTCGTTCCATTTGAAATATTAGAGCTTCCTGCGCCCGCTAGCGAACGACATAGTTCCCAACCTAATGTCGCTCGAAAGACGCGGTCATACCGAAAGTATTGACGAGGATGTTCGACGACGTAGTGCGTCGGCTCGCCCACATCACGCGAATGCGCGAACCTTCGACTTGCTGCGTCGGCGCTCTTGAATGGGTTCGGTACCATCCATTCGAGTCCTTGCCTATGTCGGTATGAGCTCTTTCTGAACAACCGCCGCCCGCACCGCTTCTGCGGTTGCGGGATGCGACAACAGCAAATGTCCGGCGTTGACATAACGGTTCGTAGTCTGGGTTGCGAAATCGGCCCAGCGCTCCAGTTTGCCGTTGTTGAAATATTCGTCTCGGCTGGCGAGGATCAGGGTCAACCCTGGCCCGCTCCTGTGGCCGTACGACGTATTTCTCCGACAGGCGCTGAATGACGGCTAGGTAACCGGTTTGGAACCCGGCGGCATCCTTCATGATGGTCCAAGCGCGTCGTCCCTCCGCTTCGTTGAAGATGTCACGCGCATGCGGAAGACCTGGGGCGGCAAGGATGAGGTGGGAGGCGGGAGTGCCGGACTGCTGAAGGGTATAGGCGGCTTCATAGGCAAAGAGGGCGCCGAGGCTATGCCCGAGGATGACCAGTGGCGCCGTGCTCGGAGGCAGGCTGGCAATGACGCGGGCCATCTCCTTGCCAATCGCCTCGATGGAATTAACCTCTTCATTTGGCCGGTCCATACTGGCGGGATAGCACATCCCGAATACTTCGATCTCCGGAAGTGCGTCGGCCAGGTCCTTGTAGCCGCGGGCGCTCATACCCGCGCCCGGGAAGCAAAGTAGCCGCGCCTTAGCCATCTGCGGCGCCGACAGCTGCACCCACTGCTCAACCTGGTGAGACTTTTCTTGGGTCGTCTGTTGCTTGAGCTTCTTGGACAACCATTCGGCTGCCAGTTTCCGCACCGTCGGCTTCTGAAGGAAGGCCACGGTTCCCAAATCCACCGAAGATTCCCCCTCAATGGCAAGACTGAGCGTGACGGCCATCAGGGAATCCACGCCTAGTTCGTCCATGCGAGTGTCGGGAGTGATGTTTTCTCGCTGTACATGCAGGACATCGCTCAGGTACCGGCTGATGAAATCTTCGGCGATGTTCCGTTGCTGGTCGGCATCGAGGGCATGCAACTGATCGATGATCCTGCTGCCGCCACCCTGTTGCAAGGCCGCGGCCTGAACCGCGAACAGCTGAGACCGAGACTGGGCGCTATTCTTGATAAAGCGCTCCCACACAATCTCGCAGGCACCGACCTGGTTGAACGGCGTTCTTGCAATCCCTTCGAGTGTCGGGAAGATGTCGTCCGCCGGCATGGGAATGACACCGGATTCTTCGAAGTAGCGTACCAGGGCGGCATTCCGGCCGAGTTCGCCGGCGTGGATCGGTCCCCAATTGACGCTCAGGATGCGGGGCTGTGTCCGGCCCCGTGAATCCATGCTTTGAGCAAGGGCATCCAGATATGTGTTCGCCGCCGCATAGCTTGCCTGGGCATGGTTGCCGTATGAGGCCAGGGACGAAAAGTTGACGATCCAATCAAGGGTCTCGTGACCGAGGCTATGCAGCACATGATGCAACCCCTTGGCCTTGACACCCATGACACGCCTTAAATCATCCTCCTTCAGGTCTACGATCGGGACGTCATGATAAACCGTCGCAAGGTGCAGAATGCCGCGTACGGGCATCGCTATCGCTGCCTGCAGGCTCTTGACGCCCTCCGCATCGCTCACATCAGCCCGAAGTTCGAGAATCTCGATGCCTTGGTCTCGCAGGTGTGACAGGACCTGCCGATCCTCATCGGACTTCGCGCCCGACCGCCCGACGAGACCGAGGTGACGAGCCCCCTGATTGACGAGCCATTGAGCGCCCCTCAGGCCGAGCGCGCTGAAGCCGCCAGTGATGAGGTAAAGCCCATCCGGCATGATCGGAAGAGGTCGTCCCGTTGGAACGACCATGAGGTCATCTCGATCCGACATATCGAGCACGATTTTCCCGATATGTTCAGATGTCTTCATGAAGTCAAAGGCATCCTTCACGGAGCGGGCGGGGAATGTCGTGGTTTTGATGGGCAGAAGCTTCTTTTGCTTATAAAGATCCAGTATTTGTCGCATCAAGCGAATGCAGATCTCAGGGCAATGCGTGGTGATATAGTCAAAATCGACATGAGTGATGCTGATGTTCTTCTGGAACAGGCCGAGATGCAGGCGGTTATCAGCAAGAATGTCAATTTTGCCCAGTTCGACGAAACGCCCGCCAAAGGTCAGCAGTTCGACAGATTTCTCCATGGCTTCACCGGGCAGGAAGTTCAGGACGACATCTACGCCCTTGCCGTGCGTCCAGTCCATAATGTCGTCGAAGAACTTCAGGGAACGCGAGTCGCTGACGTATTTCACGCCAAGGTCACGTAGGTATTTGCGCTTTTTCTCGTTGCCTGCAGTGGCATAGACTTCCGCCCCTACCATTTGCGCGATCTGGATTGCGGTTAGTCCGACACCGCCCGATGCTGAATGGATCAAAACCTTGTCGCCGGGCTTCAGGTTAGCCTTTTCGATGAGCCCGAAATATGCGGGCATGGTGTTGATAAAGGGGACGACGGCTTCGGCGAAGGAGAGGGTGCTCGGTTTCCTGAAGACATAGGCGCCCGGCAATACAACATATTTGGCGAAGCTGTCTGCCGCGCCCGCAACCACGGGATCGCCAACCTTGAGATGGGTGACGGCCTCGCCAACGCGGGAAATGACGCCGGAACACTCCATTCCGAGCGTATTTCCGAAATAGGTTCCCGCGATATATTCGGAATCCAGGAGGCCTAGGACCTTCATCAGGTCCTTGAAGTTGAGACCCGATGCACGCACTTCGATTTCCACTTCGTCCGGCGACAGCCTTTTGCGTTCGCGCTCGACGAAGCGAAGCGAATCCGTTCCACCCCTGTCGCTGACGCTGAGCGAGAAGTTCTCGATGTGTTCGGCCGGCACAAGGCGTACGGGGCTTTGGTCGAGCGGCTTAAGCCTTGATATCCAATAGCCCGAGGCACCGCAGGCAACCTCGTGGTCCTGGAGGGCGCGCGACAGCAGAAACTCCCTATGCCGCCGTTCAGGAATTGTGCCATTCAGCTCGAGAAGCGTGATGCCCAGCTCAGAAAGCTCGATCTTGGCGGTGCGGCACAGACCGATCAATGGCGCCTGCCCGGGGCGCGTGCAAAGCCCACCTTCATTGAGCGCAGCACCATCCGTCAGTACCACGATCTTCTGGAAGTTCTGCGGGTGATTCGCGGCCAGCGCTTGGAGAAGCTCCAACACCAGCGCGGTGTTCTGGATACCGATGTCGATATCCGCGTCGCCAGTTTGTGCCGGGTCCTTGTCCAAAGCCCAGCCATAAATGGCGCCTACGATCGTTTCGGTGGCCAATATCTCCTCCAGCCGTGCCCGGAGCTTGGGGGGCGATTGCCAGAGTTCATGCTCCACCATGTACTGGCGCGATGCGTCGATCCATTGACTAGTCCGTCCCTGCTGGTCGGCAAAAATCAGCCATCGTCCGTCATGCGGGCCGGCGGCCTCCTCCGTTGAGACCTCCGGCCAGGGGGTAGGCTCCCAGGTGATAGTATAAAGCTTTTCCCGGATGTCCTTCTCACTCGCCGTGTCACCGGCCGATACGACGACGCTTCGGTATCCACGGATTTCACCGATGACCGCTCCATCGAGGTCATGCACAGACATGTCCAGATGGACACTGTGCCCCGCTTCAGACGGGAACTCACATCGAACCCAGCACTCTTTTATTCCGCGCTGGAACAGACGGATTTCATTCAGGCCGGCTGGCAGATACTGACCATGCTTGGCCGCAGGCATGTCGGCAACATAGACGCCGTTCAAGATCTGAAAGATGCCGTCCAGAACAATCGGATGGATATAGTAAGCATCGATCTCGTCACTCAGATGGGAGGCGTCGATCTGACTATAGATGACATTGTCGCGGACGAAGAACTGTTTGATGACCTGAAACTTCGGCCCAAAACCATATTCGTTTTCTAATGCTTTTGTATAAATTGCCTTCTGATCGAACACCCGGCAGTTTTGCATATCTTTCCGAGGATCGATTCCAGGAAAATGGCGCTCCGGTGGCGTGCGGACGATGCGCCCAGAGGCGCGGCGTTCCCAGGCGTCCTGGCCCATTCCACGGCTGTGTATGGAGATTTCGTCGCGATCCACGTCGACAGAGAAATCGACGTTATCATCTGTGGGCTGGATTGAACTGATCCGCACATCACGCAAGGCCCAGCGATCGGTTGCTTTGCCGTAGCGGGACGCGCAGGCGAACATCGCCTCTACATATGCCGCGCCGGGCAGAATTGGGTGACCCTGGATCTGGTGGTGATCGAGCCAGGGAAAGAACTGTGGGTTTACTTCAGCGCGCCAGGAATCGCCGGGGACCTGCTGCTTGTTCTGGAGGAATGGATGCTCTTCGTGAACGAGGCGCTCGTTTTCCGGCGAGTCCTGGAAGTAGGCATAGCGTTGCTCGTCCCAGGGATAGGTGGGCAGTGCAATTTTCTGCCCACCCGCCGCAGCAGTCCCCCAATCAATTTCTGCACCATTTGCGTAAAGCATCGCTCGTGAACGTTCGATAGTGAGCAGATCGTCGTACTTGCGGTTAAGCGATTCCACACAGATCACGCTATGCGCATTCCTGGCTTTGGCTGTTTCGAGCACCGAACCGCGCAGCACGGGGTGGGGGCCGACTTCGAGAAAATTGCGGTATCCTGCAGCAAGGACCAGGTCGAGGGCCGAATAAAACTGAACCGCTTCACGCGAATTTTGCCACCAGTAATCGCAGTTCAATTCTTCCCCGGTGATCCGCATGCCTTTCAGAGTGGAGTACAAAGGGACCTTGGCCGCCTTCGGCGTAACGGAATCGAGCAATGCAAAGAAGTCTTCGCGGGTCTCCTCCATTAAAACGCTGTGATAGGGCACCTTGACCTGTAGACGTCTTGCGAAAATGCCATCGGCGCTAAGCTGCGCGGCAAGTTCATCCAACTCCCGCTCGTCTCCCGACAGTGTCAAGGCAGAAGGACTGTTTACGGCGGCGATGGAAATTCTCTTGCCCACCAACAGCGGGGCAACCTCCTTGGCCGTGGTGCCAGCGGCCAGCATGCCGCCGCGGCCCGAAAGCCGCTGATGCAGTTCCCCGCGATGGTAAGAAATGGCAAGAGCATCCTCTTCGCTCAGGCTTCCTGCGATGCATGCGGCCGCGATCTCGCCGACGCTGTGACCGATGATACAGCCGGGCGTGAGCCCTCTTGAGCGCCAGACGTCGGCAAGCGCGAGTTGTATTGCAAGATTGCTGGGTTGGGCGAACCGCGGCTCGTCCATCGCCGTGAGTGAGGCGTTGCCGAAGCTCTCTGGATCCGTGAACAATCGAGTCAGCGACCAGCTGGAGAAGCGGGTGAAGATCTCGTCCAGTCGAGCGATCGCTTGCGCGAACACAGGCTCCCGCTTCATCAATGAGGCTCCCATACCCCAGGACTGGGCGCCCATACCGGTGAACAGGAATACGACGGCCGAGGTGCCATCGGCGATCGGCTTGCCCTGGAACACATCCGATATAGTCTCTTCCTGCTCGGAGAAGGCGCGAAGCTTGGCCATGGCCTTTTCGGCAGACATGGCCACGACGGCCGCGCGCAGGTTCTCGTGGTCCCTGTGGCATCCGACGGTATACGCCAGGTCATCGATGGATGCGTGATCAAGCGCCTCCGCATATTGCTTGGCGCGCGCCCTTAGAGAGGCTTCGCTTCGCGCGGATAGCGGCAACAGGATGGGACGCTGCGACAATTTTTCAGCCCGCCTCGATCGGGTGCGCTGACCTTCGGGGAGTAATGGCTTGCGCAGAATGGCATGGGCGTTCGTTCCGCCAAAACCGAAGGAGTTCACGCAGGCGTAGTCAGCCTCGAGATCGGCGACACGTGTGGGAACTGCCAGTTGTAGGCCATCGAAATCGATCGCTGGATTGGGATCTTCAAAGTGCAAGTTGGGAACCACCTTGCCGTGCTTGAGGCAGAGCGCCGTCTTGATGATGCCCGCGATGCCTGCGCCTGCCTCTTGATGACCGATGTTGGTTTTAACTGAACCGACGTAGCAGCGCGCGTCCGCATCCCGGCCCTCGCTGAGAAAAGAGCCTAGCGAATAGGCTTCCTTCGGGTCGCCCACGGCGGTTCCTGTGCCGTGTGCCTCGGCGTAACCGATCTGACTTGGCGCGATGCCAGATTGCTTTGCAACCGTGCGCATCAGCTCAAGCTGTGAGTGCTCATTTGGGACAGTGATCCCATTCGTTCGTCCATCCTGATTGACGCCCGTGCCGCACACGATCGCCAGTATCTCGTTGCCGTGCTCAATCGCCTTTTCATAGGGTTTGACGAGCACCACTCCGGCGCCTTCTCCTCGGCCATAGCCATCGCCCTTGGCGGAGAATGTCTTGCAACGCCCGTCTTTGGCCAAGAATCCACCGAAACACATCGTCGTCGTGAATTCTGGACGGAACATGACATTCACGCCGCCAACAAGGGCCTGGTCCACCTCTCCTGACCGGATGGCCTGGCATGCAAGGTGAAATGCCACAAGCGATGACGAACACGCTGTGTCAACGGACAAGCATGGGCCGGTCAGCCCGAAGTGATACGAGAGGCGCGCCGACAGCATCGTCACGACGCCGCAGGTGTGAGATTGGGCCGCAATTAGTCGCAGCTTGCTCTGGGTGCTGGAAGCATCCACTACGTTGTCGGTGGAAAAGCAGCCGACATAGACTCCCGTTCTGGCCTCCTGCAAGTCCCGCTTCGTGATGTTGGCATTCTCGAGCGCTTCAAGCGTAACCTTGAGAAGCAGACGTTGCTGAGGATCAAGCCGTTCCGCTTCAAGTGGACCCATACCGAAGTAGTTAGGATCAAATTTCCAAATGTCCTCTTTAAGAAACGCGCCTTCGCGGACATACATTTTGCCCGGTGTTTTCGGTCGCGGGTCATAGTATTTCCGAAGGTCCCAGCGGTCGGGAGGCGCTTGGCATACCGCATCCATCTTATTGACGAGCGCCTCCCATAAGGAGGCAGTATCTGTAATGCCGCCAGGATAACGACAGCCAGCCGCAACGATAGCCAGTGCATTCGAAGAGTTTGAATAGGGAAGTGTCACGGCAGGCCTTTCTCGTTTCCGGCGCGGGTGTCGTGGCGCAAAGGCGCTTTGGAGAATGCATGCATATCCACACCTTAGTCACGCAGCACTAAAATTGCTCACTCTGTGAAACAACCCTGTTTCGGGTTTCATTTGTAATAGGAAGTATCTCAGGCCGTTTCGTTGCCTTCAGCAAGTATCGTGACCATGGCTGCCGAGCCGATGTCGGTCATAACTTCTCAGGTGTCGAATCTCTACGTTTGGAAAGAAACGCCGGCACATTGCGGCATCTAGAGCAAATCCTGTTTAATCTGGGTCATATCCTGCGCCCTGAAGTAATTGGCGCATTCTGCTGGCTTAAACCTGGGTATCAAGGCTCCCACTGCATGCCACAAAGCATCGATCTTTCGCTCCGCCCGAGCCCGCAACATAGCTTTCAATTTCGATAATGCATTCTCTATGGGATTGAAGTCAGGACTGTAGGGCGGCAGGAACATGAGTTTGGCGCCGGCGCGCTCAATGGCATCGCGGACACCGGCTGCTTTGTGGGCCGGCAGATTGTCCATAACGACAACATCCCCGATCTGAAGGGTCGGTAGCAGTACCTGTTCGACATATGATGCCAGGAAGACATTGCCATTCATCGCCTCATCGTAGACGAAGGGGGCGGGCGGTCATATCCGTGAGGCGTAGAGCGCCTGTGAATGTCGTTGTTTCCAATGGCCGTGCGGCACGCCTGCTCGACAACGCTCGCCTCGAATTGCACGTCCACGCAGGCGCGCCGTCTTCGTCGACAGACCGTTTGACGGGCAATCGAGTCACTGGATCGATTGCTTCTCCGTCACCGTCTATAAAGATCAGCTTTTCTGGATCGAGATCGAGTTGACCATCAAACCCGGCGCGCTTCAGGACATCCGGCCGATCCTGCTCCAATGCATGTGCGGACTTTGTTAAACGTCCACCCACAGAGTCGCAGCCAAGCACCGAGCGCACTCCGGCTGATGCCGATCTGCCGCTCGACGCACAGACGCTCGACCATTTCGTCAAGCGTCACGTCCTGACGATCGTCAATCATCTCGACAACGAACGCTTCGTGTGCATCCAAGCTCGAAGACCTTCGCCAGCCTTGCGGCCGTGATGTCGGCTCTCCATCGCTGGCCCTTGCGATCCAGCGGTTGCCGTCGAAATCCCAACCCAGAACCGGGCGGCGGCCTGCCGTGCTGACGGTTCGCCGCAGACGCTTTCAAAACGGGTAATCGAAGATCGTCTCTCAGTGCTCGTGCCATCATCCACCTCTTCGCTGTGGATGTTGAAGCAGCTTCGCCGCGCCGCGTCGCCAATCGATTCATCGATCGCAGGATCTGCTATAGCATATTCCAGATACAATCCGCGCTCATCCCATTCCTGGTGCTGTACATCAGGAATCGCTCGAGTGCCTCTCGTTGTGTCTTATCAAGAAATCTGTCCGCCTGCGATGAACCATGCCGCGCTCATTTCGTCGTGTGTTATCTCCCCAAACTCGTGACGGGAGGGCTATCGCTCACAGAGAACGCCAACAGCCTCATCGAGCAGCTTTTTCGCATGAGGGTATAGACTCGCCTGATAAGGCGCCAGTTCCGCCAACGCCGCCATCTTGCGCGAACGGTTCAATTCCGCCGATAGCGATTGCACAAACTCCTTCTTCGTCTTATCGGCTTGGACTTTGGGGTTGCACAAACCTGCTGAATCACGTGAGACCAATCCGGCTCGTCCACCCCTTTAGAGCTACCGTCTTTCTCAACTTCCGGCGAAATCCGATAATTTCGTCTGTTCGTCACAAGAAGTGACGCCAAGCCAAGCAGAGCGTCAGGTTCGCCGTCCTACTGAAAGCGCTCCTGCGCAGGGGCGCGCAGAACGCACGGTCACGCGACCGGATTGCAAACCGAGCGACGTTGTCAAGCCTCAAGAAGCACGCAACTTCTTCGACCACTGCGGATACGACCCACCATGAAAGGGGGCACGCTCTAACGACAATGGCGCCGCGCGGCTACTCGTAGCTTGGAGGTGGAACCTCCAATCGAACTGGCTTTGCAAATGTAATCCTTTCGTAATCGCGAGGACGAGATTTCGTCGGTAAAATGACGAGCATTTATCTGAAAGGTCTCACCATGCCTAGACTTCCCAATGCTCCCCAAATAAAACCTTCAGGCACGATTTATACCGTAACCTCGGATTTCGGCGCGGAATGCGACGACCAGAAGGCCTGGTCGCAATTCGTCGCGCAATTAAAACCAGGGGATGAGGTCTTTGTCATGGCTGGCGGCCCGCAGCCAAGCCAGGCTGCAAGAGCCATGGCCCAAGCGGTTTGGAAAAAAACCGGCAGGTATCCCGTCACAGCCGAAGCGACCCAGTTCGAGGGCCATAAGACCCCGAAGGAAAAGATTTTTAGCCTCGTCGACGGCAAACCAATCCACGATCAGGAGTTGCCTGGATTTTCGAAAGTGCGTCGCAGCGAATGGCAGCAGAAAATCGACGAAGCGGTGATGTCGAACAAGTTCTCGAAACTGGAGATTGTTATTATCTCGCCTATATTTGCGAAAGATGAGGTTTACGATGTTTCACGGGCGGATACCGATCCGCGGCTTGCCACGAGCCTAAAAATGCTTTCGAAAACTGCAATCCTTCAGATGATTCGCAAAGAAGGAAAACTAAACGCTTATAATTATACGAAGAGTGCTCCCGGCCTTCCGGAACAATTTCACGAAGCAGCCGTGCAAGCCGGCTTCACGATGACCTATGTCGATGGAAATACTGCAAAGGATAACGCCTTTAAGATATCCGCCCGACAGCCAAATCTTCCCGGCGTGGAAAATTCAATAGGCTTCTACATCGAGAATCTCCAAGTGCCATGGGTTAATATGCCCGGCCCCACCGGCACCGTGCCGGAACCGGAGCAGATGCATGTAACTATGCTCACTCCAAAGGGAGAATATCCCTGTTTGTTCCATATGTCAGGCGCGTATACGTATGGCTTTGGCCGAGAGCGCTTGGCCAAGGATATCTGCGCAATTACGGATACTAAAGAATATGAAAGGTTCTCTAGCAAAGCCGAGAAGGAACTGAACCGATTCGACACCGAAGTACTCAAGAGTCTCTATGGCGAAGAATGCAACGTCTCTGAGATACGGAAGGAAATGCGCACTGCGATGCTGGACGCGTTAAATAAGTACGCTGAGGAAAAAGGCGTAACAGGCAGGTTCGAGGACTTCGAATCATTTTTCGGCGCTGTAAATAAAAAAGCCGAGGAAACGAAAACTAAGCCTGTGGCGAGCCCTTTTACTTATATTAAAGATTTTACGGAAATCTTGTTTAGGGACAATTCGCGGTACAAGGAAATAACAGACCGTGCTCAAGAGCTCGCAGACCGCGCTGGGCCTGACGGCAAAAGTCATGTCAATGAGATGGCTGCCATAATCAAGGACTACAATGCGCAAGCGGTATCTTTCGATGCGGTTACTCTTGCTGCCTCGCATACGATTCACAAGGACCCTCAACTGATCATGCATTTCACCGAGCGAGATGGGGTGCGTGTTGTAAACCCCGACAAGATCTCCGCTTTGCGGAAATCGAATCCCCATCTTTACGAGACGCTTGTAACTGGCGTTAGAGCCGAGATGACCCTGGACGGCACCGCTATGGCTTACGACGACAGGGAATTAGGACTCGTTAAAACAGGAATGCTTGCTTGGGCCGGAAATAGAATGGAGCAATTGGCTGGCGTCGGTACGACAACAAGCCCTGTCAGTCTCGCAGGGTTATCTTCGGGAGAACTTCGGAACCTCAAACGTACGGCGTCCCATAGCGAGCAAAGCGCTGACATTTCCGACGGGCCTGCTCCCGTGCGCCGTCGGTACTCAGCGGATGCCACCCCCAGCGAGCGGCGCCAGTTTGCTCGGCCTGACAGCGACCGCAGCGGCCGCGATACACCGTAATGAATCGCGAACTTGGCAAAGCCGGGCGCGCCTTCAACTCCCGCCCGACGGTCGTCTCGCCGATAGAGACCTGAAGCTCCTTGAACAGCCAATGCACGAGGTCCTTGCGTCGCCAATGAACGACGCCGCGGACGGCGGTCGGAAGGGATGGGACAGCTTGGCACGGTCAGGCTCAGCCAACATTCTGCCTGGGCCGTGGGTGCGAGGACCGAGTTGGCCACCTTCAAGCTTCTGTCCTAACGGCAAAACGTGTCGTTTCGATCTTCGGCATCCTCGTTGCGAATCCCGAATACATAGAGGCTCACGGCGCTCCGTGAACACCGGGCGAGATCGTTGCGCTGGCCCCGGGCGGCGCTTCGTAGCCGATAGCGGAATATCGCTCGTGACTGCCGCTCTCGATGGCATTGGGATCGGTGACCTGATGTGGTGGACGGCCTCCGCTCCCGGCATCGCAATGTGCCAAAGTGTGGCTGTCGAAGTCACATAAGGGAGAGTCGTCCATGGAGAAGATTACCACAATTGGTTTGGATATCGCCAAGCATGTATTTCAGGTTCACGGGATCAATGGTGTCGGCGCGACGGTGAGCCGCCGCCGGCTGCGCCGCGACGATGTCGTTGGGTTCTTCAAGGCATTGCCGCCATGCCTGATCGGAATCGAGGCATGCGCGACTGGACACCACTGGGCTCGGGTTCTTATGGCGCTGGGTCACGAGGTTCGGCTGATGCCGCGTCTTACGTCAAGCCATACGTGAAGCGGCAGAAGAACGACGCGACAGATGCCGAGGCGATTTGCGAGGCGGTGACGCGGCCGACGATGCGCTTCGTTCCAGTGAAGAGCGAGGAGCAACAGGGTG
>NZ_JABDWM010000046.1:0-11143 GCF_019685295.1 Rhizobium sp. NLR22b
CGACGTGTCCGCCGACCTGATCGTCATGGGTGCCTATAACCATCCCCGCTGGCAGCAGACGATCTTTGGCGGCGTGACGCGCGGCATGATCGAAGAAAGCAGGATGCCGATATTCATGGCCCACTGAGATATAAGTCCGCTCCGCCGCGGCATGTCCCCATTTTCTGCATGCCGTTCGGTTCCTGCGGGAAAGGTCTCCAGCAGCGCGGGCACGCCCCCGGACTCCCTAAAACGTATGTCGTCTAGAGAATCAGCATTTCTGGGCGACGTGGCTCGCTATCCGCCCGACCCTTCATCAGAAGTTCCATAAATATCATTTAGACCACTAACACTGAAATAGCGGGGTCAACGGTTCTGGCACGGCGAGAGCTTTCCCGGCCAGCGTCCAGCTTGTTGCCGGTGTGTTCACGTTCTGAGCGAAGAAGGTCGCATACTGTATCGACTGGAAGCTGCTGTGCGCCGATGAACCGAAAAATCACCGATCGCCAAATACTAGTTATTCCCGGCGAGCGGTTTCCGGTTCAATTCCTCGCAAAATCCGATCAGCGGCTTTGAGCCGCAATTGCCGATGAGCAGCGCGTGGATCGGTTTCAAGCAGTTCGACGAGCCGGCCGGCACGTCGATCGTCTGCCGCGATCAAGCGCGTGGCTAAGGCGACTCCCTGGGAATGATCTCCGATATCGCCCGCCAGATCGAATATTGCTCAGCCTTTACGCGCCTCGATGCCGGCGACGTCATTGTCAGTGGTACACCGGGCGGCGTCCGCACCAAGCGCAATCCGCCACTTTGGATGAAGCCGGGAGACGTGGTCGAAGTCGAGATCGATCGGCTGCGTCCTGCGCAACCCCATCCACAGGAAGCCTGACAGCGAGGTTGAGAGGCTGGATATGGGTCGAAATTGGTCACCTATGATGGTTCCGTCGGCTCCTCTCTCGAGGTAGCTTTTCGAGTTCCGATGGGTGGTATGGCTAGCCACGATCTCGTGGCAGCCGCTTCCGGCTCTCGCAGGCCTCCTTCTTTACCGCATCGCGCGCGCCTTCGACCCGTCGAAATACCTCGTCGACTACGCGATGACCAAGGCGGCAATGATGAACTTCACCAAATTGATGGCAAAGCAGCTTGGTCCGAAGGATGTTCGCGTTAACGGCGCCGCGCCTGGTCCGATCTCGACGACGCGCCAAGTCAGCGGCGGAGCGACGATGGAGAAGCTGGGGAAGTACGGCGAAGAGACCCCGATGGGTCGTCCCGTCAGCCCGCGGAACTCGCATCATCTACGTACAGCTCCCAGACCCGCAGGCGAGCTACGCCACGGGACTAAGTCTACGGCGCGGCTGACGGCGGCCAGCCGTAAGGGCGCCCGCTTCACCCAAACACCGGTGCTTGGCGTCTACGAGATCGAGCAGGATGGTGGCCGGCGAGGGCTCCTGCTGCGGCTTGAACGGTGTCGAGGTGCCGTCGATATGCTCCTCGGGACTTTATGAGCCTTCTCCCAATGACGCCCACGGAGCGTATCAGTTTTTCCGTGTCCCGTGGTCCGATGGGTTCACTCCAAGCCCGTGTGCGAGAACGCTCAGCGAATTTGATCTGCTCAACCCCAAACACGTCTGATTGCATCAAATGCGGCCACAACGGTGGGATCACCCCTACGAGCTTCCATGCATATGAAACTCAATGTCGTCGAAATTTTCACCGCATCGGCGATGAAGAGCCCGTGGGCCTGTTGTTCGTGGAGAGCGATCGACTCGCGGCAGAGGCTCAAGCCAACGCCCGTGCGGACCATGGCGACCATCGACGCTTCCTGATCAACCTGGGAGACGATGTTCTGGCGCAGGCCAAGATCGGTGAACAGGCGCGCCAGCAGCCGGTTATGCACCGAGGCGGGCGGTGTGCCGATCCATGGCAGTGATGCCAACTGTACCCAATCCGCACCGCGGACGAAGCTTGCAAGTGACGGCGGGGCAACGACGCGATAGGTCAGTTGTGCCAGTTCGCTGCCATAAAACAGTTTGGTTGCACTTTCGTCAGAAAGCTCGGCTGCAGGATCGTAGTCCCTTGGGTCTCCTAGGAAGAATCCGGCATCGAGTTCATTTCGCCGAAGCCCTTCGGGCACATCGCCGCTCATGCCATGACGCAGCGTCGTCTCGATGCCTGGCCCACTTTCGATCAACGCCTTCAGAAACGCACCCAAGCGTGTGAACTCCGGGTCGATGATGGTGCCGATCCGGAGTTTCCCCCGCACGCGTGTTGCCAAATGCCCGGCCGTCTGCCCAAAATCCGTGAGTGCTGCCAAGACCTGCTCGGCCTTGGCAGCAAGGAGAGCCCCCTCCTGCGTCAGCTCCAGACCAGTGGAGGTCCGCCGGAACAAGGTGAGCCCGGTATCGGCGGCAAGGCGCTTCAATTGCAGGGTAACGGCAGGCTGGGTGATGTGCAATCGCTCCGCGGCGCGCGTGACGTTGCCCTCGCGCGCGACTGTGGCGAATGCCTTCAAGGTTCTGAGGTCAATCGACTGAATCATATTAATTCTATTTATAATGCGTTGTGCTATTTGTCATTGGATTTCCGCGCCGCTCCTCCGCTATTCCTGAAAATAGAGGTGAGGAGGAGGCTAAAGTGCCACGGCAAATCGTCGAATCTTATGATTGTGCGGTGCTTCATCGCAGCAGGCGGGCGAGCCCATGACCCGCCGTGCATCGCATCTCGCCAACGACATTTTTGACTATATCATCATCGGCGGAGGCTCCGCGGGCTGCCTGCTAGCCAATCGCCTCAGCCGCGATCCAGCGATGCGTGTCCTGTTGCTGGAAGCCGGTCGCAAGGACGACTATCCCTGGATCCATATCCCCGTCGGCTATCTCTATTGCATCGGCAATCCGCGCACCGACTGGCTGTACAAGACCGAGCCGGATGCCGGGCTGAACGGGCGCTCGCTGCGCTACCCGCGCGGCAAGACGCTCGGCGGCTGCTCCTCCATCAACGGCATGATCTATATGCGCGGCCAGGCGCGCGACTTCGACGGCTGGGCGGCGGCAACCGGCGATGACGCTTGGTCCTGGCAGAATTGCCTGCCTGATTTCAAGGCGCATGAGGATCATTACCGGCTGGACAACGGCGCGGACCCGAAGACTGGCGGCAACAGCCGGTTCTCGGACATGCACGGCCACGGCGGCGAGTGGCGGATCGAGAAGCAGCGGCTCAAATGGGATATCCTCGAATCCTTTGCAGAGGCCGCCGTCGAGGCCGGCATTCCGCGCTCCAACGATTTCAACAGCGGCGACAACGAAGGCGTCGGCTATTTCGAGGTCAACCAGCGCTCCGGCTGGCGCTGGAACACGTCGAAGGCTTTTTTGCGTCCCGCGAAGAACCGCCCAAACCTGGCGGTCTGGACGCAATCCCATGTCGAACGGCTGATCCTGGAAACCGACGGTTTCGGCCGCAGGCGTTGCGCTGGCGTCGTGGTCCAACGCCAACGGCAGAGCGCGGAGGTCCGTGCCCGCAGGGAGGTCATCCTGTCCGCCGGCGCAATCGGCTCGCCGCAAATCCTGCAACTGTCGGGTATCGGCCCCGCCGGACTGCTGAAGCGCCATGGCATCGAGGTTGTGCATGACCTGCCGGGCGTCGGGGAAAATCTCCAGGACCATCTGCAGATCCGCGCCGTCTTCAAGGTCGGCAATGCGAAGACGCTGAACACGCTCGCCAACAGCCTGTTCGGCAAGGCGATGATCGGGCTCGAATATGTTCTGAAACGCAGCGGCCCGATGAGCATGTCGCCCTCGCAGCTCGGCGCTTTCACCCGCTCGGACGACAGACAGGCCTTTGCCAATCTCGAATATCACGTCCAGCCTCTCAGCCTCGACGCCTTCGGCGAGCCGTTGCACAGCTTACCCGCCTTCACCGCGAGTGTGTGCAATCTCAACCCGACCAGCGTCGGAAACGTGCGCATTCGTTCCGGCAAGGCGTCGGATGCCCCGGCGATTGCGCCGAATTATCTGAGCACGGAAGAGGATCGCAGAATTGCCGCCGAGAGCCTGCGGCAAGTGCGCAAGATCGTGTCGCAGCCGGCGCTTGCAAAATACCAGCCTGAGGAATGGAAGCCCGGCTTGCAGTTCCAGAGCGACGACGAACTGGCGCGGCTGGCGGGCGATATCGCCAACACCATCTTTCATCCGGTCGGGACGACGAAGATGGGCCGCGACGACGATCCGATGACAGTGGTGGACAGCCGTCTCAGGGTGCGCGGCATCGAGGGCCTGCGCGTCGTCGACGCAGGCGTCATGCCAAAGATCACCAGCGGCAACACCAACGCACCGACGCTGATGATCGCCGAAAAGGCGGCCGGCTGGATCGTCGCCGATGCGCGCGCATAGAAAAGTCTTGGGGAGATAAGAGCAATGACATCGATCGCACGTTCCGCGCTTCCACTTTCCGGCGTTCGGGTGGTTGATTTCGGGCAATATATTGCTGGCCCGGCCGTGGCCATGATCCTAGGCGATCTCGGCGCGACCGTCGTGCATGTCGATCCGCCCGGCGGTCCTCTCTGGGACAACCCCGCCAACGCCATCCTCAACCGCAACAAGCTGATCGTCACCCTCGATCTCAAAACGGAGCAGGGGTTGGGTGAGGCAAAAACGCTGGTGGCCGAGGCCGACATTGTTGTTGAGAATTTCCGCCCTGGCGTGCTTGCCCGGCTCGGGATCGATTTTGCGGCGCTCCGCAAGGCACGGCCGGAGCTGATCACCCTGTCGATCCCCGGCTTCGCCTCCGACGACGAGCTTCGCCGGGACTGGCGGGCCTTTGAGACGGTAATCGCGGCCTCCTCCGGTGTCTTCACGGATATGGGTCTCAATCGCGTCCTGATGGGCATCAACCCGTCTTTCTCGCCGCTGCCGCTCTCGTCCGCCTACGGCACGATGCTTGCTGCGTCCGCGACAGTGCTGGCGCTTCAGGCGCGCGAGCGCACCGGGCACGGCGATCATATCGAAGTGCCGCTGGCAAGCGCCGTCATGGAGGGCCTCTCCTACAATTCCATCCTAATCGACGATTATCCGCCGCGCTACCAGACCCAACGCGAGCGGGAGATCGAACGCCGGCGCAATGAAGGCCTGCCGATGGACATGTCCTATGGCGACCTCCAGGAGTTCCTCGATCCCTTCTATCGCAGCTATATGTGTGCCGACGGGCGGATGTTCTACGTCGTCTGCCCCAGCCACAAGAACCATGCGAAGCGCTGCCTGCAAGCTCTGGGCATCTACGATGAGCTGGTGGCCGAGGGGCTGCGCGAGGAGGAAGACACCTATCTGCCGGTCTCGCAATGGTCATCGGACGTTTCGCTGGGCGTCTATCCGCTCCCGAAATTCTGGGCTGACAAGATTGCGGCTCGCATGAAGGAAGTCTTCCTGACCAAGACGGCGGCCGAATGGGAACATGTCTTCGGGGAAGGGCTGTTTCCGGGTGCGCCGCAGCGCTGGCTAGAGGAATGGATCGCCGACGATCATGCCAGGGCTGCTGGTCTCATGATCGAGGTAGAGGATCCGATCCTGGGCCGCATGACCCAGCCGGGGCCGATGGCCTGGCTGCAAGAGAGCGCCGAAGCCATGCTTTCGCCACGGCCTCGGCGCTGGGGGACCGCCAAGGAGGCGCTTGCACTGCTCGGCGGCATGGCGCGTCCTTCTTTGCCGGTTCCCGCAAAGGACGCGCCCGGAGGGTGGCTGGACGGTGTCAAAGTTCTCGATCTGTGCAATGTGATCGCCGGTCCGCACTCGGTCGCCTATCTCGCCCGCTTCGGTGCGGAGGTGATCAAGATTGATCCGGCCAAGCCGCTCTATGACTGCTGGAATACCGTGATATTCGGCATGTCACACATGCGGGGCAAACAGTCCGTGCTGCTGAACATCGGTTCGCCCGATGGCCGTGTCGTCTTCGAGGAACTGGTGCGCTCCGTCGATGTCGTGGTCTGGAACGCGACCGATCGCCAGGTCAAGGCGATGGGGCTCGATGCCGAAAGCCTGAAGGCGCTCAATCCGAAGGCGATCTTCTGCCAGCTCGATTGCTTTGGCGGCGTGCGCACCGGCCCGCGCACCGACTATCTCGGCTATGACGACCTCGTGCAATCGGCAACCGGCATCATGCTGCGCTTCGGCGGCTCGATGGATACGCCGGAGGAACATGCCCATGTCGGCACCATCGACGTCATGTGCGGCTTTGGCGCGGCGCTCGGCATTGCCGCCGCTCTCTACCAAAAATCCAGAAACGGGGTCATCGGTCGCCCACGCACCTCGCTGTCGGCACTGACCGGCCTCGCGCAGATACCGTTCTGCTACGACTATGCCGGGCGCGGCCCCTTCGACGAGCCGTCCGGTCGCGACACCAAGGGTTATCATGCCCTGTCGCGGCTCTACGAAACGGCAGGCGGCGATCACCTTCTTTTGTGCGCCTCGGAAGCCGATCTTCCGCGCTTTGACAAGGTTGAAGGTCTGAGGGGGATTGTTGAGATGGCCGCGTCCGATCGCGAGGCCTATCTCGCAGGGGCTTTCCTGACCGCGCCGGCGGAAACCTGGCAGCAGCGCCTGCGGGAAGCCGATCTCGGCGTATCGCTCTGCGAGAACATCGAAACGATCCGCAGCCGCAGTGCCCGCATTGCCGACGGCACGCCGGGCATCGACCGGGGCAGCTATTCCTTCTCGATCTTCCCGGATCATCCGAGCGGGCACTCGGTCACGCAGCTCGATCCCTTCGCCATCCGTCCGGCTGTCGGCAAGGTCACTGCTGTCGCGCCGGCCGAGAAGTACGGAGCGTCCACGCGCGCCGTGCTGCGGACCCTGAACTACACCGAAGCCGAGATCGATCGGCTGATTGCCTCCGGTGCAATCAGCGAAACCTGGAGCGAGGAGTATCTGCCGAGCTAGCAGGAAATAGCGGCTTCGGGTTCTGAGGAGGATACCGAAGCCGCTCGCGGCCCGCCGGGACATGCGATGGCGTCGACGGGCTTGGAATTTCAACATCGCGCATAGGGAGGAAGTGCCATGAAAGAACTTTTCGCCTCGACATGCCTTGCAGCAGCGATGCTGACCTTTGGCAATCCGGCGCAGGCTGCGGATTGCGGCGACGTCACCATCGCCAGCATGAATTGGCAGAGCGCGGAAGTGCTCGCCAGTCTGGACAAGTTCATTTTGAATGAAGGTTACGGCTGTAACGCAGAAATCATACAGGGCGATACGGTCCCCACGATCACGTCGATGACCGAGAAGGGGCAGCCCGACATCGCACCCGAAGGATGGGTCGATCTTCTTCCCGATGTCGTGAACGCCGGCGTTGCAAACGGAAAGCTCGTCGTTGCATCGACCGTCCTCACCGACGGTGCGGTGCAGGGCTGGTGGATGCCGAAATACCTTGCTGACGCTCATCCGGACATCAAGACGATCGATGATGTCCTCAAGCATCCGGAGCTGTTCCCGGACCCCGAAGACAAATCGAAGGGGGCCATTCACAACGGCCCGCAGGGCTGGGGTGGTACGGTCGTGACCGCGCAGCTCTACAAGGCCTATGGCGGCGAAGCGGCAAACTTCACGCTCGTCGATACGGGTTCGGCCGCCGGCCTCGACGGCTCGATCGCCAAGGCTTATGAGCGCAAGGAAGGCTGGGTCGGCTATTACTGGGCTCCGACGGCGCTTCTCGGCAAGTACGACATGGTCAAGCTCGACTATGGCGTGCCGCACGACGCAGCCGAGTGGAAGCGCTGCAACACCGTCGCGGATTGCCCCGACCCGAAAAAGAATGAATGGCCGAAGGATACGGTCCAGACGCTCGTGACCAAAGCGTTCTCCGAGCGTGCCGGCGCAGACGTCATGGGCTACCTCAACAAGCGCGCCTGGTCGAACGACACGGTCAACAAGCTGATGGCCTGGATGACCGACAACCAGGCAAGCGGCGACGACGGCGCAAAGCACTTCCTCGAAGAAAACGAGGCCATGTGGAAGGAATGGGTCTCGCCTGAGGCAGCCGAGAAGATCAAGGCGGCGCTTTGATCTCATTCAAGACGTTGCTGGCGCCTATCGCGCCGGCAACGAACAGCGCGTCCAGAATGCGCTAGCTGTTATCGAGGAGGATAGATTTTGGATTGGCTGTTCAGCTTTCCGCACATGGATGACGCGTCTCTGCGCGATCTCAAGAAGGCAATCGACGAAGGGTTCCGGGGGTTCACGCGGGCCTATGGCGACGGACTTGAAGCAATGTTCGAGCCGCTACAGCACTTTTTGATCTGGTCGGAACGCTTCATGACGAAGACGCCCTGGCCGATCATCCTGCTTTTGATCGCAGCCGTCGCGTGGTTCGCCAGCCGCAACTGGAAGATCGTCGCCGGCACGGTCGTGACGCTCCTGCTCATCGGCTATTTCGAAATGTGGGACGACACGATGAAGACGGTCTCGATGATCTTCGTCTGCACCGTACTGTCGATCGTCGTCGGTATTCCCATCGGCATTGCCATGTCCCGGTCGGACCGCGTGCACAATGCCATCAACCCGATCCTCGACGTCATGCAGACCATGCCGAGCTTCGTCTATCTGATCCCGGTCGTCATGCTGCTCGGCATCGGTAAGGTGCCGGGCCTGATTGCCGTCGTCATCTACGCCATTCCGCCGATGATCCGCCTCACCAATCTCGGCATCCGTCTCGTCGACAAGGACGTGCTGGAAGCGGCCGACGCCTTCGGCTCTTCGAGTTGGCAGAAGCTGAAGAACGTGCAGATGCCGCTGGCGCTGCCGACCATCATGGCTGGTATCAACCAGACGATCATGATGGCGCTCGCCATGGTGGTCATCGCCTCGATGATCGGTGTTCAGGGACTCGGCCAGCCGGTTCTGAAGGCGATCTCCAACCAGTATTTCACGCTCGGCATCTTCAACGGCCTCGCCATCGTCGGCATCGCGATTATCTTCGACCGCGTCAGCCAGGCCTTCGGCGCACGCCTTCAAAAGCACCGGGAGGTGGTCCATGGGTAACAAGAAAATTGGCGGCTTCGGCATCGAAATCAAAAAACTCTACAAAATCTTCGGTCCAAATGGTGCGGATTGCGTAAAGCTCATTGAGCAGGGCATTACGAAGACGGAACTGAACGCAAAACATGGCCATGTCCTTGGTCTGAAAGACATCAACATCTCCATGCCTGCCGGTGGCATTCAGGTGATCATGGGACTTTCGGGATCTGGAAAGTCCACGCTCATTCGCCACATCAATCGCCTTATCGATCCGACGTCAGGTGAAGTCGTCATCGGTGACGAGGATGTGGTCAAGATGGATGCCGTGCAGTTGCGCGAGTTCCGCCGGCATCAGACGGCAATGGTGTTCCAGAAGTTTGCACTCCTTCCGCACCGCACCGTTCTCGAAAACGCCCTCTATGGCCTGGAGATACAAGGGGCGCCACGGAACCGGCAGGTCGACTGCGCCATGCGGTGGATCGAGCGGGTCGGGCTAAAGGGTTTTGAGAGCAAATATCCCAATCAGTTGTCTGGCGGTATGCAACAGCGCGTCGGTCTTGCCCGTGCGCTGGCGAACGATGCGCCGATCCTGCTGATGGACGAGGCGTTTTCCGCGCTGGACCCGCTCATTCGCGTCGACATGCAGACCGTGCTCCTCGATCTACAGAAGGAGATCAAGAAGACGATCGTCTTCATCACCCATGATCTGGACGAGGCGCTGAGGCTGGGGGACCGGATCGCGATATTGCGGGATGGGGAAGTCGTGCAGCAGGGCACCGGGCAGGACATCGTGATGAACCCGGCCGACGATTACATCGCCAGCTTCGTCCGGGAAGTGAACCGCGCGCGCGTCATCAAAGTCGAGACAGTCGCCACCCCGCTGAATGCTTCGGCCCGTGAGCTGAAGATTTCGGTCCCGGCCAGCGCGACGCTTGAGGAAGCGGCAAGAGCGATGACGCTGGCCGAGACAAGCGAGATCGCCGTCGTTGATGCCGACGGTCAGGCGATAGGTATGCTGACGCTTCCCCAGGCGGTTCATGCCATGGTCAATGCGCAAGTCGCCAGCTCAACATCCGACGCCAAGAAAGTTGCGTAGGCAAAAAAGGAAATCCAGGAATGGGAGCCTCAGATGTTTGACGCCGTCCTGATTGAAAAGTCCGACAGCGGGCAGAAAGCCCATATCAGCCGTGCGGGAGTCACTGCGCGGGTCATACGCGAGGGCCAAGTTAACTTCCAAAAAGAAATAGGCGCCGTTATCGAACCGGCGGCTTATGTCGATGGTTTTCAGTTAGGCTGGGCTAGCGATGACGGTGCGGGAGAGTCTGCCTTCGGTTTGTCGAAGGAGGCCTTGAATTTGGACACCGCTTCAGTAGCTCCTGTCAGTACCGGAGCAATACTCCTCATTAGTGCCGTTTGAATCTTCCCCAGGTGCTGCGTCCGCCGGCGCGTCCTCACTCCAATCGAACTGGAATGCTTCGCCTGGGCGGAAAGACAGCGGAACGAATATGCCGCGGCCCGCCGTCTGCTGCTCAGTCCGCCACTCACGGGCGAAGGCGGCGACCCGGCCATAGGAGCCGGTAAAGCCCAGAGCCACCAGATCAGCATGAACCTGCTTCAGCGTTCGGCGCTGCTTCCGCGACTTTCCGGCCTCGGTCTTCAGCCAGCCCGCAAGTTTGTCGGCAAAAGGATCAAGGTTGCTCGGTCGTTCCGGTACCGTGAACGTCGGCTCGATCGTGCCAGCGCTCAAATACTTCGCGATCGTGTTGCGCGACAGCCCGGTGCGCCGGCTGATCTCGCGGATCGACTGCTTCTCGCGCAGCGCCATCCGACGGATGATGTCTAAAAGTCCCATGTGGATCACTCCGTTGCCCCCGTCGCTCTCCGCGTTGGGGGGAAGGTTCACATGGCTCAATTCTCAATGGAAATTATGCGCCTAACCGGCTCAGTTCTGCGTGGAAACCAATACCCTTGAAAAGCTGTTAGGGCATTGCTGTCGTCGCGGGAAAAAGTTCCATAAATCATATTACGCCACATTTATATGTAGCGGCTATTTAGTAATGCGACAGTTGGGCCAGTTAGAGATGCGACAGTCTCGCCTCTCGACGTTCTGGTCAACGCCAACGTTGGGAGCAAGGATGACGACCTTCAGCCTGGTCGAGACCATGAGCGGT
>NZ_JABDWM010000047.1:0-10551 GCF_019685295.1 Rhizobium sp. NLR22b
CACCAAGTGATGCAGGCGTCGGCGATCGGCGAGGGCAAGCTGCGTATAGCATCGGGACATGCCAAAATCTCCAAAGTGAAGCCATTGAAATCATTGGCATGTCGCACTTGGAAATAGAATGTACCCCGCTACAGGCGGAAATCGCATAGGAGTTATTATGGAACATTATTGTAGGCCCCACGGGGCGACATCCACTGGGTTATGTCTGTGGAATACGTCACTGAATTTCGCCTGAGTAGATCAGGCAGAGGCCCCTGCGGACGATCTGTGAGCCCTTTCAGCCGGAAAACCCCGGCGCCAGTCGCAGATGACACAGGCGCGGCGGAAGAGGCCGCTGTTGATCTTGTAGACGTCGGAACCGATAACGGCTGCGGTATTCTCCCGGCGCTCCATACTTCTATCGAGCCAATCACGGGTGCATTGGAGTGTTTTGAGATGAACGCGAGCACACCTGTCAAATGGCAGGAAGCAACCGGCAAAGCGGAGTGACCATTCCGCTCGGCTAAAGCCAAAGAGGCGGGATTGCCTCGAGGCCTGTAGGGTCTCTCGCGTATCCGGCGCGGACCCAACTTGTGGCAATCTCGGAAACTATCTGGACCCGGGGCCGTGTGAGTTGAAACGCTGACCAAGCGAGGAATTTGCACCCCTTGCTCAGGCCCGGCTCAGGCTGCGACTGGTTCCTTGGATCGGCCGCGGTCCTTAGGTCCGAGATGCGCCGCATCTTCTCGTACAGCAGTCAATTGCCTTGCGAACCACGATCAAAGACAGTCTTCATCTACTCAACAATCCGCATGCGTTGATCGCCGACAATGTGTAACTGAACCACCAGGGTTGCCGATTTTTGCGCGCCTCCTGCCCGAAGGCTGAAGTCGTGCCATCACATGCTCGCTTTTTCAATTGTACTCATGCCAGTGCAGTACTGCGATTGCGATACATGTCCTCTCTCATGATATTTGAGCTACACTCGTAACACGTTGATCATTGCCAAAAAAACAATGAAATGGCACGTTGAGAATCTAAAGAGATAACCCCCTATTATTACTTTTACATCATAGCGTAGCTAACTACAAATACGACAACTAATTAGACTTTTTGCAATTCATACCAAATAATGCTGGGGTTCACGGTGAACAAAGCTGAGACTATAGCCATTCTGGATGCACCTCTTGATGCGAAAGTCAATCCCGACGAACTCGTTCGCGCAGCAATGCATTGGCATTTTTCAGCCGAGACAGGTTCGCGGTTTTGGCTAGACCGTCTCGACGGCTTGGGCTTCGATCCACTCACGGAGGTGCGTACGATCGACGATCTGCGCCGGTTTCCGCAGGTGATCGATGGCCTGCGGAACACGCCTGTCGAGGACCTTATACCGCGTGGTTACGACGGAAAGGCCGAGGTGGTCGGAGTGTTCGAGAGTGGCGGCACGACCGGGTCTCCCAAGCGTATCGTGTTTCTCGCGGATTGGATGGAACGCGAAATGGCAATGGCCATGCGTGCCATGGACGAGCGTGATTATCCGTATGGAGTCAATTGGCTGTCTCTGGGCCCGAGCGGTCCCCACGACTACGCGGAACTGACAGGCCAATACGCGCGACGCCGTGCAGGACTCCGCTTCGCAATAGATTTTGACCCCCGCTGGGTGCGTCGCTGTCTGCGCGAGGGGCGAGTTGAAGAGGCAGAGCGATATATGGCGCACCTTCTCGAACAGGTGACCGACGTCTTCTTGCACCAGCGAATCGGTGTTCTACAGGCTCCCCCGCCGTTGCTGCTGCGGCTCGCGCGCGATGAGCGACTCGCACAGTTGGTGCGAGACCAAGTCAAGGTAATCACCTGGTGTGGCACCAGCCTCGACATAGACAGCCGAAATTTGTTGAGGGATGTGATTTTCCCGACCATCCCCCTTTATGGACTTTACGGCAGTACAATGGCACTCAGCGCAGTGTTCGAGCGAGCGCCATTAAGTGATCAAGATTGCATCTTCGACCCTCCATCAGCTCACGTTTCGTTCATGGTCGTCGACCCTGAAACCGGAAGGCCGGTTGACGTTGGGGGCACCGGACACGTGGTCATGCACCACGTCAGCAAGTCGGCATTGCTCCCAAATAATGTCGAGCGCGATCTGGCACGCCGCGTAGCAAGCCCGGGAGGACAAATCGGTCACTCTGTCGCTGACGTGCGACCGGTCCAGGTTTTCAAGAATGAGCCTGTGATTGAGGGAGCATATTAATGTCGGCGAGTTCAGCGACATGCGCAGGTGCCGGAGTAACTCGCGAAGACGAGTCGCGTGTTCCCACCCCCTTGATGATTGATGCTCTCGGCCCCGACAAACCATACCGCAGCAGGAAGCGGGGGCTCATTTGTGATGTCTCCGGGCAAAACGTAGCAGAGTTGACGCATGTACCTGCACTATACATGGCGCGGACACTCGATCGTCTCCGTTCAGAAAGCGGAGTTGCGGCGACCCTCACGCTGGCGGAACGTGACAAGTTGCTCCAGCAGGCGGCCCTGAACTTCGAAACCGCCAGGCTCGGCGGAATTGGTCCCGAGGAGCACCACAGGCTCGTGGCTCTCACCTCTGGCTTGCCAGTCTCGGTCGTGCGTGCAGGAGCTGCCACCGTGGCGGACGCCTGCAGGGGGGCAGTCAAGACCGTTGAGAGTGCCCGGCCGCAAGCTAGCGTCTTGAGTCGGCTGGATATTGCGCCTGGATCTGCAGCCGCAGTGTGGCGCCGGCGAGGACGGGTACTTGGTGTGAATGCTTCAGGGAATCATCCGGCTGTCCATTCGCTCTGGCTGGAGGCACTCGCGCTTGGATATCGCGTGGTAGTTCGACCGTCACATCGTGACCCCCTGACTGCGTATAGACTCGTTCTGGCCTTACGTGCAGCTGGTTTCGCCAACGATGACGTCCTGTTTCTGCCGTGTGATTACGGCGTCGCGGACGAGCTTGTCCGTGGCGTCGACCTCGCCATCGTGTTTGGCGGCGATGCTGTCGTGTCCCGCTACGCGGGAGGGTGGTTGAACACTCCCGTACTGCCGCAAGGCCCTGGTCGTGTCAAAGTACTGATCACCGGCCGGTGGGAGCCCTTTCTCGACCTCGTCGTCGAGTCAGTCAGCGGAATTGGAGGCGCCTCCTGCCTTAACGCCACCGGAGTGCTCATCGAGCAAAACGCTCCTGAGTTTGCCGAGGCCTTGGCTGATCGGCTGTCGCATCTCCGGCCGCTCCCACCAGATCACGAGATGGCGGAGTTGCCGTGCCGTCCGATCGCCGAGGCCAGGACACTCGAAGCATTCCTTCGTCAGCGAGCTGGAAATGCGGTTTCGCTACTCGGTCATGCCGGCATTGTTCACGACTTCGGCAATGGCAGCGCCGCCTTATTGCCTGCGGTGCATTTGGTCCATAGTGCCACGGCAGAGCAGCTGGCAATTGAGCTGCCTTTCCCATGCGCGTGGGTTGCGCCTTGGTCACGATCGCAAGGGACACTCCCGCTCCGTGACTCGCTCGTGGTGGGGGTAGCCACGGACGATGATGCGCTCTTCGCTGCTTTGGTCGAGGAGCCGTCTATCCGCAATATCTACGCACTCGATCGACCCACCTGGTGGCTACCGCCTGGCATCCCGCACGATGGTTTTCTTGCTGAGTTTCTCATGCGAAGCGCCGCAGTAGCGCGGCCACAGGAAGGGAGATAACGTGCGCGCTGTTATTCTGCACGGTCCAAATGATGTTCGCATCGAGGATGTTCCCAAGCCGCGCATCGAGACGCCGACAGACGCGATCGTGCGTGTTGTGGCAGCTGGCGTTTGTGGTTCAGACCTCTGGATGCTGCGCGGAATTGCGCCATTACCACGACCAATTCGAAGCGGTCACGAGTTCGTCGGCATCGTCGAAGACGTGGGTGCGAATGTAATCGGGATCCGTCCCGGTCAATTCGTCGTGGCTCCATTCAACACCTCTGACGGCGGGTGCATGTGTTGTAGGCGCGGTCTGCCGATTGCGTGCGACAATCGCACCTTTTTTGGCGAATTCGGCCTCGACGGCACTGCTCTTGATGGTGGGCAGGCGGAATTCGTCCGTGTCCCATTCGCCGACACTACACTCGTCACGACTCCTGATCGGCCACACTCCTCTCTCATTCCGGCTCTCTTGACACTAACGGACGTCATGTCGACGGGGCACGAGGCTGCCAAGCATGCTGGGTTATCAGAACCCGGATCGAGGGTTGTGATCGTTGGCGATGGCGCGGTTGGACAATGTGCGGTTCTCGCCTGTAGGCGACTTGGAGCGGAGCGTATCGTTGTCATGTCCCGCGACCCACGGCGGCAGCGTCTGGCGCGCAAGCACGGCGCAACGGATATCATCGCGACCCGGGGCGATGAGGGTGCGGCAGAGGTTGTCGAGTTGCTTGGTGGGGGTAGTGCCCACGTGATTGAAGCCGTGGGGACGCTTCAGTCGATTCGACAAGCCATTGGCTGCGCACGCCCTGGTGGCCGGATTGGCTACGTTGGTTTGCCTTGGGGAGTGGAGTTGCCGCTTTGGGAGCTATTCGCCAAGAATCTCGCGTTGAGTGGCGGCGGCGCCAACGTGCGCGCCGTAATGCCTGAGTTATTGCCCGAGGTACTCGACGGAACACTGGACCCGAGTGGTGTGTTTGACGGCGTCTTCGCGCTCGATAATGCGCCACAGGCGTTCGAGGCGATGAATAAACGCCATTGCATCAAGGCGATGCTGGTGCCTCCAGCTTTCATGAACAACGAAGGGACGAAATATGAATAAGGTTGAAGTTAATCACATGGCGATTGTCGACGGTCAAAGTTTGGATATAGCAGCGGTCCACCGCGTCGCCGAGGGCGCACGTTGTTCTGTTGCGCCAGAAGCAATCCGACGAACCGCAAAAACAAGGCAGATGTTTGAAGAAATCGTGCACAGTGGCGTGCCTGTCTACGGTGTCACGACTGGCTATGGTGAGATGGTCTACATGATGGTCGATACCGCCAACGAAGTAGAGTTGCAGACCAACCTGGTTCGCAGCCACTGCGCTGGTGTGGGACCGCTGTTTAGCGAGGCCGAGTCACGGGCCATGGTGTTTGCGCGTCTCAACGCGCTGGCCAAGGGGTATTCAGCCGTACGACCCGAGGTTGTGGATCGCCTCGCACTGTATCTGAACGAGGGTATTACGCCCGCTATCCCGCAGATCGGATCACTCGGGGCGAGCGGCGACCTGGGCCAGCTCTCGCATATTGCAATCACCCTCATCGGCGAGGGTTACCTCCTCCGCGATGGCAAGCGTGTTGCGACTGGACCTGTGCTGCGTGAGCTCGGTATCGAGCCGCTGCAGTTGCGGTTCAAGGAGGGTCTGGCTCTTATCAATGGCACATCGGCAATGACAGGTCTTGGCGCCCTAGTGGTCGGCAATGCCTTGGATCAGGTGCGTCATGCCGAGATCGTCGCCGCATTGGTCGTAGAGGTTATGCAGGGCTCGATGAGTCCGTTCCAGCCCGAAGGTCACGATCTGGCGCGACCGCATACCGGTCAGATCGACAGCGCCTTCAACATGCGCACGCTGATGCACGACAGCAAACTCGCCGTGGAGCATGCCGAATTGCGCCAACAATTAATCCAACTTGAACAGAACACCGATGAAACAGCTTCTGGCGTGCGTCGTACAGACCTTTACCTGCAGAAAGCCTATACCTTACGCGCCATCCCGCAAATAATTGGTGCGGTCCGAGACACGTTGTATCAGGCAAAGCGTACGCTCGAGATCGAGCTTAATTCATCTAACGACAATCCGTTGTTCTTTGAAGGTGAGGAAATTTTCCACGGCGCCAATTTTCATGGTCAGCCGATCGCGTTCATGATGGACTTTGCGACAATTGCCCTTACCCAGCTTGGCGTTCTGTCTGAACGTCGCACTAATCGCATGCTCAACCGCCATCTAAGCGGTGGACTTCCAGAGTTTCTTGTCAAGGGCGAAGCGGGACTAAATAGCGGATTTGCCGGTGCGCAATACCCGGCAACTGCTCTAGTGGCGGAAAACCGAACAATCGGCCCAGCCAGCACGCAAAGCGTACCCTCAAATGGAGACAACCAGGATGTCGTCAGCATGGGTCTGATTGCTGCCCGAAATGCTCGCCGTGTTCTGGACAACAACCAAATCATCTTGGCAGTGGAGTTTCTCGCAGCCGCCCAAGCCGTGGATCTGTCCGGTGCTTATGAACGCCTCAGCTCGGCAGCCAGGACGACATACGACACGGTACGAGCGCTCGTGCCGGCGCTGGAGCGCGACAGATACATGGCGGACGACATCGAGCGTATAGCGGCGGAACTTGCCCGCGGCACTTTCCTGCGCGCACTGCGGCAGACTGGCATAATGCTTCGTTAATGGCAGTGGGAAGTTGCACAATCAACTGATCAGTTGCGCAGCTGGAGTTTGATTATGGCGAAGAGTCTGGGTCTCATCGGGTGCGGGGCGTTCGGCAGTTTCATGTTGCACCATATTGCCCCCTTTTTTCAAGTGCGAATATATGACCGCTTTCGTGATCTTGGGCCGATTGGTCAAAGCTACAAGGTTGAAGTCGGAACACTTGCGCAGGTTGCAGCGGCCGAAATCGTCGTGCTCGCTGTCCCCGTGCAGGAACTCGGCGCGCTCACGCTTGAAATTGCTCCATATCTGCGGCCAGGTACGCTTGTTCTCGACGTCGCCTCAGTCAAGCTCAAGCCAACAGAAATACTTGCCGGGAATCTTCCGACCAGCATCGACATCGTTTCCACGCATCCCCTTTTTGGGCCACAGAGCGGCAAGCAAGGTATCGCCGGGCTGAACGTCGTTATCTGTCCGATCCGTGGTGAGCGAGCGGGATGCGTCGCGCGTTTTCTCAAGGAGATGCTGCAGCTGAAAATAATTGAAACGACGCCGGAGCGGCATGATCGCGAGATCGCATATGTTCAGGGCCTGACACACCTGATCGCCAAGATTCTCGTAGACATTGAACTCACTGACATCCAGCAGACGACGCGAACTTACGATCTGTTGATGCAAAGCGTCGAGATGGTCCGTTACGATTCCGAAGAGCTGTTCCAGGCGATCGAGAGTATCAACCCATTTGTCAGCGAAGCGAAGAAACGCTTCTTCGATTCAGCGCGTCGTCTCGAATCGAGGTTGTCGCGCCACGCTGCGGCCGCTCCGGCGATGGAAGCTCGTGTCTAACACAATCAGTTTTTGAATGAGCGATAGGATAGATTAATGAATGCACTTCACTTGCCGCCTACATCCACCGCCGAAACTGTGGCGGCTGCTGTCCGCGACCATGGCTATGCAATAGTCGACGATCTCGTCTCAAATGAGCTTCTCGACCGCATAGCGCGGGAAATGGCACCGTATATTGAAAATTCGATGTATGGCACCGATGATTTCAGCGGCAAGCTGACAAGACGCACTGGCGCGCTGATTGCGCGTTCACCAGCCGCGCGCGAGCTTGTGATGAATCCTTTGGCGCTCGGAACAGTTGAAAACGTTCTTAGCCATGCAACTACGTTCCAGCTGCATTTGACCCAGATCATCAGCGTGTCTCCGGGCTCCCCGCCCCAGGAACTGCACAAGGATGAACTGGCATGGGACTTCTTTCCATTTCCGCTGAACTATGATGTTCAGTGCAATATCCTTTGGGCGCTCAGTGATTACACGGAAGAGATGGGTGCCACGCGAGTAGTGCCGGGCAGCCATCGGAGTGATCGCAAGGATTACACCCAGGCAGATACCATAGCGGCGGCAATGCGCCGTGGCTCGGCCTTGTTTTATAGTGGAAAGATCTATCATGGCGCAGGTGCAAATACATCCGACCGCCTGCGCCAGGCAATCAACGTCACCTATGCCGTCGGTTGGCTCCGCCAGGAAGAAAACCAATACCTGACGACGCCGTTCGAAATTGCGCGAACACTGCCGGACGAACTCCTGAAAGTTATGGGCTACCAGCTTGGTTGCTTTGCGATGGGTTATGTCGGCGACGCCGAAGATCCGCTGACGGTCCTCCGGCCCGACCAGCCCCGGTCAGTCATGAACACCGCGATTATGGCCAAGCAGGCCGCCCATAACGACGCTGCAGCCAATTTCATGAGTCAGGGATGGGACTGAGCGTGGACGATATCATTCGACGCAATCCCGCTGGAGGCCCGATTGGTCCTGGCGTGTTCAAGGCGTGGGGGTTCTCGCAGTCCGTGTCCTGGATGGGAATGACCCATTACGCCGGCATTGCGCCTCTTAGCGGCGACAATCCGGAAGAGATCGTGTGTATCGGAGCTGGTAGCATGCGCGAGCAGATTACCCATGTTCTCGAAACGCTGGACTTTTGCCTTGCCGCCGACGGGCTCGATAGGCGCCGGCTCTTGAGCTGGACTATCTATGTCACTAGTGCCAAAACCTTTTTCGATGCCAGTGCGATATTGGTCGGCTGGGTTGGCGATTCCATGCCGGCAGCGACGTTGATTGAGGTCTCCGGTCTGGCGCATCCCGATCAAATGATCGAGATCACTGCGGTGGCCGCAAACGCCTCGTCCGCAATGCGCGGTTGCAGGCAGAGGCGGAATGACGAATGTCTGCGTAGTTCCTCGAAAGACTGACTGTGTGGCATGTGATTGGGCTCCGCGGAAAAATCGAAAGTGAAGGAAACCCTTTGAACGCCATCTTTCCACAGGCAGCCTCATGGTTGGGAGACGGCACCTGAACAAGAATTCACACCTTGAAGTACAGAAAAAGTCGAGGGATCATCAAGGTAAAAGGACTTTTTCGGACTGCTATTAACTTCCATATCAGTGCGCAGACGGAACAACTGAATACTGGAGGAGGTTGCAGTCTGAAATGCGAATTCAAGGGATGACTTTACGTGTAGCACATGAGTTATGAAGAAGGTTGGCACCATCAAACGACTCGAAGTAACTACAAGCAAGGAAAAATCGCTATCAGACTCTTTCCGAGAGCTGACGCCCAGAGACAGATCTCAAGTGGTAAAGCAAATTCTAAAGCTTAAAGATCCGATACAAAAGATAAGGTCAGTTGCCTCGGTTGCGAGAGATCTCGACCACTTGAATCGCCGGAAAGATCGATCATCTCTCATTGGCGAAGCATTAAGTAAACTGGGTGCCGATGAAGAGATAGGTCTTTTCGCAGCTTCGGCCATTGTATCGGCTCGGAATCATCTGGAGCCAAAGCACCAAACTAAACTTCAGAAGATCACGCGCAAAAGGCCCGACATAGTCGAAGCGCTCAACCGGGAGATCAACCAACGAGGGTGGAAGCACGATAATTTACTTCTCGATGCATTGCGAGAAAACGAGAATAACGAGCCAGTCGAACTGAAGCGATCGGTCCGCGATGAGGGCGGCCATGGCCTATAAAAGATTTTGTTGGGGTTCGCGCGAGAAACTCATGATGCGTGCCCTTGCAGTCGCAGCTATGGTGGTGGGCTACGCACCTTTATAGCCGCTGACATCGAAGACATAGTGAACCGCGCCGGGTTTGCCGGAGGCTGTCTGGTTTAAGTTATGCAGCCATGGCTGGTTCGTCCAGCATGGCGTAATACTGCTCCTCGGCTTCGGCTGGCGGAATGTTGCCGATGGGCTCCAGAAGCCGCCGATGGTTGAATCAGTCGACCCATTCCAGGGTGGCGAATTCAACCGCTTCGAAGCTGCGCCACGGTCCGCGTCGATGGATGACCTCGGCCTTGTAAAGACCGTTGATCGTTTCGGCGAGAGCGTTGTCGTAAGAGTCACCGACGCTTCCGACGGAAGTCTCGATGCCTGCCTCGGCCAATCGCTCCGAATACTTGATCGACACGTATTGAACGCCCCTGTCCGAGTGGTGAATCAAGTGACCTGATGTGGTGGACGGCTCTCCCTTATGTGACTTCGACAGCCACACTTTGGCACATTGCGATGCCGGGAGCGGAGGCCGTCCACCACATCAGGTCAGTATCCATCCGGTGAGGACCGCGGCAACTATGACTTTGGGCTTGAGATTTAAGCGGTAGGTTTTGGCGGTGCGTCGCCTACCATCCTTCGGGCCTCGATAATGTACTTAAGATTGTCGATGCCGTCCTCGGTGAAGATAACGATGGGCTCGCTCAATTCGGTTGCCGGAAAGCTATCATAGGCACTTAGGCGACCATCTTCAGAGAACATTTCGATAGAACAATCATGCAGGAAGTCCTCGTCCTCGCCCAGCATTTCGGCCACATATTTGAGGGTATACAGCGCGGAGTTACGACGTCCCATTTTCCGATCCGGTTTGTTTTGTCAGGCAGCTTTTTCGACAGTCGCGATCGAGGGAGTCCAATTCCACGGCAACAACGCCTCGAGCCGAGTGATAGGGGTGTCGGCGATGCGGGCGAGCACGTCGGCCAACCACGCTTGCGGATCAATGTCATTGAGTTTGGCGGTTTATGCCGACCGTCGAACTATGCCGAACGAGCAGGTTTATGCCAACGTTTTTCGTGACAAAGCAGTAGCCGGATCGGCATAGCTTAGGCTCTCTCCGTCGCAGTTGACGCAAAGGAGAGCCC
>NZ_JABDWM010000048.1:0-10080 GCF_019685295.1 Rhizobium sp. NLR22b
CGGCCGACAATTGGCGGCATGGATAGGCCTGGTGCCGCGGCAGAACTCATCGGGTGGCAAGGACCGCCTCGGAAGGATCAGCAAACAAGGCGATCCCTATCTCCGCCGGCTTCTCGTTGTGGGCGCGGACGCGGTGCTCGTTTCAGCGGCAAGGCTAAAGTTGCACCGACGCGTTGGGCCGTCGAACTTCTGGTGAAGAAGCCGTACAACGTCGTCGCTGTTGCTATGGCCAACAAGATGGCGCGGATCGTCTGGGCGTTGATGACGACGGGCAGGCGCTTTGAGGCGACCGCCGCCCTTTGAATGCTCACAGAGAATGCAGAAATTGGTGAGGTGCTGATGGCGTGATGGCGAACGGTCGAGCCGGAATCGGACAAACCCGATCAGTGGGTGCCGCTTGAAAGCGCGTTGACCTGTCTGGGATCCGATCAGCGGACTACATCAGGGCCAGCGGCATGAACGCGCCGCAATCAAAGGCCGTATACATGCCTGCACCCGACCAATCTGCCGGAAACACCAAACTGCCCCTTGCCACGCGGAGGCCGTCCATACATGCCACTGAACTTTCATCCAGCGGCGATTACATAGAGCAGCAATTTGTTTTGCGCTGACCGGCAGCGTGACAACGTCAGTCGATCGGCAAGCGTTGGAGGACGAGAACACCAAGCTCGGTGCAACGCCTGAAGATCGGCTTGTTCCTCGCTCTTGAGTGCAGCAAATCATATTGTCGGCCGCGTGGCTGCTTCAGCGATCGCCTCCGCGTCGATGATATCGCTCTTGTTCGATTTGACATAGGGCTTCACAAATTGTGCCGGGATCAAGCGCACCTTATGTCCGAATTCTGTATCTCCCTGGAGATCCACTGAGATCCTGCACACGATTCCATCCCCATAATCGTCGGTGCTGCGCGCTCGAAGAACTGCAGCAGCGTGTCGCGTCGAAAGCGAACCTTCTGGACTGGTACGCCATCGTTTCCGAGACCGAGGACATGGAATATGTTCTTGCCAATATCAATTCCGTAGACAGCCGCTGGGCGCGGCACATTGCGTCGTGGCATTTGGTTTGACTGCCTCATGATGCTACGTGAGGACGAGGCGGACCATCCTATTAGTGGTGACGCCCGCAGCAAGGCGGAAAGCTGTCGCTCATCTGATGGATCACCACCAGATGAGCGAACGGCGGGCGTGTAAAGCCACCGGCTTGCCGGATGACCATCCGTTATGAAACCAGGCGCAGCGATGACCATGATCTTCGCGAGCGGATGAAGGCGCTGGCGCATGAACGCCGCCGCTTTGGATATCGAAGCTTTCATGTGCTGCTCAGGCGCGAGGGCCACCTTGTGAACCACAAGAGGCTTTTCCGGCTCTATCGGGAAGAGAAGCTGACGGTAAGCAAGCTCGGCGGTCGGAATAACTGGAATACGCACTCAGCATTTTTCGGTGCACTGTTGGAATAGCAAGACCTCAGATGATTGCATTGCTGAATCCCGCTCGTACAAGCTCGACTGTCGGTGTCTCAAATCTTCAGCCCTCGCGTTGATGGCTCTTCAACGCCTGGTAGAATCGGCCGCCCAGCTCAATTTGACGGGATGCGACGCCTTCGTTGACGCGCGCGACGAGGTGATCGGGATCTGCAGCAAGAATGTTGACGCCATGATCTGGCTCAACAACGGTGATTAGATCGGGCGTCACGTTTGACCTTCTCGCGACTTCAGCAATGGCAAGGAAATTGAATATTCCGGATTCGAATGTTCCGCATGGCATTGAGGGATTGAGCGCGCCCGCCCATTGCTCATTGGCCGCAAACCAATCGGGACTCGGGTAGCCGTGGAAATGCACCATGGGGGCACCCTCGCGGATCAATGATGGGAAGTACAACGCCGCGCCTAATGCGAGAGCGAACATCACATAGAGGTCATATGACGGGCGCACGCCTTTGGCCAGTTCGGTGCCCTCCGCGGATTGCATCGTCAGAGAGCCACGCGACAGGCCTACCCGGACCACATCCTTGGCCCTAAGGTCCGTCTTGTTTGCCCCGGAGCGGGAACTGATGATCCAGAGATCGGGGACTTGGTGAAATCTTGTCTGATCTCCCTCGCCGATACTGATGAACCACCTGCCTGTATCGGACTGGCGGACATGAGTTTCAGCAAGCTGGGGCAGCGGTCGCAGGTTGGCCCACTGTGACCTAGACAACTCGATAGGACCGTCCGCGTAGCGTGGCGGTTCGGCATAGGCGACGAAACCGTAAGACACACCCGCGCGGCCATCCGCCATGATTTCGAAAATGTCGCGACGCGAACGGCGACGAATGACTTTGGACAGTGTCGAACCTGCTGGGAACAGACCTGTCGGGCGCATCCTCTGGCCAAGCTCGATCAGTCGCTCGGCGTAACGAGAGTTCTCAGGCTGGAAGGAGGCGAGGGTGAAGCGCTTAATGGGAATTGGCCGGATAGGTACATAGAGCTTGGGTATCAGTGATGTGAGGACCGTTTCGGATAGCCGCGCCAGAGGATAAATGCTGTCGCAGAGATTGAGATTTACAACGGCCAGTTTGTCGTGCGAGACCTGCAGCGCGATCTGTGCAAACGACCGAAACAATAGTTTCAGGCCGTGGCGGATTTTTTCCCGATAAGTCACGTCACGACGCAACATCGCCTCATCCAGCGCGCGTACCACCACAATCTGCGTACGAAAAGGATCCTCAAGCCGGTTGAGAAGATCATCATCAATCCACGCAATCCTGTGCAGTACCTGGGTTATCGAAAGGCCCTCGTTTCGCTTGGCCAGCGTCCATCGGTAGAAGGTTTCGGCCAACGAGACACGCAGCCGTTCTCTAGCTGTCCATGCTCGCTCGACGTCGATGACGGCATTGATGTCATTCGCGACTATTTTCCTGCTCTTCTCACGACCTGACCTAGATGGTGCATTGCCGTCGACGACATTAGCGCCTTGCTTTACGGCTTCGTCCCATGGGACTACTCGTACTCCATGTTCTTGCAGTATCTCTGCAAGGCGGCGCACGAATTGAGCGATTGCGCGCGGTGCTGTTGCAGGTAGCGGCCGGAAGGTAACCCGCAACTGCCGCGCCATATTGGTCGGCTCCAGTACCGGAACCGCTCCAGCCACGCCGCCGATCAACGCCCCAATCACGCATGGCCAGCTAGCCTCCTCCCTGTCCACATTGCCGTCCTTGGCGCGATCGCGATCCTGCAAAGCCTGAACGAGATCACTCTTCAGGCGAGAAATCGCCTCCAGAGTCTCCGAATCGAGCGACCCCTGACGGACTCGCATCCGCAACTTCGTGCCATCGACCCAGCAATGAATCTGTTTTGCTGCAAGGGTATTGAGCAGCGCCTCGGCGGTTAGATTGATCGGGTGCAGAGAAGGAGCACTCATCGGTGTCTCAAAATTCAAGGACCTCAACGTCGTTTCTCCCGAGTTGACCAGTAAGATGGATGCTGATGGCGTTGATGCTTGGGAAGCGCAGAAGCTGCTCCGCTGCGACCGAAATCCCCAACATTTCTTCCAGCTGCATTGCGATCAAATGGATCGCGAGCGAGTCGACCTCATAATTGATCAGCGGATCGAACGAACTCACCTGATAGGCCGAAAGATGGCAGGTCGCCGCAACTTCCTTGACTATCAAATCCCGAATTGCATCTTCCAACGAAAGCGTTCGGGGAGCGTCACCCAATGGAGGCGGTTCGATACGAACCGGGCCGCTGGCGCCGCACAAATTTCCGGTTGCGCGCCACCGACCCACGAGCGCGAGTGTATTGTCGGCGAGCGCTTGCCTGCATGCGCTACGCTGGATCTTTCCGCTTGATGTCCTGAGCACTTGGCCGGGCATGACGAACACAATTTCATCGATTGGAGCGTCTGCATAGGCGAGCGTGGCGCGGCAGATAGATCGTGCCACCCTATCAACATCAATGTTGTGCCTATGCACGCGTCCAACTTCATGAACAAGGACGATGCGTGCGTCGCCCATCTCATCGACAGCAAACGCGGCGCCGATGCCGCCGCGCAGCGCCGGGTCAGCCTGCGATGCGGCCCATTCGATATCCTGGGGATAGAAGTTGCGGCCACGCAGGATCATCATGTCCTTGCGGCGACCGGCGATAACCAACTGGTCGCCAACTAGCGCCGCAAGGTCACCCGTGCGCAGATAGTTGTCGCCCTTGGTCTCAGATGTCCTGATGTGCGCGCGAAATGTTTCATCCGTGGCATTCGGTTTCTGCCAATAGCCCTGCGCAACACTTGATCCTTTGATCCAAAGTTCGCCGATTTGGCCCGGCGTGCATTCGTTCAAGGTGTCGGGATCCACAATACGCGCTTCGAAGTCGTCTATCAGGCGACCACAACCAACCAGACGAGAACCCGTCGCGGTACTTGTCGCGGGTACCACATAACTATTGCCTTGGCGAACGTCCGCAGCCACCTCGTAGGTCTGCATTTGCTCGCCACCGTGCACACAAGAGACGACAAGTGTTGCCTCTGCTAGGCCGTAGGCAGGTGAGAAGGCAGAGGGGCGAAATCCATTTGCCGTGAAACGCGCTCTAAATCGCTCGAGCGTCTCCGCCTGAACAGGTTCGGCACCGTTTAACGCGCTCGCCCATGAACTCAGATCCAGTCCCGCGCGCTCCGCGTCGGTGACTTCGCGAACGCAATGTTCGTAGGCCGAACTCGGTCCGCCCGCATGTGTGCCTCGATACTTGGTGATTGCTTCCAGCCAGCGCGCGGGTCGTTGAAAGAAGGCGGCCGGTTCCATGAGAACGGATCGAAAGCCACCGTATAGCGGCAGAAGCAGGCCGTAGATTAGTCCAAGATCATGGAACGCCGGCAACCAGGTCACCATGGTGCTCGTCGGGTCAGTCCGGTAAGTCGCCGCAAGAGATGAAAGGTTTGCGATCAAATTTCGATGCGTGACCATCACGCCCTTCGGCGACCCCGTCGAGCCCGATGTATATTGCAAGAATGCCAATGTATCTGGAGCAACGGAAACGAGCGCCGCCGCGTCTGTGGCATCCTGAGTGCTGATGTGATCGGTCGTGATGATCCGGGTGACGTGTCGCCGAGACGCAAATGCACGCGAGCATTCATCGGCGAGCCGTGAAACGGTTAAAACGGCGGCCGCATCAGTATCATGGACGATCGCCTGCAGGCGGAGATTCTTCTGATTGCGCTTTGGCGGGTAGGCAGGCACGGCAATAACGCCGGCATAAAGGCAGCCAAAAAACGCTTCGATGAAATCCAGTCCTTGCGGATAAAGCAACAATGCCCGCGAACCCGGCGGGATGGACGATCGCAACTCCGTTGCGATCGTCCGCGCGCGTCCATCAAGTTGGTCAAAGGCAAGCGACCCAGTCTCGATCTCGCCGCCCTTAAGAAAGGTGTAACCGTCGCATGATGAAGCGGCGCGCTGCCCCAGGAGTTCAACGAGTGTCTGGGGTAGCGCGAAATCTGCCGCGATTTCGGTCTTAACTACGTGCATGCATTTCCACCTCCAGATTGGAGAAAGATTATTCCGCAAGATGATAACGTCACGGAGAGCAAAAGAGCATCGTTGGGCGCTATTGTTCAAAATTTGAAAATTTATATATTCGTTCTTTAGTGGTCTCTGACTGCGTCGCCATGAGTTATTCTTGGGTAATAGGATGATTTGTCAGGGCAATATCGCCTCTCTTATGAATAAAGCGATTAGATGATTTACACTGCGGAGTGTCAACGAACACATCGTTTCAAATGTAATCTTGGAAAGCACACGGATGGCCGCGGAGGGTGCCGTCGCAGCATACAATCAAATCCTCGGCGAGACCTGGAAACCCTTCGGTCGGCCCGTCCAAAACCCGGGTCACTCCCTCGATCGTAAGGCGGCCGAAGCACAGATGTCGGCCTTCGATTGAGGGCGCTCCCGGCGGGGGTCCGGCCCCGCCTTATTCCATGACGAGAAGGGCGTACCGACGGCCTTGGAAAATGTTGCACGATGATCGGCCAATCGCCACCCGGTCCGGCTTTAGTCTTGGCGGAGCATGGTTTTCGGGCAACGGCACCGCCGTCCTCCGCGTCCGTTCCGGCCGACCCGGTGCCCTCATCCCTTTCCGCTCCGCCCTTTGGGTCGCCGTGACGGGGTCGCGATTAGCGCGACCTCCTGGAGCCGGAGGATTGAACATGAGCAGGAAGGATGAAGACCAGCGCGCCGACATCTACACAAGGATCACTGACAAGATCACCGAGGACCTGACAAATGGCGTTCGGCCTTCGATGAAGCCATGCAACGCGGCAAATACGAACGGCCGTATCACCTGGCCGCTGCGCCACAACGGCCGGCCCTATTCCGGCATGAATATACTGCTGCTTTAGTCGGAAGGCATGGCGCGCGGCTATTCCTCGCCGATGTGGATGACCTTCAAGCAGGCGCTCGAATTGGGGCGGCCGTGCGCAGGGGCGAGACCGGCGCTACGGTAGTCTTCGCGAGCCGCTTCACCAAATCCGAAACGGATGGTGATGGCGGCGAGATCGAGAGGGAAATCCCGTTCCTCAAGGAATACACGGTCTTCAACGTCGAGCAGATCGACGGCGCTCCCGACCATTATTTCCGTCGCCCGGATCCCGTCCTCGATCCGGTCGAGGGCATTGCGCATGTGGACCGCGCTGATCCGTCATGGCGGAAACCAGGCGTTCTTCGCGCCCGCCGCCCACCTCATCCAGATGCCGCCGTTTGATAGCTTCAGGGACGCGGCGAGCTACTATGCGACGCTAAAGCAACTTGCGTTTGGGGAGCACGATGTCGAGATGGCCGCGCCATCGATCCGCACCCGGAGCGGCTTCACCTGTGAGCCGTTTGAACAGGGATCGAATGGCGTGCTTGTATCCGTCGCCCTGCTCCTTCCCCTCATTATTGCCGGCGCTCCCCTCTGCGGACTCGATGAGGCATGTCTGACCGGAGAGCGGCTTCGCCTCGATCGTGTTCCCGCAACGGCGCTCCGGAACTTTCTTCCCCGGGCGGCTGCGCCGCCATTGCTCGCGGAACAACAAAGTTCCTCCCCGCCGCCCTCCATTTCATTCCGGCCTTTCAGGTGCGTTTCGATCGTCCCGGTTCTTGCGACAGTCATCGAGGCCGCGAAGGGCGCGGCCCGAACAACGAAAGGAACATGACAATGGCTACCATCGGCACCTTCACCTCTACCGAAACCGGCTTCACCGGCTCGATCCGCACCCTCGCCCTCAACGTAAAGGCTCGCATCGCCCACATCGAAAATCCCTCCGACAAGGGCCCGCACTTCCGCATCTACGCGGGTGCCGTCGATTATGCTGAGACGGTGATTATGCGGAGTGCTGGTCGCTGAAGGCTTGATTTGCTGATGATTTCGGCGGATTCTGCTCCGCATAATCCCGGAGGCTGTGATGGATAGTGCGTCTTAAAATAGGGACGCCTTTGGCCTATGCTGATACCCACGATCAGTTTAGGCGAGAGCTGCAAAGTTGGCGGAAAAGAATGATGCTTGGGAGAACATTGCTCGCATTCGACGGCGGTTAGCCAATCTGAATGACGAACGGATAGCGCTTGAGCGTGAGCTTGAAGCGTTTGAGCAGCAGCTGATTTCAGATAGCCAGGCCCACGCAAATAAGCCGGTCTTCGCAGACGCTCCTGTGACAAACAGCTCACCGTCAGTGGAAAAGGTGCAGTTGTTCCGGCAGTTGTTTGCCGGACGTCCCGACGTCTTTCCGGTTCGCTGGAACAACAAGAAGGACGGACGCTCCGGTTATTCACCGGCCTGTTCTAATGAGTGGGCGAAAGGAATCTGCGGCAAGCCGAAGGTGAAATGTGGGGACTGCCCGCATCAGGCTTTCATCGCATATTCCGAAGATATCATCGAAAAGCACCTCCGTGGCGGCGACGCTCGCTCAAGCGACTTTGTTGCTGGCGTATATCCACTGCTGCAGGACGAGACATGCTGGTTCCTTGCTGCTGACTTCGACAAGGAAAGCTGGGTGGATGATACCAGCGCTTTGCTGGCAACGTGTCGTGCAAAAGGTATTGCCGCAGCCCTCGAACGCTCGAGGTCGGGAAACGGAGGCCATGTCTGGATATTCTTCGCCGAGCCCATTCCGGCCAGGATCGCCCGTCAACTGGGTGCCGCGCTGATAACAGAGACGATGGAGAGCCGCCCTGAGATCGGCTTCACGTCTTATGACCGTTTCTTTCCCAATCAGGACACGATGCCACTTGGCGGCTTCGGCAATCTGATCGCGCTTCCCCTGCAAAGGAAAGCCCGCGAAAATGGAAACAGCGTTTTTGTCGATGGCGACCTACGACCCTACGATGACCAGTGGGCATACCTGTCGTCTTTACCCAGGTTGTCGGCGGACGAAGTCTTCAGGATCGCCGACGAAGCCGAATTGTCGGGGCGCGTCTTGGGCGTCCGGATGCCGGTCGATGACGAACATGCCGACGAGCCTTGGAAGATGTTACCGTCGCGTCGTAGCGAACCGCGGCGAATAGAGGCTGCGATCCCGCAAAGCATTAAGGTCGTGGTCGCCGATCAGGTCTACATCGATAGGACAGAGCTTCCGTCCGTGTTGATTGCGCAGTTCGTGCGCCTAGCAGCATTCCAAAACCCGGAATTCTATCGCGCACAAGCAATGCGCTTGCCGACATTCGGCAAGCCGCGGATCATCTCATGTGCTGAGCTACACCCACGCCATGTTGCTCTGCCACGAGGCTGTCTCGACGAAACAGTTGAACTGATCAAGAGCCTTGGCGCGACCGCCATTTTGGAGGATCTCAGCGAAGATGGCGCTACGCTACCTGTCGGTGTTGCGTTCCAGGGCGAACTGCGGCGGCCCCAGTCGATGGCCTTTAATGCTCTTGTCGCCCACGACACCGGGGTGCTTGCCGCCACGACGGCCTTTGGCAAGACGGTTGTCGCAGCCGCGCTTATCGCACATCGGGCGCGCAACGCGTTGGTTCTTGTCCATCGCCGGGAGCTTCTGACTCAATGGGTGGAGCGCCTGAGTTCCTTCCTGAACATCGACCCAAAGCAGATCGGCATCATCGGTGGCGGGAAAAGGAAGCCAACAGGGATCATCGACGTGGCGCTTATCCAGAGCTTGGTTCGGAATGGCGAGGTCGATGACATCGTCGGCAATTACGGTCATCTGATTGTCGACGAATGCCACCATCTGTCCGCTGCGAGCTTTGAGCTTGTCGCTCGCAGATCCAAGGCGCGATATGTCGTCGGCCTATCTGCCACCGTTGCCCGAAAGGACGGTCATCATCCCATCATCTTCATGCAATGCGGCCCCGTTCGCCATCGGGTCGATGCAAGAGTTCAAGCTGCCGAGCGTGGTATTCGCCACCGTGCCCGCGACCGATCGACGAAGTTTGAGTTGCCAGCGTCGCTCGCCTCGGCCGAGCGCCCGTCAATGCCAGCGATCTATGCAGCCCTTGCGCAGGACGAAGGCAGAAACGATCTGATATTCGATGACGTGTTGAAATCCCTTGAGGCCAGACGTTCGCCCATCCTGCTGACGGAGCGGAAGGATCACCTCGATTATCTCCAGCAGAAGTTCTCACCGTTCGTGAAAAATCTGGTGGTGCTGCGCGGTGGCATGTCGGCGAAGGACCGCAAGCAAGCCAACTCGGCGTTGAATGTCGCAGACGATGATGAGCGCCTGATACTTGCGATAGGCCGCTATATCGGTGAGGGCTTCGATGACGCCAGGCTCGACACGTTGTTCCTGACCATGCCGATCGCCTGGAAGGGAACTCTGGCGCAGTATGTCGGCCGTCTGCATCGCCAGCATGATGGTAAGCGGGACGTTTTGGTCGTCGACTATGTCGATAGCACCGTTCCCGTTCTGGCCCGGATGGCCGCAAAGCGACGCGTGGGTTATCGCGCGCTGGGCTATGTGATCGAATGAGGGCGCCCCGCTTTGAGCGGAGCGCCTTGGTGTTGGTCAGCGGGACCAGATGAGCTTGTGCTCGCCCTTATCGCCCTGGACGAGGGAGGCGTAGACCGGCGCCGTGAAGGACGGATCGTCGAGCTTGAGCGAGAGGTATTCGGCGCCCGTT
>NZ_JABDWM010000049.1:0-8292 GCF_019685295.1 Rhizobium sp. NLR22b
GCTTCTGGAACCCATCGGAAACATGCCGCCAGCCGAAGCTGAAGAGCAATATTACGCCATGCTAGACGAACCAGCCATGGCCGCATAACTTAAACGCAATAGCCTCCGGCAAACCCGGCGCGGTTCAAGGCAAAACAGTTGCGCGGGATTGTAGCGGAGTTTCAAATTGAGAATGCTCTCTCTGAGAGGCAGACCAGTCAAACCAACCCGGAGACAGCGTCAATGTCTTCGCCAGCAAGCCGGATGCTTGAAGAGGTCGCGAACGCACTCGGCACAGTGAGTGACCGTCGAGTTGCAGATAGATCCCGGCAATGACCGCGGACCGCCTCAGGTCGTTCCCAGATTGCTTCAAATGGAGTCCATTTTGCCGCCACTTAAGAAGCTTCCCGAGGATCTGTAGCGGATGTCATTAGATGACGAAATTCAGCAAGTCAGAAAGAAGAAGACTGGCGGCACCGCGTAAAGCCGCCAGGCATTCGCTGTCTCCGAAAGCAAGGGCAATTTCATCACCCGGGCGATGGAATACCAATTCCCGAAAGCTTTCCTGGATTAAATGAAGCATCGGGTTTCCCCCTCGTACGATGTCGCCGTGAATAATGATGAAATTGGGTGCCATGAACTGCTGGAGGTTCGCCAGACCGACCGAGATATTGAACGCGTAGTCGCGAAGTAATTCTCTTGCGCCTGGGACATTGTCGTTGGCCAGAGTCAATAATCGGCTCACATCCAATGAGTGAGGTTGTGGCAGCCGCCTGACCTTGGCCTCGTCTGCTAACCACTTCGAGCTGGCGATTGTTTCCCAGCATCCGCGTCGGCCGCACTGGCATAACCGACCTTTGATGTCTACGGTCGTATGACCGATTTCACCGCCTGCACCTGCGGATCCCCGATAGAGATGCCCATCAAGGTAAAGCGCCCCACCCAAAGTCTCGCCGATATGGACCGAGGCGAAGTTTCTCCGACCGCGGCCTTGCCCAAACCATCGGTCTCCAACCAGCAAAGCTCTGGTATCCTGATCGACACACACGGTAACTCCAAATCTTTTGTGCAACTCGGCTTCGAGGGGTAAGCCGTCCAGGAATGGCCCGAGACTGACGGTCACAATTGTGCCCGTCTCCGTATTGATCGTTCCAGCCACTGCTACACCTATCCCTAAGATCGGCTTGCCAGATGCGATAGTTTCTTCGACACAGGTGCATATAATACGTGAGGCGTCGGAGGGGTGTGTTAGGTTCTTCGGAAAATCGGCGGCGTGTTGAGCATAGACCTCGCCCTCCAAAGAGACCAAACACGCACTCACGCGGTCGTGCAGCAGGAGCACCGCGCACATAGGTCTTGCATCCTTGGAAAACCATAACTTGGTAGCTGGCTTGCCCCCTGTTTCGTTCGGAGGTATCACTTCTCCTTCCGCAAGAACACCCTGATCGATCAGGGGCTGCACAATCCCTCCGATAGTTCCTCGAGTCACACCGGTAAGGCGGGCGAGATCCGCTCTGCTAGATGGCCCTATGTCGTACAAGGCTTGCAACAATCGGCCCCGATTCGCGGCGCCCAAGGTTCCCGTTGGAATCAATCTTTGAGCCAGTACAATACCCTTAGTGCTCTCATCAATATGGTGATCGTCAGGACTGCCCTCGCGTTCTCCCAGTCGATGAGCTTCGTGTCTTCTTATCAAGGATTCCATAGCATCCAATCCTGTTGCCGAATTCCATTGCCACCAACGGCCAGTACTAGCGGAGGGCGACCTTTCGCCATTCGGTGGGGCTCGGATTATGAGCTGGGGTGGCAATGTGCTGTTGGTCCAACGCTTCTTCAATCGGCACCGGGCGTTACGGGAAACTTTGGCCGGTTCCCGTCCCCAGCTTCATTCAGTGATCTCAGTTGTCCGGCCAGCCGTTAAAAAACTATTGAAATTTCCAACGTGCTCCGCACAGAAGCTGACCAAAGTGACGCCTTAGGCGCCCGTCCGCCAATATACAACAAATATTCAGTAACATAATTATTGTGCCCGCCTGCTCCTAATTCTACTTTATATTATACTTTGTGATATACTGTAATTTAGCTACCAAACGTGGGAAAGCAGTGCTAGCGTTTGTGTGGGCTGATCAGCATTCTAGTGAGCATGATTGGAGAACGTGATGAACGGATTCGGTGCACTACGGCTCATAACTCGCAACACAACTGGTGCTTTCTCAGGCGAGAAGCTCGCCGTTTTCGGTGGGAAGCCTGTGGTCCCCCAGGGACGTGTTACACCTTGGCCCGCCGCGGAGAATAAGCACTTGCATGCACTCCAAGGTGTTGTGGATGGTGGAAGGTATCACCGCGTTAACCACCCAATCGTGAGCGATTTGGAACAAGATCTTGCAAGCTGGACTGGGAAGTGGCAAGTGCGCGCTGTCGGCAGCGGAACGGCGGCCATTCACATCGAGCTCGACTACGTCAAAGAGCGAGGCGAGCAAGTCGTTACCGCGGCACTGAATTGGCCAGGAGCGGTAGGACCAATCAAAATCAGCGGTCTCGAACCCGTCTTCGTTGATGTCGACATGAACTTGGCCGGGATTGATCAGCGCGCGGCCGCTGAAAAGTTCAACCCTAATGTAGCTGCAGTTTTAGTCACTCACCTTTTCGGAAACAATGTTCTCGTCCCCGACGCGAGGTCTGCAGCGCGAGCTCAGGGCATTGCTGTGATCGACGACATCTGCCAATCAATCGGCGCCGCGAAAGCAATCGTCGGCGGTGCGCATCTTGATGCAGACGCGCTCGCTCTATCCGGAAACGGCGCCAAGCACCTTGGGGCCGGCGAACTGGGATTTGTCATTACGGAAGACGCCAACTTGATTGCACATGTTGATCGCGTATCGCTGTCCAGCTCGTCTCGAAGTGGAGCGCGAATATTCTCGCCCTATTCCCAAGGGTACAACTACAGGCCGAACGTATTCTCGTCATCTATAGCGAAGCTGCGGGTAACAGAGATGGATACGCAACTGCAAATCCGAAGAGACAATTGCAAGCTTTTATGGGAGATGATCGGCGAACTTGTGGGCATATCTCCTCTCTTCAACCCATCCGACTGCGACCATTCGATGCTCAACTTTCCCCTCCGGATCGAACCTGAGGCGCTTGGCTTCGCACCCGGCCCGGCTGCAAGGGATTTCGTGGTCAGGTCTCTGCAGGCCGAAGGCGTGCCTATCTGTGTTTGGCTCACGAAGCCCGTATTCGAATATCTTCCAGACATTTGCGACAACTGGAAGGCCGCCGATTTCCCGAACACAGTGAAACTGTTGGATACGATGTTTTACGTCTCGGAGATTGCGCCACCCAACAATGGCGAATTGATGGAGCTTTATGCAGAGGCGTTTCACAAGGTTTGGAATGCTCTTCATAAGCAAGGTCCGAAGATCGCGGCAGAAGCAATTTCCGGCTGAGCACGACGCATCAATTTCCCAGTGCCGCAATGGTCAACATCCGATCGGATACAATCCTACCCTGCTCAATGCCTGGAAGATTGAAAGCTGGAACTGGGACAAACCTCAGAGTCATTCTATAATGAGGACTGCTTATGTCTTTTTCAAAACGTCCGGAACTACTGATCTTCGACTGCGATGGGGTTCTCGTCGATAGTGAGCTTATTGCAACTGCGGTGCACATCGAAGCTTTGGCGAAATTCGGCTACATCATATCGGCTGAAGAGTATAACGATCGCTTCATAGGGATGACTGACCAGCAAAGTTATTCAGTCATAGAATCCGAGGGCGACTTACGCCTACCGGAGGATCATCATGAATGTGTGATGGCCGAAGTTGCAAAACGATATCCTCGCGATCTGCATGCAATCAGCGGCGTTCGGCAAACCTTGGAGACCATTAATTTAAAGAAGTGCGTGGCGTCGAACAGCGATGCTGCAAAGCTTTCCTTGGCGCTTAAAGTCACGGACCTACATGATTACTTTTGGCCCCATGTCTTCAGCGCTTCGCAGGTTGCGAGTGGTAAGCCTGCGCCGGATCTGTTTCTGTTTGCAGCAGATCATATGAACACACCGGCTAGCAGTTGTCTCGTTATTGAAGACAGCGTTGCTGGCACTCAGGCGGCGGTGGCAGCCGGGATGATGGTGATTGGCTTCGTAGGTGCTTCGCATTGCCTTCCTGGGCACGGAGACAAACTGATGGAAGCAGGTGCCACTAAGCTGTTTAGCCGCATGACCGCGTTGCCACAAATCTTAGCAGGTTTGTGATCACGCTGTTGCGTGCTGGCGACCCGTCTTGAATCGCGGCGTCACCGTGCAGGATATATCGTGAGGTCCGATAGCTCACTAGTGCACGGGCTTCACCTCAAGTTGACCGATCGTCACGCGATTGCTCGGCCCGCCAAAAAATGGAGACACTATGACCGAGAAAGCAATGGTAGCTGGAACTCCGGTAACGATCGAGTACCTAGAAAGATTTCCGAATTTCATTTCCATTTGCGCAAGTTGGTCTTTCGGACAATGGGGTTGTCAATCAAATGGCTCGTACGAACAAACGCGAGGCGAGTTTGAAGCGGCAACAAAAAGCTCGATGCCGCTAACACTAGTCGCCATCGAAAACGCGTTGCCAGTAGGAATGGTCACGTTGGCTGATCGTGATTTCGATGGAAAATCTCATCTATCCCCTTGGCTTAAGTCGCTTTTTGTCCATCCATTTCACCGCAAAAAAGGAATAGCCAGGTTGTTGATCGAGCGGCTCGAGCACGAAGCATCGTGCCTCGGTTGCAAGAGTCTTTATCTGACAACAGAGGACGCGCAACTTCTTTACGAGAAGAGCGGCTGGCGGGCAATTGATCACGTCCAAACATCGTATGGCGAAGCGGCGTTAATGAAGAAAGCCCTGCTTCCTCTCAACTGAGGCTACGCTAGGACGAAATAATTGCGCCGGAGCTCCAAGCTGCTTTCATGACAACTCTCTCAACGCTTGAGCACGCGACGTCGCGACGTGGCAACGCAGCGCCTTGGGTGGAAGCTGATTTATGGATCATCTTGATGTTGAAGAGCGTGTTATTGCCGGCACATCGCAGCGATAGTGGGCCGGCTAAAAACTTCCTCGCACTACGGGCACCCCCCAGGATTTCGCTCTCCCAAGCCTTAGCCACTGCTGTGATGGGCTGTTGCAAAGGCCGCACGAACAAGCCGTACAAAGTAGCGAGCTACCCGAAATTCTCATCGAAAGGTTCCGAATCTCCATGGACACCAGCAACAATGTGGCATCAGTGCTTGTGAATTTTTGCTCCTCGCGTCTCGGTTACCTCGGCGGCCGACGTGATCTGCGTGCATCGCTCACTTTAACTTCTCTTCTTGCTTTCGGTATTCCATCCTACGCCGCAGCAGAGGCGCTACTTCCGGTAAAGCCTTCACCATATCTTGTAAGCGCGATTACAAGAAACATGTTCAAGCTGCCGAAACCCGATGACGACTTGGTCCTGCTATCTGCGCACCGCGGATCCTGGGAGATCTATCCTGAGAATTCAGCCTATGCCTTGCAAGACGCCTGGAATTCGCAGATTGAGAGCGTGGAGGTCGATGCCCGCTTCACCGCAGACAAAGAAGTCGTTCTATCTCATGACTACAGGATTGAGCGCGAATCAACTGGAAGCGGCCTATTATATAATCAGAACTTGTCGCAGCTACGACAGGCCGATCTACGGGACCGACATGGCCGCGTTTTTACGGATTCACAAGGGCGAAAGGCGAAGTTCCTAACATTCTCCGCCGCGCTCGATCTACTCGCCGAATATGTTTCCGATGATGGTCATGGGTACGTGATGATCGTCGATATCAAGGCGGCAGTCGATGATCAGGACCCTACTGATCCCATCGAGCTCATGCAACGCTGCCTTGACATTCTCGCGAGCAAGGGAAATGCGAAACTCAGCAAAGCCGTTGTATTCAAGCTCAAAGCAAAGGATGCGGCGGATGTCGGCACGATTCTAAATCGGACAACCTACGACCCCAACCTCATTGGCGGGCTAATTGTCGTCGAAAACCCGGATGACGAGAATGTGAAGGATTCCAGCTATGATCCCCACGAGGATCCAATCTACGATCAATGGAATGTGGTGCCGTTCTCCATTCAGTTTGAAATGAACCAATTCTATAAAGGTGACGGTCTGCAGGCATATTTCGACTATATCGACCAGCAGCAGGGCTTCGCCACCTATCATGAAAGTAACTACTTTCCAGAGGGCGTCGCAAACAGCGCCGGAAAATGCTGCTTCGAGCACAACACGGATCCGAAATCGACCGCTCAGCGAGGGATCGTACCAGATTACCGAGGAGATCCTGAGATGGCGCTCGTCAATCGTACCAATCTTATCACCACTGATTGGCCCGACGTAGTCGGCGATATGCTGCGCCAGATACGGCGCCGCAACACCTCCGAACTCACTCGCTAGAGCAAGACCTCCGCTTTCAAAAAGGGAATGTTTTGATGAATAATGGAATAAAAATCTTCCTATTGTCTTCCGCGCTGGGCTGTCTTGTCGCTGGAGAAGGGCAAGGGGCATCATGTACCAATGAAGCCAATTGCCTTAGAAGCGCGTCGGAGAAAGTATCTCAGACGCTCACACCGAAGGTAGTGCCCATTTTCGGGGAATTTCCAAAGCTGTACATACACGACTCGGCGGCAGAAGCGGATTATCCGGTGCCCGAAGATACGAGGCAGGCATTTGACTTCTATACCAACAAGACTTCCTTCAACCTTCCACCGCGCACGTCAATCGAGACTAGTCAAAGCGCGTCGATCAGACCAGACACGGGGTTCACTGTCCTTCTGGTCGAAAAAACCCGTGAAAATACTGTTCCTAATGGCGGCAGCGCCTTATCGCTTCTAAGTTCTAATTCAAACGATGCTTACCTATCATTCGCATTGGGAGCTGCACCCAATCCGAATGGTCAGAAGTGGTCATTCGCGAAAAGCCTGCTTCAAAGCGACATGGCGTCTACTGCATGGTGGCAGAAGCCCTGGGACATGAACGTCGTGGGGCCAACAGGGGCATTCTCCGGCACTGAGTGGATTTACTATACCTTTACTCCAGACGGCAAAGTTCGCATGGACCGCTTTGCGCCATACACATATTTTCTAGCGTTTACAGCTTACCAGTGGGATGAGGCAGTGCTCGACAGTGGGTTCCCGCATTCTCCTTTCAGCTCTGGCACGCCAACCGATCGTCCGAAATCCGTCATTTTCGGATCGGTTGGCCCATGGGTTATTGGCGCTGCAGCAGTGCCCGGTCAGACATCGCCCATGATTGAGCCAATTGAGGCGTTACCGGGGTTTGAGGGAGTGACGATCTTCGCGAACCCCTTGTCGATGAAAGAAGTCGTAGCGTATCAGAACTCCCTGAAGAGGAGCGACTTTCTCGACGTCAACATGCTGCCCTGCAACAGCGGCCAGTACCTTTCCGGCGAGATAAGGACTCCCTGCGGCACGGCTCGTCCTGGCAATCCTCCGTCGAATGTAAAATCGGTGGCTGGTGATGCGATCCGCACTAATATTGAACGCTTTGAATAACGAATGTTGGACGACTCTGATTTGTTCCAACGCGATCAGACGGCATCAGTTTCAGCTACCGCGATGCCGCAATCCCGGTCGCTTGTGAACCGAATGTCTGACAAGATTGGGCAAAGATGGTGACCACTCAAGCGTGGAAATCGCCGCGTTAAGATATTCGTAAGCATCCGGTGATTGCCGCACCTGGCGCTGATGGTGTGTAGGTTCAGCGGTCTGACTGAAGTGCCGCGACGGCTCTTGCCGCCTTATCGCAGCGCTCTCTAAGTTCTGGGTATGAGAGCCCCATGTGCTCGTTCGCGATCTTGAAGAGATACTGCGCGATGGCATCAACTGAGGCGGTTTGGTTGGCCAGCATGCCAAAGACGGTATCGGCATAGGCATCATATTCGTCTTGCGCTTCAGGAATGTCCGACACCCCGATGGGGTCCCACTCGGTGAGCAATATTTTCCGAATGATAGCTCGGTTGGCTTTGCGATCCATCGTTGATCCTATGCCGCAACGGCTGCTGTTTGCGTCGGTTTCCAGTTCCACGGCAGCAATTTTTCCAGCCTGCTGATCGGCGTGTCGGCAATGTTGGCGAGAACGTCGGCGAGCCAAGCCTGTGGGTCGATGTCATTGAGCTTGGCGGTTTATGCCGACCGTCGAACTATGCCGAACGCCTCTTTTGATGGGGACGCTACACCGTGCGTTCCCGGCCGGTTCGGCGGGTCGCCGTTGGTTGACACTCGGCATAGTTCTCATGCTCAGAGG
>NZ_JABDWM010000005.1:0-305055 GCF_019685295.1 Rhizobium sp. NLR22b
TCGCGGCCAACAAGCCGCACCTGCAGTTTAGGAGCATCGTCCATGATTTGGTGTCCACCTGTTTTTGGTGGACACTTCATGCATCAGAGCACTCCGCTTCAAAAGGCGCATAGAAATTCGCGCTTACGCATCAGTCACACCCTGAACTGCTGAATTCAGAACCTCGCTACTGTCGGGAATTTGAGACTGAAGCTCTTGCAAGTTGGCTACAACAGAGTCCATCACCTCTTTTTGCCGTGGTGGATCAAGTCCGATGTATTTGTTGATCGGAATATCAATCCATTTTCCAATCGCTTCTTCGATCATTTTCTTTATTGCTGCCTCATCGAACTTAATCGGCTCGGGCATATCGGGATATTTAGTAAATGCCATGACCAATTCCTCCTCACTATTTTAGAGAACGGAAAAATATACCAAATATAACTCGATCTCTCAATGTCTAAGCCGAAATCTCCGAAACGAAGACATCGCTTCGATATATCGCGATACGACTGCGCGCATCGTTAGCGCAGCGCTATCATGGCTCAGTGGGTATCTCATAAACCGTCGCCTCATCAGCCGTATCCCGGAGCCCCTTATATGACGGATGCCGCAGCTTTCCGTCATGCGTCCAGGCACGAAATTCAATCTCGGCGACGAGTGTAGGCTTGATCCAAGCCAGATTCTTGCGGCCGCCGGAATATCTCACAGCAGGCGCCGACACGTTAAGCTTGTCCATCGCAGCGCGAAGCTCCAATGCCTGGTTTGCCTTAAAGCCAGTTCCGACTGATCCGACATAGACCAGCTCGCCTTCTTTTCGCGCCGCAAGCAGCAGCGCGCGGATATTCCCGAATGCCGAGCTGGACTTCTGATAGCCGACGATGGCGAAGCCGCCGCTCTGGATGCATTTGATCTTCTGCCATTCGCCGCCGCGGCCGCTGCGATAGGTGCTGTTCCGGTCTTTCGCGATGATGCCCTCGAGCCCATGCTCACACGCGATGCGAAAGAGCTTGTCACCATCCGCCTCGATCTCCTCGGAGAGACGAATAGCCTCCTCACCGCCGGCCGGGACTATCCCCTCGAGGAGATGACGCCGAGCGGTGAGCTCTGTCCCGGTGAGATCATGGCCGTCGAGGTAGAGCAGGTCGAAGGCCATCAGGACCGATTCCCACGATGTCCGCTTTCCGCCGCGGCCGCCGAGCGATTGCTGAAGCTTTCCAAAGTCAGACCGGCCGTGCTCGTCGAATACGACAGCCTCGCCGTCCAATATCGCTGTCGAGACAGGAAGACGTTTCGCCTGGGCCACGATGGCAGGGAAGCGGTCGGACCAGTCGTGGCCGCCGCGTGTCAGGATCCTGACGCCCTTCGGTTCGATATGAACGGCCAGACGGTACCCGTCCCATTTCACCTCGAACGCCCATTGCCGGCCTTTCGGCGGCCGCGGCTTCAGCAGCGCCAGGCAGGGATCGATGCGCGCCGGCATTGGATCGAGGGTGAGCTGATGCTGCGCCGGGTCACGCTTCTTACGCGGGCGGCTGCGGATCGGCGCTTCGGGTTCACCGAGCAGCGGCTGTGAAGGCTTGCGTGGCGGCTTTGTCATCCCCGCAGTTCAGCAGCAACGTCATAAAAAGCAATTGACCCGGAATAGGTATTAATCCGTCGCCGCGCAATAAATTCTATTGACAACGTAGTGGAACATAGCTCAACGCTACTTCGTTAATCGCTAGGAAAGCACGGGTGTTCCTCCTGTGCGATCCGTGTTGTGTAACTTGCCCCGCTTCGGCGGGGCATTTTTTATGATCGAATGTAGTATTAATTGATTTTGGCATTTGCTGGGCACGCATCCAGGACACATAAGCCCCTAAAAAGCGACAGAGCATTATTGACTCCATCGCTGACGTGAACATAATAAGAACATCGGCGAGGCGGCCGCCAATCTGAAAACTGGAAGTATGGAGACGGATATGCGCGAGCAGCCGATTGGCGAAGCCATGGTTGATGATGAGATTGGAGAGGTGCTTGCTTATCACAAAGGCGACGCGCAGGCCGCCATTGGAACCCTCCTCGCAGACATCCGTCACCTTCGCTGGCAGCTGGTATTGACCGAAGGCGCGATGGGCCGAGGCATGACGCGCGGCTGGCGGCCGACATACGATCGAGCCTGAACGAGGGGTTGAGAGATGGCTAGCCGACGAAACAACCCCCTCGCCCGCTGGCGCCTGAATGCCGATCTTCCGCACCACGTGATCATATGGTGGGGCAACTATGAAGCGGGCGAGGCTGCCCACGCCTTCCGCCAACGAGGTGAAATCATCAACTCTGCGCCGGCCATCGATCGCGCTTCAAAGTCCTATTGGGCGCATGTGGAGTGGGACACCTATCTTGTCTTTTGCTTTGGCAGCCGCGAAGCTGCAAGGCAGTTCAGGGACCGTTGGAACGGTCAATTCATCGACACGGACGAAGTGAGCAGCAAAGGCGTGTGGACGCCGAAGGAGGGCGATGTGTGCAATCTGTACCGGGTGATGAGTAACCAAGAGGAAATCCGAGCCATCACCCGCGCGATGGTCGACAGCACCGGCAATATGGAGCCGCAACAAGAGATCTGGCCGGACCGGATGGCGCCGATCGTCCGCAACACGCCGGCGGGCCGAGAACTGGCCAACGTTCGATGGGGGCTGCCGAGCTCGTCGAAGGCTCTATTCGACGCAACGACCAAACGCGCTGACGGGTTGCGCAAGAAGGGAAAGGCCGTCGACTTCGACGAACTCCTGAAGATGGAGCCAGATGGCGGCACGACAAACGTCCGCAATGTGAGCAGCAAACATTGGCGACGCTGGCTTGGCATTGAAAATCGTTGTGTGGTTCCATTCACGCGCTTTGCCGAGCCGGACCCAACGAATAAGCCGGAAGGCGGAAGGACGCCGAATGCGTGGTTTGGCGCGCCTGACGGGACTCTGATGTTCTTCGCAGGGCTTTGGGTCCCGCAGTGGACGAGCGTGCGGAAGATCAAGGAAGGACTGATCACGACCGACCGGTTCGCCTTCCTCACCACGGAGCCAAATGCAGTCGTTGCGCCAATCCATCAAAAGGCGATGCCCGTTATATTGTCCAGCCAGGATGAAGTTGAAACGTGGCTGTCAGCCCCATGGGACGAGGCATGCAAGCTGCAGCGGCCTTTGCCGGACGGTCAAATCGTCCTGTTACCGCCTGTGGCGACTTTGGCCGCGGCAGATCCGCAACTCACTTTGGTTTAGCAAATGAGCATCACGAACCATTCAACCGCACCCGGCTCGACCGTGCACTTCGAGCACTATTGCGAGGAGACCGGGTGCCAGAAGTGGGGCGGCTTCGGTCATAGCCCATCCAAAGCGATTCCTGTCCGCTGGTGGTGCTGGGAGCATTTCCCGTACAAAAACTATGAGCAAGAGCAGGCGCTCAGAAGAAAGCTCGAAGCTGCCGATCGAGATGGATGACGACACAGTTCCGCGCCTTGACCGCTGCCGCTGCGGGCACCAGCCGACAGCATCATATGGCCCCGTCTCAGTCATATCATGCCGCAAATGCGGGGAGACAATTACAGTTGAAACGGCGTTATTTTTCCGCAGCCCCGACACACAACGGGAGCATGGGGCCTGGCGGGCGGCGACCACATGGAATGAAGTGAGGAAACGGAGCTCCTCGATATGATTGCTGGACTGATCCTCTGCGCCTCGCTGACGGCCGTCGACGGCGACACCGTGAAATGCGATGGGCAGAACATGCGACTGCTGGGGGAAGGAGTTCCGTTCGTATCGGGCATCGATACGCCGGAGATCGGGAGCCACGCGAAGTGCTTGAAGGAACGAAAACTGGCGCTGATTGCTAAGGGCAGGCTGAAAGAGCTTTTGGCTGAAAAGGGCTTGAGGGTCGTCTTCAGCGGCGCGGTCGACAGGACGCCATCGCACCGACCGCTCATCAACATCTATCGAACGAACGGGGAAGAGATCGGAAAGAAGCTGCTCACGGAAGGATTCGCTCGCAGTTGGAGTCCAAAACTGAGGAACGATTGGTGCGACTAAGCCAGCCGACCGCCAACCCAACGGACCTCAGCCGGCACTGTCTTTCGCACTTCGGTCGCCGGTAAGCAGCGCCCAGATTCCGAGACTCAGTCCAGCCAGTGGGGGAATGCCCATGAGAACCCAAAAATAAACTGCGATTGGAAGGTCACGAATTCCGATAAACAATTCCTGCCCGACACACTTATTAGCAATGACTCCTCTGAAAGGTTCACACTTCCAGGCGTTGGGGAATAAAAAGAAAAGTCCGTCGATGAAAATCAGGAAGCTCAGACAGATGCACATGCCGTAAAACACGTTCCCGTCGGGACGCCTGAGAGACAGTTCAGGTTTCGTTTTTTGAACGGACCAAAGCAGCTTTCCGAGCGAGAAGCACACTCCCGTAGCGATAGTTTGGGCTATTATCAGCACAAGTGTTTGGTCGATAACTGGCTTCACTAAATAGACAGTGAGTGCAGCCATGAATGGCACCAGACCAAGCAGTGAAACTACTGACGCCCACGTAACCCCGTCGCGAGTAACAACTGCACGGTAAAGACCATAAGATGCCCAGGCAGCTAAGGCTATGGGGATGGGACCGATGGCCCAAGGGAACGAGAGATCAAGCATGCCCTGACTATGCCTGATTATATGCGTTACTCAACTTCAAAGCGGGCAACGTGAAACAGGAACCCACGCTTGTCACAGTGGTCCATTAAGCTGGGTGATGCGCTTCTTATTGACCTTCAGCACTGCCGCATAAGCCTTTTGGATAGATATTCGCCGTGCTCTAGCACGGATACAATCTTCGCGCGAAATGGCGGGGATGGGGCATGCGTCGGGGGTATCGCGTTCCACAGAAGAAATCGGTGCTGCTAAGGGCGCCGGGTTTGGTCATCGGTGCGGTCGCCTTTGGTGCGGCCGGCGGGTGGACCGCCAGCGACATGCTGGCCTCATGGAACGCATCTGGCGGCTCCGGGCTATCGTGCAGGATCAAGGGCAACATCTCCATCGAGACTGGCGAGCGCATCTTCCATGTGCCGGGGCAGAAATACTACGAGCAGACGAAGATCAGCCCTCAGTATGGCGAACGGTGGTTCTGCTCCGAGTTTGAAGCTTGGACCGCCGGCTGGCGGAAATCGAAATCGTAACGCGGAGATTGCCTGAATGTGAAAGGCCGCGTGCATATCGGTCGTTCTGTAAGTCTAAATGATAAAGTACTACTTATTGTCATTAAAGAGAATTTCGAGCAACATTGTTGTGCGGCGCCTAAGTGCGCAATGCCTTACAAAATAACCCCATGGTGCTCACCCCCCGCGAAAATGCGGGGCTTTTTTGTCGGATTGATACTGGAACCGCTATACAAGCCTCGGCGCCCGATAGCCCGACCTTAGTCCATCTTCTTCTCGGTAAGATTCGAGATAGATTTTCTTCATCCTTGTCGAGAGGACGCCAGGGAGGTTTTAGCAATGTTGCTGTGTATCCAGTCAGAACCTCCCTGGCAAAGCAAATAACACCTTTGTTGCCAAGCTGAGTTAAACTATGTCCAACGCCGTAGTGGAACTTGGTCAGTCCCTCTTTGTTGTCAAAACTTGCCCCGCTTTCGGCGGGGCTTTTTTGTCCGGCATCGTACCGGAACCACATTGGGACAATAAGGTTAACTCACCGGATCGCGGGGGAAAGTCAGTACCTTCAGTTCGCATAATGCACTTCCTCTTAGCGATCCAAACTCCCCAGAGTTGGGTCGTGCGGAGGCAATTTTCCGGTCCGCTCCCAAGCGACGCTCCGCACGGCCCGACTTTCTCTCACGCGTTGTTTTTGGCCAGTGACGCGATGATGGCGTCGAGCCGTCGGGTGGTTTCCTTGGACGTCTCCCGGTGCTCTTCGCGAAGATCCTTAATGCTGGATTCCAGGCGGTGGATGTGGCCGTCGAGATCGGAGCGGCGGACGTACTCGTCCCGGATCCTATTCAGCCGGTCATGCAGGACGTCATCGCCCGCTTCGATCTTTCCCGATAGCCGCTCATCCACAGCATTGATCCGCGTCTTGATGTTGTTGAAGGTCGCAAAGACGAGCCCACCGACAAACGTCGACACCGTGATTAAGGCCCCGATCAGCCAACGGATATCATCTGGCATTATTTTTCCCATCTGCGTTCGGGGTGGATTGACCGCCGGTCTGGCGGGCGTTGAAATCGTCGATATGGTCGGCGCAGCGGATCACCCGCGCGTTGGCGCGATCGAGCGCGTCGCGCTCCCGATCGAGAACAGAGAGCTTTTCGGCGCCCTCGGGAAGCGCCGCATGGGGTTCCTGCTTCCGGCAGTCATCTGGAACAATCACCGCTTGGGGCGCGGCTTGAGCCTCCCCCTGGGCAGTCGCCGCGATATTCAGCCGTCGGTCAATGCTTCCGGCGCAACCACTTAATATCGTCAGCATCAAGCAGGCAGGCGCGGCCAGCCTCACGTAGGCGCTTCTCATAATCGGCGATCTCCGCTTCGCGACGTTCGGCCGCTGCATCTTCGGACTTCAGGGCCGCGTCCAGACGTTTTCTGTGTTCCTCAAGGGATTGTGCCGCCGCAGCCGCGTCTCGCCTTTCCTTTGCGAGCTGCGCGGCGATGGCGTCGCGCTCGAACTTCGTGACCATCTGAGCCGTGGCCTGCTTGACCAAGGATGCGTCGTGCCAGGCGAGCCACACACGGAAGCTGAAGATAAAAAAAGCGATGATCCCGATGCCTAGGATGAGCCGGCCGATCTTGGACCCGGCAAACCATACGAGGACGGACCACATGTCAAAGTCCTGAGACGCAAAGCTCAGCTTCGCCGATGCGCTGGGCGTCTCCCATCTCGCGCCGCTTCACGAGGCCGTTCACAACCCGGCCCCCTGCCCTGTTCCATTTGGTCTGGGCTTCGCAGGCTTCCCGGAACTTCCCCTCACGGGCGAGTTCCATTGCCGTCGAATTGACCATGCCGCCGACACCGAAGTTGTAGGCGCCGGAGAGCTGCGAGGCTTGGACGCTGACCGGGAACGTCGTGTAGGCCGGGACCTTCTTGACGAGCGGCTGGTAATAGTCGGCGTAGAGGTCGTCCTCGAGGAAGGCGGCGCATTCCTCCTTGGTGAACTTCATGCCCTTGGCGATCAGCTTGCCGGCGATCCGGGTTTTGCCGTAGCAGATGTCATAGATCTTGGCGAAAGGGTCGTAATGGGCCTCGAGCACCATGCCTTCCCACGTTTCGATCAGGGCCTTTTTGGCGAGGATGACGGCCGGCGGGTGAACCGTCGGCGATGTGTCCTTGACGCTCTGCCATCCGCCGGCTGCAGCGGCGATGAGGGCAGCCGCGATCGCAGCCTTGCCGCGGTTGGTGGCGCTAATCTTATTGATCGGCATCGTCGGTTTCCTTGAGTTTCTTCTGCTCGATGACGCGGCCGAACGGTGAAAGCGCCAGGATGAGGACCAGCGCCCACCGGGGCAGCCACCCGTCGAGGAACGGCACGATGTAAGGCGCGAGACCCAGCAGGCCTGCGAGGTAGACAGGCCAAAGGGCCAGCGACCACGTGAGCACGCGGCGCTTGTTGCGGATCAGTTTCATAGGGGGTGTTCCCGCTGCGGGAGGAGGATCAGTCCTCGGTGACGGTCGAGGCGGTCGTCAGGCGAGGCGTGACGCCGCTGGATACCGAGATGTTCGGGGTGACCGTGCCGGAATAGAGGAGCTTGCCTGCGCCCGATGATGCCGTGCCGATGCCGAAATGGGTGATGGTGTTCGTGCCGGCGGTTGCGGCCGGGAAGACAATGTCAGCGGCCGGCGACACCGAGTTGTTGGTGACCGTCCAGCCGCCGGAGGTGCGGGCAACTGCGACGCGGGCATAGGAGGTGTAGGTCGCCTCGCTCGTCGTCTGGTCGCCAGCCTCGCCAGGATCTGCAGTGTGCAGCGAGACGTAAAGGTTGGTGAGCGGCGACGACGCTGCGTTGTCTGCGATGTTGGCGATGGCCGTCGCATTGAAGATCAGTTTCAGGAGATCATTCTCCCACGTGTTGCCCTTAGACATACGATGTCCTTTCCTTTCAAGGCTTGGCTTTTGCTGGGGTTTCGAGCGCCGTATTCGAGCGCTTGAGCGCTCTTATGAACGGGGGAACGCGGAGGTTGGAACGGTGAAGCCGGAATCGCTGGCGTAGCGGGCAACGCCCTTGGTGATGCGTATTTCGTCAAACCAGCCATTGAAATCAAAGCTGGTGAATGTCGGAACACGCCCGATACCCATGACGCCTGTGCCGTTCTGTATCGTCTGAGTGAAGGTGTTGCTGGCCACCATCACGCCGTCGCGATAAATGCGGAATTTGTTGCTGGCGTCACGATCAACCGCGAGGTGGTACCAGGCATCCTGCGTTGGCGTCCAAGAAACAGTCGTATCTCTAAGAGTGCCACCTGTATCCCTGAACCGGAACGTCAGTGAGCCGGCGTTGAGGAACAGGAACCACGACAGTTCTGCGTTCGTGCTACCCCACTGACCGATGTAGGCTTCGTTGGTACCGAAGCCGCTCGCATGTCGCGCAAAGAGCTCGACAGTGAACTGACCGGAGCCGAAGTCCCAGTCAGCGCTATCCGTGAGCGTGAGATAGTCACCAGACCCATCCAGCAGCAACGAGGAGGCACCGAACTTGGCCTGCGCCGTGTCAAGCTGAGCATTACCAACGAAGGTTATGGTGTGCGGCGAACCGCTTTCGTCAGTTGTCGATGTTGCACCGTCGGTACCATTGAAGCCGAGGAGCAGCTTGACACTCGAGAAGTTGGGATCGCTTAGGCTTGAGTCACCAACACCCGAAGCCGCCCCTGTGGACGAAGCACTGGCGGTAGCTGCGGCCGTACTTGCACCGACTCCAGACGCCGCTCCAGTGCCGGCGGCGCCGGCTGTCGCCGCTGCTGCGGATGCACCAACAGCTTGCGCGGTGCTGGTCCCTGTTGCATCACCAGCGCCATCACCGGGAAGCCCTTCTACAGCCTCAGCGGTCGAGGTGCCGGAGGCCGCAGCCACGGCGTCAGCGATACTTGCGCCAACTGCTGCCGCGGTGGCCGTGCCACTGGAGGCCCCAACCGATGCCGAAGCGGCTGCGCTGACACCAGTAGCCGCGCCCACGCCGGAAGCCGCGCCAACAGCGGCGATACTTGCCTGGCCAACCGCTGCGCCCGCAGCCACGCCGGCAGCTGCGCCTACCGATCCTGCCCCGCCGAAGCTGATGGTCTTTTCGGCGACATAGCCGCGGCCGACGAGCGCGCTGATCTGGTAGACCCGGAATGTCAGCTCATCTGGCATAGAGCCGAAGTCGGCGGTGATGTCGGCATCGAGATAGGTCTTGCTGTTGGTCGTTGCCGTCAGCGTCCGCTTGACCGTCGAGCCGTCCATGATGTCGATTTCGAAGGCCAGCGTCGCCTCGCCGAGCGGGCTGTTGTCCGATCCCGGCAGGATGGAGCCGGCATAGAGGCGCGAGCGCCAATCCCAGGACAGATCGATATCGGAACCGTCGATGACCGCGTTCAGGTGAAGCGGAGGGAACGGCATTTCCGCGCGACCGACGAGGGCATGCGATTCCGTCGGCACCGATGTGATCGGGAAAGCATCGGTCGCGGCCTTGTAGAAAATCTCGTCGCCGAGCCTGGTCACATCACCCGAGAACCTGACGTGATGGCCAGCCTGAAGCAGAACGAAATAATCCCCAGCCGCAAGCGCGTCCAGGAATGCCTGGTAGAAGGGCGATGACCAGACGATGTTCGAGATCGTGGCGATCTTGTCCGTGACGGACACGGTCTGGAAATAGACCAGGATCCACCGCCCGGCCTTGCCGATCAGCGCCTTGTTCCGACCCGTCAGCATTTGCGCCTCGGTGATCGTCGCCAGATCGTCCGTATCGCCGGACAGGATCGCCACCTCGAGCACAGTCGTGTGGTCGATGGCTTCGACGGTGGCATCGGGCGAGCCTGTGAGGGTCTTCAGGACACCGACGACAGGCGTCACCCCATAACGGGAGGTCACCACCCCATAGTTCTGGCCATCGAACGAGCGGTAAAGCGTGGCGCCCTGGAACGCGGTATAGCCGTAGCCAGACATCATCGCATATTGGCGCACAGCTGCGCCGCCGAGATCATCGCCGAGGCTGAGCAGCGGCGCATCGAGGTACAGGAACCGCGTCAGCCGTGATGGGTCGCTCAGGTCAGGCAGGTTGATGTCTACGCCCGCAAAGCTCGCATCGATCGCCTGCACATATTGCGTGACGGTCAGCTCCTGGGTGAAGAGCTCGCCCGAGAGATTGGCTTCGTTGATCTGCCCGACGATCGTGAAGCCCTCGAAATCGAACTGCACGATGTCGGCGGGCTCGAGATAGAACTTCTCCGGCGCCAGCGTGAAGGAATAGACGTCCAGCCCGAAGTTGGAGCGGTAGACCTTGGTGGTGACCGCCTGCATCGCCTGTTCTGACGACATGACGAAGTTGGTCGACACGTCTTCGACCCGGTCCGAGCGGGTGACCGAGTAGATCCCGACCGGGCGCCGGTATTCCTGATCGGTCCGTTCGAAATTGGCGTTCTTGTCGATATAGGAGATGCGCGCTCCGACCAAAGACTGCTCGTCAGAATCCATGGTCTTCTGGACGTTGAAATCCGCCTGCTCGATGATGGCGTCAGCATCGATCGTATCGTCCAGAGCGAACGAGCCGTCGCGCTTCGCCTTCACATATTTGCGCTTGCCGTCGGACGGGACGATCTTCACATCGAAGATGTTGTTGGCGTCCTGCTCGGCATTGTCGAGCGTCGTGTCCGAGGAATAGACGACGCCATAGCATTCGCCCCCAGTGAAGCCGTCGAAGATCAGATCCGATGACGAGAACTTGCCGCGATACTCCGCGAGCTTGGTGTAGATGTTCTGCAGATCGGAGGTCGGGATCGTCGCCTGCGGCAGCGTCCAGCGGGTCATGCCGGGATCGTTGATGGAATCCCAGGTCGCGACATAGCCCGTCGTCTGGTCGTAATAGTCATAGTTCGAGACGAACAGATCGCCGTCCATGATGAGCGTGGTCGACCCGGTCGAGAGGTCGATCAGGTACATGTCATGCGAGCCGAACAGCCGGCCGGCCGCAAAGCCCATGCGCGTCTTGAACTGGAACAGGCCGCCGGTCTCGTAGACCAGATAGTTGAGGCGAAGAAGACTCAGCCCGGAAGCGACGGAGTAGATCACGGCGCCGGCGGAATCCACCTTCGTCAGCTGGCCGTCTGCCTGATAGATGACGATCCGACCGTCCGAGAAATCATAGGCCACGCCTCGGCAGTTGGTGCCGGTGAAGACGGTTGATGCCGAGACCAGCCCCGCCTGGGAGAACAGGGCTTTCCAGACGACGTTGTCCTCGCCGCCGCCGACATCGGCGACGATGAAGAATATGATCGCCTGGCCGCCGATGACGGGACCGAGCGCGAGAGATGAGGTTTCGCCCGAACCGGCCGCCGCGACAGGGTTGGAGAACTGATGCGCGATGTTTGTGAGAGTGCCAGCCGTGATGTCGGCGATCGTCACCATCATCCTGGCATTGCCGTTGTCGATCGTGCCGAGCGCGTCGGAATAGACAATGTATTTGGTCGCCACATCGCTGGCGATCAGCTGCGCCGCCATCGGACAAGGCTCGAATGTGGTTCCCGACTCCTCAAGGTTGGCTAGAAGGGTAACGACCTGCCCGGTGACGGTGTTGATCAGGGCCATCCGGTAAAGGCCGAGATTCGTCTCGTTCAGGGCGCCGACGATATAGTCCGAGCCATCGAGCGACACCCAATAGCCGGTGTAATAGATTGTCGTCGAGTGGATCAGCTTGGCGCGGCAGACCTCGGTGTTGGTCGCGATGTCGAAAGTGACGACATAGACGTCTCCCGTCGTGTCGTTGAAATCCGAGGTGTAATAGTGGTTCCGGACCTTATCGATGGCGTTCTCATGCGCGCCGCCGCCGTCGAAGGTGGCGCCGAAGGTCAGCGTCGCTTCTTCATGGGATAGCGTGCTGACGGTTGCGACGGTCGCCAGTTCCGCCGTGAAGGATGGAAGCTGGTTGCCATAGGGCGCGATGTCGAAACCTTCGAGCACCGCATAGGAGAGCTTCGGCCAATAGGTCGGATGGCTGAGATGGGAGCTTAGCAGCGGGTCAAGCGCCGCCTGGTTGCCGCCATAGAAGCGGATCGTGCCGGGAAAGCTCCTGGTCGGCGCCTCGGTGCGATAGATATACGCATCGTTGGCCTTCAGGTTGATCAGCTGGACCGTGCCGCCGAGCGAGGTCTCGCAGAAGCCAAGAACGAGATTGACCCGCGTGGCCGTGTCGCTCTGGGAGACGCTGCCGAGCAGATCGGGATCGACGATGAGCTGACCGTTGACCGGGAATGTGCCGATCCCCTGCGGGATCTTGTCGCCCAGCGGTGACGGCAGGCCGATGCTGGTCTCGGTGCTGGTCTGGGTTGTCGTGACGACAGGCTCGTTCGACGAGCTGTAGCTGCCGAACCCGACGCCATACCGAAGTTCTTGACCCCAACCCGCCATCAGATGCCTCTGTTAATATCCCAACGCCCAGCCGCCGCCGGAGTCGTCATCATCTTGCTGCGGTGCCTGCACCGGAACGACCTGCACGACGTTGAAGGTTAGATCGCCGGTCGGCAGGTCCTCGAAGGCAAACCGCCGAGCGATATTCGAGAACCGGGCGCAGCCATTGGCGCCGGTCGACTTGTCGCAGCCGGCATGGATCAGCGCCGTGTCAGATGCCGCCACAGGGGCGCGCAGTGGCTCCCAGAGCTTCACGGTGTTGGTGGCGTCCACCCATCGCCGGACGGCATAGGAAAAGCCCTCGTTCTCGCCGGAGGTGAATTTGATCGCGCCGTTGGCGTAGAAGTCATCGATGGCCGCCGGACGCGCACCGGTGATCGTGAAGGTGAAGGCATCGGTGAAGGTGGCGACGGCAACGCTGTCCTGCCACGAGCCGGCGACATTGACGCCGCAGCCGGCTTCCCCGAGGTTCCACTGGCATCCGGGCTTATAGACTTTCAGCATCAGCTCGCGCTGCGCCCGCTCGGCTGCCCTGACGTCGAGCGTTGCCTTGCGGCTGTCCTGCGCAATCACCTGCCCGACATACCACTGGAAGCCGATCTCGACCTTCTCGAGCGACGAGTGGTCGATGACATAGAGGCGGATGCGGGCCTGGTCGAGCTTCCGCCGCGCCGCCGCATTGAAAAGGATCGGTGTCCCGTCATCGATCGGGAGGATCAGTTCGACAGATGGCGGGTCGCGGCCGTCGGTCACCCGGATATTGCCAATGTCGAACCCCGGCTTGCCGAGGTAGAGGTCGCCGTCGACCGTGACGTTCTTGCCGAAGTTGTTGAGGAAGATGTCGGCTCCGTCGATCGTGGTGACACGGCACAGCCAGCCGAGCGTCGTCACTGTCGATGCCGCAGCGCTCTTCAGCGCCGCCGAGGCCGACCTCATTCCAGCACCTCCTGCGCGTCGAAGCTCTGGATGGAGCCGTAATTGGCCGATTGCGATGACATCTGCAGGCCGGCGAAATCGTTGCGGAACCGGACCGGAAAGTAATATTCGGTCGGGCTTGCCTCAGAGCCGACCGTCACCACCTCGCGGGCCGACAGAGCGCCGGACAGGGTGATCAGCCCGTTCGTCTGCGTGGCGCCGGTATCTTCCGAGCCGTCGACGAATACCTTCAGGGTGCCGGAGGCTATGTAACGGATGGTCCGCGAATAGGGGTTGCCGCCGATGTCATAGCGTTTGATGATCTGCGCTGTGGTCTCGCCGCCGGCGGCCGTCAGGATCGTTTCATCGATCAGCTGATAGTTCCACGGGTCTTTCAGCAGCCACGAATAGAGCGGACCGCGCCGGCCCATGTAGAAGTCCAGCATCTGCCGGATCTGGTCGTCATTGAGTTCGGCGATGGAGAAATCGAACCGCCAGCGGGGGTTTGCCCTGCGTGCGTTCCGGCGCTCAAAGCCGCTCGATACCGTCGTAATGGCCGTGAGGAACTCAGGGCCCGAGGTATAGCCGACCGCCAGCTTGTCGGAGAGGATGGCGTTGGGATGATCGACCATTTATCGGCTCTGCAAGACTTGGAGGACGGTGCGGCGGATGTCGTCGGCCATCGCCTGGCGGGACTTCTGGTCGCCGAGATTGCCGTTGAAGTGGAAGTTCATCGGGGCGTGGATCGTCGGCTTTTCCGCCGCCTGCCCGCCGCTCCGGCTATCCGAGACCTTCTTGTCGTCGACGACGATCACCCGCTCGGTATTCTTCTTGAAGAACTCGACCTTCTGGTCTTCACCCGGCATGATCTGGCCGCCGGTCGCAAAGCCATGCAGGCCGGGGTTCTTCTGATAGCCAATGACGCCCGGACTGATGTTGTAGGTGCCATAGCCAATGGCGCCCGTGCCATTGGTGTAGGTAATGCCAATTCCGGAATAGATCGAATTGTAATTTGGCGAGCCGCCCGTCCCTCCCGAGCCATAGCCCGAGCCGAAGCCACCGCCGCCACGGGAAGAACCGCCGCCCGAGGAGCCATATGAGACGCTGGCCGTCGAGCGTGCCGCCGTGACCGCCGAGGCGATGCCGGATTCGACCGCCTTCAGACAGGCGAGCATTTCCGTGAAGTCGCTCTCGTATGTCTCGAAGTAGTTGGTATGGATCCTGAGTTCCTGCAGGGTGTTGAAGTCGTGATCCTCAATCAGGGACAGCGTGTCCCGGCCGCCGGAGAGGATCGATGCGGTGGAGTCGGCATTGGTGACGTTGCCGGCGCCGCCCATGGTCAGCAGTTCCGGACCCTTCTCACCGACGAGATAGGTCTTGCCGGCATCGGTCGGGCCACCGGCTGCACGGGCGCCGCCATAGCCGAGCGTCTCGTACATCGCCTGGTAATCGGCAGCGTCGATGAGGCCGTGCTGAAGGCCATAGGAGCCGTTGCCGCCCGAGACGCCGATCGTCTTGCCGCCGACATTGTACTGCTGGTAGCTGAAATCGGCATTGCCGCCATAGACGTTGACGCCCTTGGTTCCGCCGCCCGATGAGGGGACCGTATACTGCTGGATGCCGATCTGGATGACCCTGTTGGGGATGCCCATGATCGACTGGGAGAGCGTCTTGATGTTGGAGTCCAGTTCGCGGACCCGGATGCTGCCGTTGATGATGGCATTGACCCACGCATCGACAGCTTTTGAATCCCCGCCCATGGCCTTGAGGCTCGCTCTGACGAGTTCGAGGCTTTCATGAGCCGTCTGTGCGGTTATCTGGCCACCATCGAGAGCGGTGAACACCTTCTGGATGGAGGATGCGGCAGCTTCGATCGCTCCGGATGCATCTCCGATGTCCCGGCCGAACACGTCTGAGACCGGCGTCTTGGCTGCAGAGGCGAGCGTTGCCTGGATGTCCTTCAGTTCGGTCTTCATCGTCCGGAGCTGATCGCCCTGCTGTTCGAAGCCGATCAGCGACTGGCGGCGCGCGTCCATCATCTGCTGGTTGACGTCGACGACGGTGCTGGATGCCTGCTTTGCCGCAGTGGCGATGCCGGTGACTGCCGTACCAAGCCCGGTTGCGCTCTGGATGGACTTCGAGAAATCGAGGTTGGCGAGGTCGGAGAGACGCGACTGGGCGCGGTTGGTGCCGATGCGATCAGCGATAGCGCCGCCGAAGTCGCGGATGGGCGTATCCGACATAATGCGTTTGATTGCCTCGTCGCGGTCCTTCGCAACCTGCTCCAGTTCCTTGGCATAGGTGTTATCGCGCGGCGCGATCGTCTGGCTCGGCGCGTTGATCGACGGGATTTTGATGCCGGGGATCTTGTTGAACGCCGCGATGATCTGATCCACCGAATCCGACGTCGACTTGACGAGGCTGTTGAGTTCCTCAATGGCGGCGTTCACCCCGCCGACGAACGCGGCGCCGATGATGTTCGGAAGCTGATCGAAGACCAGAGCGATGTCATAGCCGCAGGCCCGGAAGACGTTGATCAGCATTTCGGCGATATCGACGGCGGCCGACGACAGTTTGTCGAAGGCATAGAACAGCGGGTCGAGCAGCGTGGAGACAGCGGGCCCGAAGACCGATTTAAGGCTATCCCAGATCGTCTGGAACGTGGCGGTGAGCGTTTCCCCCCAAGTCACGGTTGAGCCCAGGGCCTTCTGCGCCTCGTCGCGAATATGCGACAGGCCAGCCGCCGCGGCAGCGCCTGCGATGGTGGCAGCCACGCCAATGCGGCCGAACCTGACCGCCAGATTGCCAGCCATGTCCGCAGTCTCACGCAACGCCGTGACGACACCGCCCTGCCCCATGTAGATCTGCCCGATCTGGCTTCCCTGCTGGGCGGCAACCATCAGTGGGTTCATGCCCGAGGCGAGCGAGACGGCAATGTCGTTCAGCTGGAAGATCAAGTTGCGGCGCTGGAACGAGGCGGCGCGCAATGCGGCATTGTCCGCGATGACTGAGGTCGTGTGCCCCTTGATCGCTTGCATGGCTGACAGCGACGCCTGACGCTCACGCGACAGCGCTGCCGCCATTTCATTGGTCGAAATAGCCCCGAGCCTGTGCGCCTGGCGGATCTCGTCCTGCGCCGACTTGTAGCGCTGGATGACGGCGAATACCGGATTGTACTTGGCGCGCAGCGTGTCGAGCTGCTGGAACATGACCTGCGCCGAAGCTTGGGCCGACTTGGCCGCCTCCATCTGCGACTTGGCAAGCTGATCGGTCAGGCGCTGCGTTTGCACGGCCGCCTGCCCGATCTCCTGAAGCTCCCGCTTGACGACCCGGCCGCCGGTCTGCGCGCCGGTCGGATCGATGTAAATCGAAACGCCTCTATCCATCGCTCAGGCCTTTTGCTTCGGTTTCGGTTTGCGGGCTCGCACCCATTCAAGGAACGCCGCATCCATCTCGATGATGATTCGGCAGAGCTGCGATCTCAGATCGAGGTCACGCAGGCCGATCAGATCGGCAAAGGCGACGATATCGGCGATCAGGATATCGGAGAGACCGTCGAAAGCCGGCCTGCGGGCCTTGCTGAGCGTCTGGAAGGCTTTCCAGAACAGTTCGTTGCCGTCGTCGACCAGAATGCGCCTGGCGAGCGCTGCGGGGCGCTTGCCGGTCTCTTCCTCGATGCCCTGAAGGAATTCGAGTTGATCGCCCCACTCCAGATGCCAGAGCAGGGCCTCGATCAGTTTTTTGCGGCTTCGTCCTCCTGCGCCTTGCGGAAGTTGGCGAGGTCGCCGCAGTCTTCCTGGAAGAGCGCAAAGACGCGCCGGAAGGCGGTGGTTTCCATCATCGACACAAAGTTGTCGACGGATGGCTCGATCGCGTTGCCGCCGGACTTGGCCGTCGTCGACCATTTAAGGACAACAGTCGTGGCATAGAGCCGGATGATATCGGAGAACTGCTTCACCGGATCGACCTGCCCGAGCTTGGCCTCGCGCTGGTGACGCTGGGAGAGCTTAACGAAGGCCTGCGTGAACTCTTCGTTGTCGTCGCCGGCGATCTTGGAGATGATCGTCACATTGCCGTAGGGCGTGTCGTAGACGAAGGTGACACCCTCCTCGAGCGCGATCGTCTTGTCGGCGGGGATGAACCCATCAATCTGCATATCGGGATTCCTTTCGTCGGGAATGGCGGCCGTGGCGAGCCCGACACCCGCCACGGCCTAGCGCGCGCTATTTCTTGTCGGGAGATGCCTTTGGAGCCTTGCGGACCGCCACGCCCTTGCCGGTGAGGAGCTTGGCATATCCTTCGGAGACGGTAGCCTCGACGCCTGCCTGGAAGGATCGCTTGTTGATCCCGTCCGGATAGCCGTCGAAGTCCTGAGTGGGGATTATGCGGACGTCTGCCATCAGGAGACGGCCCGCGTGATCTTGATCGAGCAGTTGTCGGCCGGAGATCCGGCGGTCGAATAGATCGCCTGGAAATCCATGTTGACCATGACATCCTGGTTGTTGCCCGGTGTCGCCGCGTCGCCCGAGGTCATGTAAAGCTTCGGCAGACTGATCGTGTATTTCTCACCGGTGACCGAGCCGACGGTGAAGGACAGCGACGATGCCGTGTGGTTGTCGAGCAGGTCGAGGATCGCCTTGTTCTCGAGGTAGGCTTCGATCGAGCCGGTGACGACATGCTGGCCGAGACCGACGCCGGCGAGAGCGGAGGAGCCGATCTTGTCCTGTGCCCGGAGGTTGTTGTTGAGGTTGAGGCGAATGCCCTTGACCGTCAGTGCCGGGGAGATGCCGCCGATCGACAGCGTCGCGAAGTCGGAGGAGCAGTTCATTACCGCCTTGGTGTTGCCCGCGGTATAGGTGGCGCCGGAGAGTGCAGCCGCACCGGCGGAGAAGTCGCGGCCCATGACCGTCATGTTGCCGGTGACGATCTGCTTCGCCTGGAAGTTCAGGGTCGTGGTGTTGACCAGGCAGCCCTTGTAACGGCGGTAGACGTCCGTCCCGCCGGTTTCAAAGGTCTTTTCCAGCGTGAAGGCGTGGCGGTCGCGGCCGTTCTTCAGGACGTTCGACGCCCAGGTGCCGAGCAGCGCGCTTTCGAGCAGAGCGTCGAAGGTGCCATAGGTCAGTTCGAAATCGAAGCCGCCCGAGACCATGCCGCCGACCTTGGTGACGTCGGGGACGTTGCCGTCGGGGCGGATCTCGTTGGAGGTGACCGTCTGCTTCTCGCCGACGATGGACTCCCCGGTGAAGCGGAGGTTCTGGAAGGAGGGAGAGGCTGGCGTCGTGCCTTCCGTCACTTCTGCGACATAAGCTAGGCGGGTGCCCGAGGTATCAGCAATCGACATGAGGGGATCCTTTCAGGGAAAGAGCCCGTCAACCGGGCAGGCTGCTTAGGCGTTGTATTCGTCCCGTTCAAACGGGCATGCGACAGTTGAGATCAGGAACGGCGGTTCCTCTTCCCGGCCCATGAGGTACGGGATGCGGCAGCGGACGCCGCCGAAGGTGACGTTGCGGAAGAAGCCCATGAGCGTCTCCTCGATCGGGCGGACGGTTGCCGTCCCTACCCCGCCCGGAGTGGCGATCTGGAAGAAGATGACGCCCACATGCCGGACGAGGTTGGCACCGGGATTGCCGAAGCTGATCTGCTCTGCGTCGCCGTCGGCGATCCGGAGCCGCACCGAGGTCTGGCCAGAGACGAAATCGAACTTGTGGCCGTCATAGCCCACCTTCAGCGCCGCATAGGCCGAAGCTGCCCACAGGGTCTTGAACCGGCCTTCGATCGCCGCGCGTTCGGTTTCCAGGCTCATCTGAATTGGCTCTCGATTTCAGCAACGGTCAGCGCGACGACGCCGGCGGGGGCTTGTTTCGAATGCCCATTCTCCAGCCGCCGCGCATAGGGCAGTCCATTGGACACCCAGACGACGGTGTAAGGCACGAGGGCTTCGACAACGGCCGCGCCTCTGGTGATGGTCGATCCGCCGTTCTTGTCGAGACTGTCAGACGTGCTCATATCGGCGACGTTGACCGAGACGTTCCAATTCCCCCGGAACCGGCCGGTGTCGACCGGAGACTTCAGCACGACGCCGCGCAGCGCCTGCAGCGTGACCTTCTTCGTCACCGCCAGGATGGCGTCATCGGTCAGTTCATCCGCCAGCTGCCCGAGGCCGACGGCGAAATCGTAAGCCTTCTGGGCCATCAGTCCGTCTCGCGCTCGACGTACTCGTGCTGAAGCCAGGCGATGGCCCCGAGCATCTCATAGACGTTCTCATGCAGGCCGCCCCACATGGATACGCGGGCGCCATCCGAAGCGAAGCCCGTGCCGACGAAGCTCTGCAGATGGCCGGCCCTGGCCATGTCGAGAAGTTGTTCCAGCAGCTTCACCAGCCCTTCCTGCGGCTCACCGCAAGCGGCAGGCGTTCCCCCGTTCAGGCTGATCACGTTGCTCATGCTGCTATCACCAGAAAGAGGGTTCCGGCTCCGACGACGTCGCCGACCGCCTTGATGGTGCGGGTGACGCCGCCCGCCGAGATCGTGTCGTTCTCCTTCGGGGCGCTGGTCAGGCCCTCGAGGATCATCACAGTGTCCGAAGGCCCTGCGACATAGGCCGGGAAGAGATCAGCGATCTTGGCGTTCCCGACGCCCTCGACGGTGCTGCCGGTTGCGATCACAGCGCGGCCGGTGAAGGTCGTCGTGGCCTCGCTGTAGGCGCCCGTGGTGGCGTCATAGGCACCTTGCGTATTGCGGGTGACGGTGCAGGACAGGATGACGCCGGAAATCTCTTCTGCGACCGCGTCGAAGGCCTCCGCCGCGATGGCAGCAACAGTCGTGCTCACTGGTTCACGCCCTCACCAGCTTGCCGGAACCGGACGTCGCGCCAGGCTGCCCGGTGGTGAGGCCGTAGAGCAGCCCCTCGATCTTCAGGTAGCGATCGCGCGCCGACGCGCTGTCCATGTATTCCGTTTCGGTTTCCACCGGCCCAGCCTTGACCTTCTTGCGCTTGATGGCATTGCCGCGCGGATAGGGGGGCAGAAGATCGGAGCCGCCGAGGCTGATGATGGTTGCCTCGTACTCGGCTTCCTTGACCTGCTTCGGGATGGTGTTCGACGGGATTTCATAGCCGTCCTCGTCGATGACGCCCGTCGTGAAGGAAGGCGTCAGGTAGTTGACCGGCAGGTTCTGAGTGGACATCCGCGGCCATGCCAGCGCCTGGTCGCGATCGGAGCGAAACCCCTTCCACTTCCCGCGGTAGGCGCGATCGAGGTATTGCGTCGCCTTGCGCATGGCGATTTCGATCACGTCATCGGTATACACCGAGGTGTAGGTGAAGCCGATCGCATCGGCATAGGCCTTGAATTCGGCCAGCGAGGCGTAGCTGTCGGCGTTAGCGCCGCCCACCGTGGAATCAAGGGCCATGGGGTGTTACTCCGTTGCCTTCAGGGCGTTGTACTTCTCGAGGAGCTTCTTGCGCCCGGTCTGAGGATGCGGAGGCTTGCCAGCCGCCGTGAGGGCTGCTCGGAGTTCGTCGTCGGTCGGTTCAACGGGATTTGCCGGCGGCGGCGCCGGATTGATTTGGGCAGCAATCGCCGCTGCGATCTCTTCAGGCGTGCTGCGCGAGGCATAGCCCTTGGGCGGGTATACCGAAGCCGAGTACCCGGCTGCCACGTATTCCTCTACGGTGGGGCCGTCCTGGCGCAAGACACCGGTTGCCTCAAGCGCCGCCCTGTAAGCCGCCTCAATCCGGCCGCGATCAAAGTCGGACACGCATTCGAGGATGACGATGTCATCTGCCTTTTCAGGCTGATCGAAGAACGGAGCATGGCGGACCTGGGCAGCGTGCTTCGCTTCGCGGAGCTCTGCGGCAAAAGCCTTCGCCGCGGCGCCATCGTGGCCGTAATAGATGATGACTTTCATGTCGTGGTCTCCAGTGGAGGGAGAGCGAGGAGCCGAAGCCCCTCGCCCCGTTTCTCAAGGCGCTTAGCGGGAAGCGATGACGATGCCCGCATAGTCCTTGTAGTCGGTGACTGCCGGATCCCAGTTGGAACCGGTGGCGAGCGCCGTGTCGTTCGGGTTCGCGCCGCCGTTGGCGACGTCCCACTTGAAGCCCTTCACGCCGGCATTGAAGGCGTATTCACCCTGGATGCGGACGATCAGGTTTTCGTTGCCGGTCACCTCGTCGACGACGACGTCGTCTTCCTCGGAGCTTTCCGCCAGGAGGGCGTTCGCCGTGAGGCCGAGCGTGTAGTAGGTCATCACTGCCGGCGAACCGGAGGTGACGGCCAGTGCCGCGGAGTCGGAGATGACGACCGGACGGTTCAGCGTGACCGGCGTGCCGGTCTGGACGTTGAAGTTCGACAGGCCGTCGATGTTCGCCGAGATCTGCTGCAGCACGAGGTCGAAATAGACCTTGGAGTGCATGACCCAGCAGACGACATCGTCGGCACGGTCGCCGCGCTTGGCGAGACCGTTGACGAGGCCGGCAGTGGTCATCGTGCCGTTCGACGGGATCGTGTAGAGGACCGCCGACTGGTTGACGAGGGCAGCACGGCCGGCGCGCAGGGTGGAGTTCAGCATATCGAGCTGCTGGGCCTTGGAGGCCTGCTCGGCGACGATATCGGTGAACTCGGTCTGGCTGTAGCGGGCCATGATCTTGCGGAACGAGTCGCGGGTGTTGGCTACCGGACCGATCTTGCGGTTCAGCTTGACGCGAACGAACTCGTCCTGGGTCAGGGCAAGATCAGTTGCGGAGCTGGTCGAAGTCGTGTCGCGGCGGGATGCCAAGCCCGAAATCGACTTGAAGAAGGCTTCGTATTCGTAGTCGCCGCGTTTGGACGCGGACGTCATCACGATCGCGCCATTCGAAGCGACGTTGAACAGGTCGCCGTTCTGGGTGAGGATTTCGGTCATACGGGTCTGCAGGTACTCCTGGTAGACCTTGAAATCAGATGCTTTGCCGGTTGCCATTGTGAGATCCTTTCAGTCAAACCGGGTTTCGATTTGTCCGATCAGGCCGGCAGGGCCTTGTACGCTTCCAGACCGTGCTGATCGATGAAATCAGCCCGCTCCTTCGACGTCTTGAGATCGGAACGTTTGCTGACGCCGGATCTCCCGCCGCCTTTGTTGTCCGGGTGCTTCCCGCTCCCGCCCTGCCCGCTGCCCTTGAAGAGCGACGGGTATTTGTCGACGGCTTCCTTGACGAGGTCGTCGAAGGTTGCCATGCCGTCCTTTGCCGAGCCTGCAAGCGGCGTCACGCCGTCCGCGGCCATGATTGAGATGACGCGCTTATTGCCGTCACGTTCGAAATTGATGCGTGGCGAGAGGCGATCAGGCAGCAAGTCGAGGCCTTCTTCCGTGGCGCCGGCCTTGGTGAGGGCGGTCAGGAGCGAATTGCCAATCACGGCGCCCTTTTCGGAAGCCTTCGAAGCCTCAAGCTCCGCAACAAGATCCGCCTTTTCCTTCTCCCAGTTGCCCTGATGCTGCTTCAGGACGGCGTCGAAGTTGCCTTCCTTCACATGCTTCTGGCGCTCTGCCTCTTCGGCGGCGGCCAGTAGCTCGGCGATCTCATCGGCAGTCTTGCCGGTGCGCTGCCAGGCCTTGATTTCCTTCTCGTATTTCTTGCGCGTTTCGCGCTCGGTTTCGAGAGCCTTCTTCAGGCCGGCATTGTCTTCGAGACCGTCTACCGACAGGAAGAATTTGCCATCCTTCTCGGTGTAAAGGTCTCGGTGCGCTTCGGAGATGTCATCGAGGGAGTCGACGGAGAATTTCAGTGGCATGTGGTCAGCCTCTCGCTGGTTGATGGGCATCGCGCCCATGAAAAAGCCGCCTCGGTTTCACACCGGGCGGCGGTCGGGTGGTCGGGTCTGCCTGCTTATCGGCCCAGCCACTCCAGGGAAGGAACGCCGAGCCAATCTCTCGTCTTCCCGCTCATCGAACGGGTGAATTCCGCAATGAAGGGGCGAGCGATGCCCCAGGCCTCGGTGAAGGATTGAACCTCCGTCCAAGGCGTGTTGTCGAAGAAATGCGACTGCTTGCCGTCCATCGGCACGCCGCAGAGGATGATGCGGTCAAACCCGTGCTCGAGCGCCACCTTGACGGCGAAGAGCCCCGAGGAGCCCGATGCATTCATCCCCGGCCAGCGGTAGTCGGTGACGATGTCGACCGGGAAAGCCGCATTCCGGCCCTCCTGCGTATTGCCGGCGTGGGCTACGAACTTCTTCGGCCTTGCAAGTCCCTTGCTGTCCCGGTCCGACATCCAGAGGTGATATTTCTCGGGATGAAGCGAGACGGCGAAATCAATCTCGCCCTGGTAATGCGCCAGCATGTCGTTGATGGCGATGGTCGCGTCAAAGGGGCCGAACTCCCTTGCTTTTGCCAGATCATCCCAGGCGCAGGCCGCGCCACCGAGCACAAGCGCCGATCTCATTTGCGCGCCACGACGATGCAGTAGCCGCCGCAGGGAATAACCACGACCTGAGCGAAATGCTCCCGCACGCGGTGGCCCCACCAGACGGCATCCCTGACGGTCAGGTGAAGGCGTTCGCCGATCAGCGCGCCCATGCCGTCCGGTTCCGTCGAGATTCGGAAGTAGCAGCCGAGCCGCACCTTGCCGGCGATGTTCGAGAGCACAGCTTCAACCTTGTCGGTCGGAATATGCTCCATCACGTCCGCGCAGAAGCCCCAGGACGCGGGTTTCAGGTCCGCCGGCAAATCCCACAGGCACGCCTCGATAACGCCCTCTCTGAGGCTCACGAGATCAATGCCAATCACCTCCATCCCGGAAGCGAGGAACTGGTCGAGCGCCTTGCCCTCACCACACCCGAAGTCGATCACCGACGACGCGCCGAACGTGGCGATTGCCTCTTCCGCGCTGTCCTTACCCGGTGACCAGACGCGGTACTCCGGCCGAGCCCACATGCGCTCGTATTTGGCCCGCTCGGAAGCGGCCAGCAGATCGGTCATAGCGATGTCCTGAAATAGGTTCAGACGAGGCGGGTGAGTTTCCCGCGGGCCAGACAATGGCCGCAGTAGATGATCTTCGATCCGCCGAACGGCACACCGTCGCGGATCATCCGGCCCTGCTTCATTTCGAAGGTGAGCGCCGTAGCCACGCCCGTATCCTGCTCGCAGGTGGAGCAGGTGAGGACTTCAGGCTCGCCGCGCTTCCGTGCCCTATACGCCTTCGGCTGTGCCGTACCATCCCCGGCAGGTCCGCCAGGTATCACTCGAAAGCGTTTGGATTGCTCGGCCATGGGTCAGGAGAACATGCCGGCCGGAGTGATCATCTCGACGGCGGCGATCTGCTCGTCCGAGAGCGGATTCCCGTTCAACCAGGAGCCGTTCATGACCACGAGATGATAATAGGGCTCCGTCGTGTCGCCGATGCGTGTGATCGGGCGATCGGGATAGAGCTCGTTGTAGCGCCGACGAGCGGCCTCAAGCGTGGCTGAGCGATCAGCCATTTGCCACCTCATCAATTATGGCCCGGAAGGCTCTCGCCGTTCTCGGGCCCATCTGATCAATCATATATGACCAAAGGGCGTGTTTTTCCAGCACATTCGCCATATAGGCGTTTGCGAAGGCTTCCGCGGTATGCCCTGCCGTCACCTGGCCGCCCCTGCCATCCTCGCGCAGCGACGGGAACCGGCTGTAATAGCCCTTGCTGTGCCCGTGTCCGCGCTCGAGGTCGCTGACGGCGCCAAGGAAGTCCATCATGTTGCCGAGCGCATAATTGTCGAGCCTCATCTCGTCGCTTGGCTGATAATTGGACTCCCGGTTTCGTCTCCGCAATTCCTCGACGATAACGTCCATTGCGTTTTCGAACTCGCCATCCTTCATCAGGCGCTCGAAATCGCCGGCCGCCTTCGCATCGTCGCCGACCATCGACAGGAGCTGCTTGCGAGCCTCATCCGGGAGCGCCTTCCCCTTCACGGATCCGGCAATCAGCGCCTGCCGGTCCTCGGAGATCGCTTGGGCCATCGCTGCTGAGCGGAGCGTGTCGACCTTGCGGCCGTCGAGGTCGATGGCGTGGCCGTATTCGTGGGCGAAGGTGCCCACCCACTTCAACCGATCGCGCGTCTGGGTCCAATCGGCCGGGATGAGCATCGCGTGATCGTCGAAGCGATAGAACCCGCCAGTCGCACTGTCGACCATCTTGACCGGCGTCGTCTTCTCGAACGCCTTGACGAACCGCGGATCGATGTCCTTGCCGAGCCGGTCGGTGTAGGATTTCTCGATGGCATTGCGCGGCGCGATCTGGCGCCGTTGTGGTGGTGGCGCCGGCGGCGGACCGTCGGATGATGAACCAGGCTCACCGAACGCCTTGCGCCATGCCGCGGCTTCCCGCCGCCTCAGCTCATCCAATGTGTATTCATGGCCGGCCCGGTCGATAAAACGATCGAGCGGCAGATCCCCGTTGCGAAACAGCTTCGCCTTCGCCACCCCCAGAATGTCGTCCTGGACGTCCTTCGGCTGCTTCCGCAGCCAGTCGGAATAGGTCATCGATGCCGGCACCTGCCCGTCCATCGAAGCGCGCGTGCCTTCCGGCGCTTCCTTCAGGTTGATGCCCATTTCTTTCCACGACTTCAGCACCGGTGCCGTCGACGACCGGCAGTTGACATGGGCTGGCGGCCGAGGTCCGGAATCCAGCGGGTAGACGTTGCCGTCACGCCCCCGGCAGACCGCGGTGGTGCGTGCGTCCAAGGTCGAGATCCATTGGACGCCCTTCACGAGGTCGCTGTTGGCCTTATATGTCTCGTTCCGCGCCACATTGGCCGTGTGGTTGATCGCGGTGCGGACGGTGGCCTCTGCTCCCCTACGAGAGATTTCGAGAATGCCGTCCTTGTATTGCTGCGCCCGCGTCCCTCGGATGTCGCGGATGATCTGATCCGTGGTTCGGCCTTCGATATAGCCCATGCGGATCGAGTCCCGAAGCCTGCGATAGGCGCCTGCCTCGAGGTCGGTGTACCAGTCCTTCAGCAACCGGCCATCGAAGGGCCTTGCCGTTACCGCGGCGTAGAGCTGCGCGCTCGTCGGCTTGATGAAGCTGATGTCGATCGGCACCACCTTGCGCATCAGATCAATCTGGAAGTCCCGCTCATAGCCGGAGAAGTCCTTCAGTTCGTCGCTCAGCGATGTCGTCGCCTTGCCATAGGCCTCGGCAATGATCGACCGTACCGAATCCAGGAGCAGTTCCAGCCGGCGCTGGGTGAAGCTCTCGTCGCCGACGCCGCGCTTGGCAATCTCAGTGACCAGCCGATCGTCGACCTTGTTCAGCAGCGAGACGACCTTCCGGACGACGGACGAGGAATAGCGAAGGATGCCGATCTGGTGACGAACAGAAGCGTCGAGAGCGGCTTCATTCGCCGTCGGCATTATCGTCCTCTTCGCGCTTCAGGCCGAGCGCTTCGCCATCCTGCTCGATGCGCTCCATCTCGTCGTCGGGCTCGATCTCCATCAGCACGCCGCGGCGCATTAGCTCCCTGAGGAAGGTCTCGCGGCTAATCTGGCCGGCATTGACCGCAGCCAGCAGCGTCTGCAGGTCGGCCGCATCCCGCAGCGTGATCCCGAAATCGGTGTTGACCGTCAGCGAGCCGCCGGCATCCGTGCCCATGCCCGCATACTGGGCCATGTAGCCGAACGCCTGCTCGAGCGCGTCCTTGAGGTTGTCCGCCATCATCGCCAGCGGCGAATTGATCTTGCCCTGGTCGATCACCGCGCCGGTTGCCGACTGGCCGCCAGGCTTCGGGATCAGCAGTTCGAGCCCGAGCGTCTGCATCTGGAACTCGAGGTCCTTCAGATCGTCCCGGCCGGCGCTGATGGAGGATCCGGTGTGCTCGACATATTTCATGTCGGCGTTTTCGTTGCTGCTTCGGGTGAAGCTGTTGGCGCCGACAACGAGCGTGTCTGCTTCGTCGAACCCCTTGGCAAACAGCATCGGCACGCGGGCCACATGCAGGATGTTGCGCTGGTCGCTTGATGACTGCCAGTGCGCCTCATTGGTGAAGGCGAGATCGGCGAGCGGCGGCTCGCCCATCATGTAATCGGTGCGGTTCGCATAGACTGGGACGAGCGGGATGTCCTTAAGGCTGATGGAGCCTGAAGCGACCTGCACCCACTCGACCTTGTTCCGCTTGCCCTTCTGCTCGCGATAGACGCGGAAGGTGACGACGCCCAGGTCGGTGCGATCAAAGACGCGGATCTGCGGGATGCAGACCTCGGCGAACTCGTCTTCCGGGTTATCCTCGGTTGCCGTCTCCAAGATGCGGACCTGGGTCAGCACCTGCCGGCCTTCGATCAGCTTCGACTTGAAGCCGAGAATCTTGCAGGCCTCGATATGGACGAGGTACGGCCGCCGGCCGCTGGCAATGTCATCGGCGCGGGTCGCTTCAGGGTTCGCCGGCGGCATCTCGACGAGGATGTAAGAGATCCCGTCGACCATGCCCCCCTCGAAGATGGCATAGGCGAAGTTGTTGAGCCCCTGCCCTGTCAGGTCGATGTTCTCGGCGTATTCCTGCAACTGCGCGGGCACGTCTTTGCCCATCTGGACGGGCTTGGTGAACACCTTGCCGGCCATATCCTTCACGGTTTTCTTGAAGCCGTTGAAGAGGAAGGTGCGCGACAGGCGGTTCTTGTAAGCCGCTTCATCCTCGGCCGGCTCCTGCGGCAGATAGACCTTGCCAGCCTTCCGCATCGCAGCCGTGCCACCCATCAGCGTGCGCGGCAATGCGCGCTTCTGCTCGGCGTCGGCGACAGCAGCGGCAGGCGTGGCGATGTTGCTCATATCCTAAGCTGCTCCGATGTCGTGGTGTGCTTGCGGGGCGGGTCTACGTTCGTCAGCATCAGAGCGTCGGCATAGTCAGGGCTGTTGATGCCCCGGCGCTTCAGCTCATCCTTCCTCTCGATCACGATCTTGCCGCGCTCGTTCCTACCCCACTTGACGAGGGAGAGCTCGAGGCAGAGCTGGTCACTGTCCTTGTCGCCGGAAGGCAGCGCCATGAGATCCGTCAGCGGATGCTCGCGACCGCCCTTGCCTTCGAGCCAGAGGACATGCTCATGCGTGCGCTGCAGCGTCGTGCGGGAAAGCCACCAGACTTCGGCCTTGAGGTTGCCGAACATCTCTTCCGAGGTTCGCCCATCCGGCCATTTGCGATCCGTTGGCGGCAGGCCAGTGTTAACCGGGACGACCTTCAAGCCCGCCTTTGGGTTCTTCATCAACGTCGACGAGACGCCGGCACCAACGCCTGGCGCATCGAAGTTCAGCGTCGACGCTCCGGTTTCGCTGGCCACGTCCAGCATCCAGTGTGCAGTTTCGGTCGTGTCCGGTTCACCGCGGCTCCTCGGCGGCTTCACGATCGGGCCGAAGCGAGGGATGACCACCGACTTCGCCTTGCCGGCGCCGACGTCACCGCCCAGCACGCCAACCGCGGAGGCTTTCAGGCGAGGCTCAAGAGCCTTCAGCCGCTTGGCGCTCTCCACCCAAAGGGCCGGAATGCAAATGCCCTCCACCGAGGCGCTGTAGTCGATGTCGTACTCGCTCGCCCATGTTGTCGGGTCGGAGAAGCTGGCCTGCTTGTTGGCTGCCCATTCCTCGGTCTTGCGAGGATCGTCACGCCAGTGCAGGCGCATGATCTGATGCGGCTTCAGCACCGAGTGGCGCTTGCGGGCAAACAGGTTGCCCATGCCATTGACCGACGAGACCCAGATGACGCAATCGGTATTACCGGACAGCGCCTTCTCGACCGTCTCCGCATTCGGAACGAAGGCCGCCTCGTCGAGGACGTACATCGACGATCGGCCGCCGCGGCCCATGTCCTCGCCGCCTTCACCCGAGATGACCCCGCCGGTCTCCGGGTTGACGATGCGCATGTAGTTGTCGTGCTGCGACCAGTTGAAGCCTTCCGGCATCATCTCCGGCGGCAAGCGCCGCATCATAATCCGGAGCTTCGCGAAGATGCTGTCCGGGTTGTCCTTCTTGTCGACGTAATCGACCTTGCGAGAGCCGAACGTCGCCTTGAAGCCTGGCGAGAACAGCCACTGATGCAGGGCAAGGCCCGCCGTGAGATAGGTCGCTCCGGTATCGCGGCTCTTCTCGATCAGCCCCTCTTCCGAGGCTTCGATGCGATCCTTGAGCCACAGGACGACGTCGCGCTGCTTCGGCCACAGCTTGAACTGGACATATGCGCCACCAGGCTTGCCGACGAGGCGCGGGTCGTATGTCCACACCCAGTTGTCGAACCAGTAGATGACGTCGGCGGCGCAGCGCTGTTTCTCGACTTCCCAGCCGCCCTTGCGCTGCTCGACGTCACGCCTCTGCCTCTGCTCCTTGATCGCCATCAACAATCCCGAGCTTTTGGAGAACGGGATAGGCTGTCTCGAGGAGTGCAAGCTCATCGTCGGTCAATGCATCCAGTTGCTTGGCGGTGATGGTGACGATCTGCACTGTTCCGGACAGTTTGCGATGCTCGACACCGAGGCCGAAGAGCTTTGCCTTGCCCATGGTGGCGCTGACAGCGGCCGATGACTGCTTCTCGGTGATAGCGATCGCCCTCGCCTCCTCAAGCTCTGCGGCGAGGCTGTCGACGGTGATCTCGACCTTCTTGACGGCCTTTGCCTGCAATTCCTTGATGCGTGCGCAGACGTCATCATTTGTCATCAGACGCGCGGCGTTCTGCCTGTGAGGCTTGAACCCGGCCGCCTCGTAAGCTTCCGTCGCGCTATTGCCCTTAGCGACGGACTGAGCGAACGTCTCATGACGGGCATTCTTGAGGACGGGCATGGATCAGAACTTGACCCCGGCCGACTTCAGCACGGACTCGGCGGTCTTGATGACCTTTGCCCACTGCTTCTCGGTCGAGGGCTTCGTCTTCGTGGCAGCGTTGAGCCGGCGCTTGGCCTCTGCGGCTGTGGTCTTCGCCATCAGCATGTCCCTTCGACAATCCGATATCCGGTGAGCTTGAGCTTTCCGTCCGAGCCCATAACCCAGAAGTTGATCCGGATCGGCTCGCGGCATTTCGGCGGCGCTGGGATATGCTTCTCGGCAGTCGGTACCGGTCCTTCCGGTCTCACCTGTTCCTGCTTGGCGTGAGCCATGGAAAGGAACGACATGAAGACAAGCGCTCCGAGGGCGAGGATGATGAGGATTGCCAGCGCGCGGATCATGGCAGATCTCCCGTGGAGAAGTCGAACAATGTGCACAGGTGGCGGATAACTGCGAATTTTCACCCGCGCAGATAGAAAGCAGTATTTCCAGACTCATCAGCATGTGGCCTGCTGCCGATGCAAAGCAGAAAGGAAATGCGATGGATATTACCCCTGAGAATATTGCAGCTGGCGCGAGCGCCGCGTCCGCATCCTTTAAGGCGATCCGGCAACTCCTGGGCGTCTTCAAAGATGCAAAGGACATGCTGCCTGCAGACAAACAAGCTGTTGCGTCTTTGGCCATCGAAAATTCGGAAAAGCAATTGGCTATAGCCGAGGCGGAACTGGCAAAGTCACTTGGATACCAGCTATGTCATTGCGAGTTCCCTCCAACCATCATGCTGTCGGTTGGCTATGCAGATCCGTCGCGAGTTTCAAAGGGTGGTCCTGTCTTTGAATGCTCCAAATGCGGATATGATACAGCAGCGCCTTGGGCCTTCACCCGTACGAAACCGCCGTTAACGAAGTAATCTAGTTTCACATGCCAGAGGTTCTAGAATGGAAGAAATCGAAATAGCTGGGCAGCTCATGTTACCGTTTGGCGGCGGCGTCGTGATGATGGACTACGTGATCTGGCAAAATCGGTGCTGGCTAGTGCCGATATGGCTCGAACCCATAGCCGGCGGTCAAATCCGCCCACTTCGCTTAATTGCTCCAAGGATGGCGTCCGGCTACGCGGCTCCTCCTGGTCCGGAACTACTGCAGATGTTTCAGCAGATGCCTCTACCTGAATCCGTCTACCAGCAGGGGCACATACCCGCCGAATTCGCAAACCTGGTTGTGGTCGTAGAAAACCCACAGGTCTTCCGGACGACCGCATAAAATACAGCGCCCGCCAGAGATCGCGCCCAGGCGACTGATAGGTGGCGCAGCCGAGGTTGCGGAGGGAGGATTCCAACCTCCGGCCTCCAGCTTATGAGGCTGGCGGGCTACCGGGCTGCTCTACTCCGACGGGTGGAACTTGGAACATTCCTCAGGCTTTGCAGTTCGAATTGCCACGAACCCGGAGGAATCCATGGCAGACGACAAGAAGAACATTGGACGCGATCGCAGTCGCGTTGCCGCGGGGCAGGCCTACGAACTCAACTACTTCAAACGTAAGCATGGCCTCACTGAGGACCAGGCCCGCAAGATCATTAAAGAAGCAGGCAATTCGCGAGAGAAGGCGAACGCGCTGGCCGAGAAATCGAAGGCCTGACTGGAAAGCGCGTCGGCTTCCCCTCCTAATGGTTGCAGGCTCCGGAGTTGAACCGGATATTTCGCGGTTATGAGCCGCGTGGCTTACCGTTTGCCCTGCCTGCGTTATTGGCTCCAACGGCCCCGATTGACTATCGTATCGTTGGCTTGTGGGCGCCCCGAGAGGGGATATGCTATACCCGCGTATAGCAAATTCATGCGGCCGTGCGCTTGCGCCTCTCGGCGTCTCGCTGCTTGCGCCGCTCATTCTGCTTATCGGCCCAGTCGAAGACCATCAGCCGCTGATCGAAATCGCAGACCATTTTCGGTTTCGCATCATCAGCTCGCCAGTGCGTCACGCCTTCTGCGATGTTGGCATGTTTATCGCTCATTTCGCCTATGTCAGGCAACATGGCGTTGACATCGATTTCGTTATGCTGCAACGGCTTGCGGGACATTGCTAACAAAATACGTAAGATTGCCCGCTCTTTTCTGCGCCGGCCGGTTTCGACATGGAAGCCCTGCTCGGCACACCAGTCTTTGAAGGATTGGCGCCTTGCCATGCACCATGCCCATGCAGTGAGGCATTGGCGCTCGTGTTCTTTGTCGATGTAGAAGAGCCATTGCTGCGTTTCCTCGGCTTCGCTGATCTCACGGGCAGATGGCGTGCGCATTGTAGACCAGAAGTCCTTGCGCTCCTCTGCAAGCCGCTCGGCACCCCACCCGTTCTTGTCGCCTTGGGTATATTGGTATTCTATCCACACAGCCCGACGCGCCACCTTCGGCCCGACAGATGCGAATGAACGCATACTGATTTCCACCGCACGGATGAAGCGTTCACCGATTTCGCGTCCTGTGATCATGCTGCTCCTCGTCTATCGTCCAGAAGATCGGGTTGGACCGCCATGGCTCCGAACTGCCGGCGCATCCTCTCGTATAACATCCCCACCAGCGCGTGTCGTTTGGAGACAATTCCGTCGAGGTCGAAGGCCCAGTATTGAAGATAGCCCAGCGGGATAGCGTCGAAGAACGAGAACCAGGCTGACACGTTGTTCTCGACGAGATCGGGATAGTTCTTGGCCGCCGCCCGAACCATGTCGCTGACCACCCACAGGGAGGTCTCGTCGATAAAAGCTTTGTTGTTGGCGGTCTCTGCCAGCGTCATGACCACGAAACGCGCGTGTGCGTCTCCATGGCGCTTTCTGATGCGGTCGAGGGTGGCGATCGCTCGCGTCTGGCCGACCGACGGCATCACATGCGCCGGCACGACCGCTATGCCGTATTCGGCGAAGATCGCCAGCGCTTCGGGATGGTCTTGCGGGTCCGTCACGCAGCCCTCCAGACGATCGCTTTCTGGTCGGCTTGGATGCGATGAGGGCCGCGCGCCATCGGATGCTTAGGGGCCCCGCTGCTCGTCCTCCCCCAGCACCACAAATCCGGATAGGGCGCTTCGCCTGACTGGATCTCCTCGACGACGTGGTTGATCCAGTCCATATCCCAGGCAATTGCTCCCCAGCAGACGAAGACCTGAGCCGCGGCTTTAGCTTTCGCGACAACATGAGGGAGGTTGACGAAGTGCAGATCGTCTCGAACATCCCAGGCGCCGCCCTCGATGGTAGAGACGATGCGCCGGCATTCGGCGGGGCTGGATGAGCAGAATGGATAGAGGTTGACGGCGTCGTACCCGCCGAAGCCGTTCGTATGGAACCACTTGTTCCACCAGATCGAGGTCTGGTCGTCTTTCTTGGCGTCGGCGGTAGAAGGGTTGCAGCCGATCACGCATGCTCGAGGACCGCCACCCCACCACCGGCTCAGCGTCAGGCGGTTCTTGCCTTGGAACTCCGCATCGTAGGTCGGCGGGTTGCCGAAGAGATCGATCATTGCAGCCCCTACTCGATAATCTTGCCACGGAACGCCAGCGCGACCATGTGCGCTATGGTCATCGCATCGAACTTCCGCTTGGCGCTCAGGATGTGGCTGCGGATGGTGTGTTCGGATAGTGCGAGGATCGTGGACATCTCCCAGCCGGTCTTTCCGGCGGCAACCAGTTTCAGGATTTCCTTTTCCCGAGGGGTGATGCGGACAGTCTCGACAGATGTCATTGGATTTCCTCCCCTGTTGCAATCTGCAGGATGATCGGCGCCGGTCCGTCAATGGTAGGCACGCGCGGCATCGTCACTGATGCGCCCGACGTCGTGATCCTTGTCACACGATCGGGATAATGGGTCGGCTTGGTTGGGGTATATGGGCCCCGCCGCCGCGGTCCTTGTCTGGCCGGAAACCGGTCGCGGTGCCGAAACGCCATGTTGATGACCGTGTTCTTCTTCGACCCGACGATGTCGGCAATGGCTCTTGCCGACAGCCCCTCACTCCAAAGCTTCTCTGCTTTGGCGATGCGCTCCTCGGTCCAGAATACGTCTGTCACGGCAACAGCCCCCTCGCCTTCAGTTCCTCAACCCTGCGGACAGCCCATAGCGCCGTCGTATGATCGCGCCGAAACAACCTGCCAAGCTCTGGGTAACTAATCTCCGGCTTAACGATCATCTTCAATTCCCACATGATGAGCTGGCGGTGGTCGACGAGGGGGTGCGCCCGACGCGGGCCGCACAGATCCTTCATGGTGATGCCCAATTCCTTGCAGCGCCGCCGCATGTAGTCTTTGGTCGGGTGCATCTTGTACTTCATCCACGCTTTCACGTGGGCGTCTTGCTGCTTATCGCTCCATTGCCACATGGGCAGGCGCTGAGGCACAGGGAGCGGCTCCGGTTCCGACTGGGAAGAGACCAGAACTGGCTTAGTAGGGCGCATTGGCGGGTTCATCAGGCGGTTTCTGACGGCTGCTGCGTTACGGCAGTAGGCGTCTGCGTCGAAGGGTTGAGGGAGAGGAGCATTCATAGGCCACACCCTCCCTCGCAAACCATGAGCATGTTCCCCTGCCCGCGCTCTTCGGCGGTAGAGAGGTCGGCTTGATCTAACGGCCTCAAGCTGGGATGAAGAAAACCACCGACGCGGAGCTGCCCGTGAGCCCTTACTGCGTTGTCGATATCGACCGCCTTCTGCCAATTGTGAGGCTCGTTCTCCTGCATCCAGCGCCACTCGGTGTTCGTGCGGAACGGGCAAAAGACGCATTTGCTTCGCTGGGGAACCGGGTAATCGTGGCGCTCAAGCCATGAGATGCAGTCGCGCATCGACAGGCGCTTTTCGAGCAGAGGAAACCGATGCACGACCCATGGGGAGAATGCTGCTCCGGCCCTGACAACCTCGTCGGTGGAATAACCGATCCAGATTTCGGCAGACGCTGGTGGGATGCGCTGACGAGGCTGATAACCGAGACGCCGGCGAACCTCAGCTTCGATTACCTCGACCTTGAATTCGCGGGTGCATTGGCGCCTAGCTTGGCCCCTGCTCGTGTAGAAGGGGACCGACACGCCTCGCCCAGTTCCTTCGGCACGTCGTTTCAGGTCTTCCGAAAGGAGCCTATCTTTGCCGACCTTCACGATCGGGAATGGCAACACGTTTGGCGAACGGAGGAAGGAGAGAGTTGCTTCCGTGGCGTCCAATTCCTCCATGTCCGCGACTATTGCCAAGTCTGGCATCGGGTCGAGTTCACCATGAGCGGCCATCAGCGCCAGTGTGGTCGACTGGATGCCGGCGCCAAGCGACAGCACCCGCAGCTTTGCGCCTTCTACCGGGCCCCAGGACCAGCCCCCGCGGCGGATGCGGGCCCGCTTCTGCTTTGGTGCTTCGAGCTTGAAAATTTCGGTCATGCCCTCTGCCCTCCCACCCGTTCACCCTCTTTGCGCTGAAACAGCCGATCGGCCGCGGAACGGCGGGCTTCCCTAATCGAAGAGCCGGCGATCTCGCGCGACGCAACTAGGTGGCCGTTGAAATATGCAAGGACGTGATGCAGAGCCGCCTTCGTGGTGGAGAGCTCGTCTTGAAATACGAGAGGCGATCCGCCCTCGCCCAGGATCGGCTTGGCTTTGGCGTCGCGAGCAAAGCGCGTCATAGCCCACCAGCCGCCGCCACGAGGAGTAGCAAATCCAGCGAACTCGTTCATGCTACACCCCTCCAGGATGAGGCAATGTTCACGATGTTTGATTGACGAGTCTGAAATCGAGAGGACTGACATTGAGCTGGGGATTCGAGCGCGGCAGCGCCTACAATCGTAGGCGGGATATTCACTCCATCTTCGGGGGCCAATGGCAGAGCGGCATCATCACACCTGCCAGACACCCGGTAATATTTATTATCAGCGGCAAGCGTGGGTTGGAGTTCGGCTACAACGACCGACAGCACGCCGACGGAATGATCGAGTATTTTGGCGAAGGACAAAATGGCGACATGAAACTCACCGGAGGAAACCGTGCTATTGCGAGCCATGTCGCCGAAGGAAAGTCGCTGCTCTTCTTTGAGAAACAGTACCCCGAGCGTCATGTCGTCTTCAGAGACGAGATGGTCTGTCAAGGATGGCACACAGAACCATCGATCGGAAAAGACGGACGAGAGCGCCAAGCGATAGTCTTCGAACTGCGACCGCTCGAAACAATCACTCGTGTCGTTGATGCTGAACCGGAGAGCAACGGCATCGATTTCGCACTCCTCCGGGAACGAGCATTCGCCGCCTCGAGCCCTTCGGTTGGGACGCGAACGTCTCCGAGAACCGTATTTCAAAGAGCCGCTGATGTGCGAAACTACGTACTCGCTCGTTCGAATGGCAAATGCGAGGGATGCGAGCTCGACGCACCATTTGCCCGAGCAAATGGCTCGCCATACTTGGAACCGCACCACATTCGTCGTGTCTCTGATGGAGGCCCTGACGACCCGCGGTTCGTGATCGCCCTTTGCCCGAATTGTCATCGAAGGATTCACTATGGGGCAGACGGCATCACCTTGAATGCGACTCTCAATGAAAAGATGAAGAAAATTGAAACTGGTCGGCCGGTGCGTCGCTGAAGTAATTGCAAGGGTAAGGCTATGTCTTTCGTCCCAGATCACATCATGCGTTGGCTCGGACCCGCCGTTGTCTTCGCACTTGGAGGTGTTGCCATCTTCGGCAATCCCATCACACAGCATTCGCTTTGTGACCAAACTCAGAACTGCATAGTCACATGGGTCAGCGCTCTCAGCGGGTGGGCCGCCGCCGCAGCAGCCGGAGTGACTATAAGGAGCCTTTATCGTCAGGCCGATGCGGCTCAGAAGCAGACCGATTTTCAGCTCGGCGACTCTCCACCAACAATCGACGTTCTGCCGAATCTTGGTGACGGCGAAGAGCTGGTCGTCAGAATTGTAAACTGGAACCGGAGGACGATTCTCCTCCATTCGTTGACAATTGACCCTGTCGAACTGCGGTTTGTCGTCTGGAAGATCAAGATTAATGGCAACGTCGTTCCCGGTCCAGACGGGTCGGTCTTCGATCCTCCACGCGTGATCGAGGGATGGGAAGACCGTCAGAAACGACCTAATTATATCCAGCTCAGTGTGATAGCTATGACACCCAATCACGTTGTCGTAGACCATCGTCAAAATCATGTTGGCGTGGTCGCAGAAATATCCGTTCTGGGTCCTGTTCATCAACGGCAACTCCTTGCAGCAAAGTACACAGGGCGCCTTCCTGGCTAACGACATCATAGTGGCAACTCCCTCTCGCGTTCTGGCCGCATTGAGACGTAGCGGGTGAAGCGGGCCTCGAATTTCACCTTCTCGACGATCGAGGGATCTCCGAAGCGAACCTTGATCGTGGCGAGTTCGGCGATGCCTTCGATATCCGATCCGAAGACGCTGTTGATCGCTGTCCAATCTGAAGGCTTCGAAGCGATCTTCTCCCGCTCCTTCTTGTATTTCTCAGGCCGGTAGAGGGTGAGCACGGCGTCGTAATCCGCACGCGCCCCCTCACCTCCGTACAAGTCGGCTGAGATCGGCCGTGGATTGTCGCGACGGGTTCCGAAGCTGTTGCGCTGGTTCAGGATGAGGATCGAGCTCTGCGTCTCGTCTGCGAGCGCCTTTAGCTCGACAGTGACCTCGCCGGAAATGCGATCTGGCGATAGCTTCGGATCGCGCGGCTTCACTTTCCCGATATGGTCGATCACCACGAATGGTGTCTTGCCGTTGGCCTTCTGCTTGATGAAGCGGCGGGCGTAGGCGACGAGCTGTGTCACCCCTTCCCGCTGACAGCGGATGATCTGGAGTGGCTGCCGGTCGATCCATGTCGCGAAGGAGACGCACTGGTCTTGCTCCTTCTGGCTCATGAGGCGGCTGGGCTCGCGCTGCTGGCGAACGTCAATGCCGTGAACCTGGGCGATCATCTGGCGCACGCATTGGGCCGATGACTGGTCATAGGAGAGGAAGAGGACGGGGTGACCTTCGCTCACCGCGTGGTAGATGAGCTGCATCGTGAGGGACGATTTGCCCTCACCCGATGAAGACAGCAGCCCATAGAGGTTTCCGGCCTCAAACACCGGCTCAGACAGAACCATCGCGATCTCCGGAAGTGCGATGGGGACCCCGATCACACCATCGCGTCGGGCCGACGCTTGGAAGGCGGTGAGGTAGGATGATCCAGGGGAGGATATCGCCGTCGTTTCGGCGAACCGAGCCCGAAGCTCCTTCAACCGGCTTTCCAGCTGCTCGAGCTCGTCGCCGATCGTCAGAAGCCCGAGGCCTTCGCTGGCCACCGCGGCCATGTATTGCGCCTCCTGGGCGATCCTTCGGGCGATAACGCTGCCCTTAACGATCTCCGCCGCCTGATCGACGTCAACGGGGCGCAGCGGCGCACCGATGGTCGAGAGGCGTGTCAGATACTGCGCTGGCGAAACATTGAGCCCTTGGACGTCCTTGGGAACGTATGGCTTCAGGGACACCGGGTTGACGTGCTGGTGGGCGGCGCGGAGGTCCGATGCCGCCTTGAAGATGATCTGATGCAGCCCAATCGACAGGTCATTAGCCTCGAGGCCGCAGTTGTCGAAGGATTCCGGCAGGAACATTGCCGAGGCAATAAGCGTCTGCTCTGCCTCGAGAACATCGTCTTCGGTGACGCGATCCATGAAGTCGCGGGAATGGGCGTTCATACAGCAGCTCCAGAGACTGGCAACAAATGCCCTGTCAGGCACCGACGGCTCTTGAAACAAAAAAGTCGAGAAAATAGATTTTCGGCTGGCGCTGGATTCCCGCGCCATCCTTGTTGATCACCAACGTTTTCAGTGAGGTAGCAATGAACTCCAAGATTTTCGATCGCCCCGTCTATCTGAAGGAACGGCAGGGATCGGTTCGAGAAATTAACTCTCTGGCAGACGCCATTGACTTTCTTGAAGATTGGCCCGAGCGCGACCGGGACCTTGCCCATGAGGCAACCCTCAAGACCTGCTACATGGCTCACGACGGGCATAAGCCACTTCAGGTGGCTCGCGACGCCATTCGCGCGTTCGGGAATAAGAAGGGCATCTTGATGAAGCAGCCGGCTATTCAGCCGTGGATGATCAAGACCCCTGCCGGCGGCGGGCGCGTTTCCGCCTGATCCATTCGCGCGAGTGGAGAGGCTGCGATCGCGGCCTCTCTCATCAGCCATACCTGAGGTGACCCAGCGGTTGGCGCGACGCATGCTGCTTGCACCTGGGCCTTTAGTCGCAGATGCACCCCTGACCTTGGTCCCATAGCGGCAATCTGCGGAACGAGTGGGTCTGCTGCGTATTTCTTCTGCGGTCAGCACGCTGGAGGAGACAAGATGAGCAGCGATCTGTGGGACAAGCCAATTGAGTTGATGATCGATTCCGATCATTTCCGAAGCGTCGGCAACTCGCGCGATGCTGTAGCGTACCTCATGAGCTCGTGGCCCACAAAAGGAGGCAAGTCCTTTTCCGCTGCTCGACGAGCCTGTCTCGGCGCGATAGACGGGAAGGTTGACAGCGCGACAGCTAAGCTCGCCTTCATTCGCGCGGCCGAGGAAGCCGGCATCCTCAGACCTTGATCGACGTTGTGTCTGCATCGGCATCATGCGGCCACCTCATCGAACTTCGTCGCTTCGTTTCCAAAGGAATGCCAGCCCGCGCGGCTTTCGCGAGCAAAGACATCGGCGCGCCGCGCCTGCGGCATGACGCGATCGCACAGGTCATAGAACTCGTCGGGTTTGCGGCTGTGCTCGCGTGCAATGCCGTCGAACACTGTGCGGGGTATTGTCGATTGCTTGGGATTGCCCAGCGCGCCGACAATGACGATTTCAGCAGTGGTGCGGACGCGGTACCCGGTCCCCATTCGCTCTTTGCCGCCGGCAGTTAGCTTTCGCCAGACCATGAAGGACTTGTATTCAAAACCCCAAGCCCTGCAGCACTCAATTGCCAAAGGAAGCTGTGGAGCTGTCGCCCAGAGGTAGAGAAGGCAATCTATCGACGCCAGCTGACCAACTGGCATCCCCAGGATCTCGTCATCCTTCATGCAGGAATATTGCCGCTGCGCCGCCTTCTGGTTGCCCTTGTCGCTGTAAAGGCCGAAATCCCATGGCGAGTCGATAACGAGGAGCTCGTAATGCAGCGGCATGAGCGGATCAAAGAACCAGCTGGTCACCCGACCTTCCTCCCGCTCTTCCAGACCTTCAGCGTGATCGTGTTGACGTTGGTGCCCACGCTCGCGAAAGAGTTCATCGGATTGTCGGAGAAGACGCCGTTTAGCTTGGAGATGTGCTCGCGGAAGGCGATGGCCTTGCGGCTCTCGGCAAACTCGGTGTGGGCAGACATGATCGCGACCAGCAGGCCGTCGCTCTTGATGAACTTCAGCGCGTGCATGACGTGGTCAATGTCCCGCTCGCGATCGAACGGCGGGTTCATGATGATGCGATCATAGAGATCGGTGGTGCGCGGGTTCAGCGCAAGGAAGTCGGCGCAGATCACCCGGCTATAGATGCCGGCGGCTTTCAGCTCATTCGCCCGATGCGGCTGGCATTCGATGCAATCTACCACGGCGCCGGCCATGACCGCGCGCCTGGAAAGCTGTCCGGTCCCAGCCGACGGCTCAAGAACCTTCAGCACGCCGTCGCGGCTATAGAGGCTCGCGAGATCGACGGTTCGATCAGCAAGACTATCGGGCGTCGGGAAGAAACCGAAATTCTTCGCCATCTCCCGCTTGGGCTCGTGCAGGCCGCCATCGTCTTCGTGCTTGCGCTCTTCCGGAATCACCTCGCCATAGTATTCGCCGATCATCCGGTTTGCCCTGGTGACCAGGTCATCACGCTTGAACCACAGGTGCGCGTTGCCGTTCTTGAAGATCCGGACGGTGTAGAACTCGCTCTGGACTTCCGTCCGCCGAGCGTTTTTGAATCCGTCAGTCATCCGGGCGCGATCGATCTCGCCGACAATACCGGCGTAGTCAGAAACCGGCTTGCGGCCGTCGAGGATAAGGAAAGTCCGTTCGATGTCCTGCAGAGTGGACCGATGATCCCGGTAGTAGTTCCAGTGCCCCCAGCTGTCGAAGGCGCCGGAGAGGATCACCCGGCCGCCGATCTTCCAGCCGCTGTGCGAGCGGAAGCGCCGGTCGAGGTTTGAGAACATCTCGGCAATGCCGCGGCGGAAGATCATCCCGGCCTCGGCCGCGAACTGCTCAATGGTGGCGTAGGCATTCCCTTCGGTGAACTCCGGAGCTTCGGTCAGGAGTTGCTGGCGAAACTCGTCCTTCGCCTTCTTGTCCATAAGGTGATTGAGCGCGGATGAGTGGATGACTGAATCCCAGACGCGACCGTCGATGTAATGCCGATCGGTGAGATCTTTAGCATCGTAATGGGAGAACAGGCCGGCGGCGAAGGGAGCGGCGACCTTCAGTAGATTGTGCGCCTCCTGCATTTTCTGCTTAGCGAAGCCTTCGGCTTGGCGGGCAGCTTCGAAGGCTGTCAGGGCGGCGTCACGATGTCTGGCGATCTCAGCGATTGATGCGCGGGTGATCAGCTGGTTCATGCCACTGCCCTCCGTTTCGCATCGAATGCGCCGGTCCTGAGAGCCATGAACCGCTCCTGCATCCACTTGATTTCGGGGATGGCGCACTGGGCCCAGCACGTGCAGATGCCGATTGCCTCGGCTGCGTCGCGCTGCTCAGCCTTGGTGGACGGGAGGGCGATGTGCTCCCGCTGGGCGTATTCGATCGCCAGGTCTTTCCAGTCCTTGCCTTCCGGCGGCTTTACGCCCTTGCCGAAGTAGACGGGACGCCAGGAGACGGCGGCGATAGTGCCGAAGGGAATGCCGCGGATCTGGCAGACGCCGGCGATGGCGCCGAAGATGCCTGTCAGCTGCAGCGCGGCTGGGTTGATCGTCGAAACGATCTCTTCCTTGCCGGTCAGGTCGGCTTTGCCCTTCTTCTTGAACTGGCGGACGCCGTGCTCGGGGCGCTCGATCGCGACGAAGTCGGGGTTATGTTCCTTGACGATGCGATAGAACAGGTTGGCGGCGACCGGGTACTTGCTTTCCCACTCCAGCTTGTCGCCCTGATTGTTCTCGGCGACCGAAAATGTGCCGCAGATGATCGATGACCGGTGCTTGTCGCTATTCCTGACACTCCAGCCAGAACGGGTGGCCAAATCTAGTCCCATCACAATCACGATGCGCCCTCGTAGAAAAAGAAAGCGCCGCATTCGCGCGGCTTAGGTGGGCGGCTCAAGGCTGGGAGGTGCCGAGCCGCCGGGAGGTTCGTTAGTCTTCGTCGCCGCCTTCCGGGGGCGATTCCTTGTCCGCCTCGGCGTTGATCCGGGCCTCGATGTCGGGAAGAACCGTGTCGTATTCCTTACGGCCGGCGTCGTAGGACTCGAGCCAGGTCTTGTCCTCGCTGCTGCCGGCGGAATAGCCGGAGACGCGGTCGAGGCCATTCAGACCGGCATGGAAGCCCTGAGCGGCGATGAGCTGTTCCTTGGAGGCTCGATCGGCAAGAAGGTCGCCCTGCGGGTTGTCGTGGATCAGGCCCAGCCAGATCAGATTTTCGCGTTCAGACCGGTGCTTATCGACCGGCTTCTGCTGGTCTTCCGCCAGGAAGGCCTTGAGATAGTGGTCGAGCTTTGCAGACGGGAAGCCGGCGGCCTTGGCGTTCTGCCTGTTGGACTTCTTCTGCTCGTTGAGCTCGCGGATCTTCGCCGCGATTTCCCTGTCCTTGCGGTGATAGTAGCTGAACCGGACGCGCCGCTCGCGGTCCGCCTTCGTGTTATCGCCGACTGTCGCTGCTGCAGTCATTCGTCACCTTCCTTTCGCTTGCCTGACCCTCGCAGCCAGAGCTGCAATGTCACTTTCCAGAGCCGCAACTTCAGCCATAAGATCCTCGTGACTATCACCCGTGCACCTCTCTCTGACGGCCTTCACCTCATCCTGCATCGCGCGGATCTTCTCCTCCCAAAGGGAGAACCATCCGGCGAGGATGCCATTAACCAGGTCCCAACCTGGGCTTTTGACTTCACCTTGTAGAAATCTGCGGAGCTGGCGCGCGGTGAGCCCGCAACGAGTTGCTACCCTCTCCATTGCGTTCATTTGATCGCCAGAGCCCCGGCTCTCGGCCTGGATCATCTTCCTCGCGAAGTGATCGGCTTCTCTGGGGCCGAACGCATCGACTGAAACTAACATCGCTTTCGACTTTCCCTGGTTGTTAATGGTTGCCAAAATTCGGTCTGGGATTTTCCTGTTCATGCTCGGCTCTCTCCTGATATTTTTATTTGCAGATCAGGAGGAACCGACGGACCCAGGACGCTACTCAGACCTCCCGAAACGCTTACTCAGAGCAGCAAGGCGCCGAAGCTGGCAGGCGTGGGCGCCGAAGCTGTTTTGAATGCAATGACCCCTCATGCGGTCGCCCTATTTGGTTGTGCCGAATGATTGGTAGGACACCCGGACGCTAAGCTTGGAACCCGAAGCGCCATGGCGGAACTCATGCTTGAAAACCTCCCCTTTTCGTGGGAATTGGATGATCTCGGCGGTGATGGGATTGCCGTCGGCATCGGGAACGGCTGAACGCTTGATCTGGAAGCAGATCGCGAAAACGGCGGAGGAATAGATCAGCAAGGACAGGATCGCGGTCACCGATGGTCCTCCGTCGAATGCTCAACCCAGCCATCGGGCCTGCCGTTGCCATAGTCGAGTTCATCGACCGACGACCGGCTGCAACGGCGGGCGCAGAAGATGATGGTAGCGATGGAGCCGGCGGCGGCGGCGCAATAGATGAACCCTGTGATGAAGTCGCTCATGCCGCGTGCTCCACGACTGAGATGACTCGGTGGTGATCCTTGCTGCGCTTGATGAGCCCTCGCTTCTCCAGGTCGACCACCATCCGATGGACGTTGCTTCTGGATGCGAGACCAAGACGATCAGCGAGCTCCGAGAGGCTCGGCGAGCATTCGTTCTCTGCGATAAAGGATCGGATCGCCTGAAGGGCTTCGCGCTGGCGTGCAGGCAGCTGCACCTTGTTCATGGCGTCGAGCGCGCGAACATCGGAGACAAGACGATGAACCTCAACAGCCAGCGCGGGATCGGTCCGGATGAGGTCTTGAGCAATCGCGGTGATGTCGGTCATGCCGGCTCCTTGGTCGCGATGACCTCGACGTCGCGCTTGCAGTTCTCGCAGTGGCGCTCGATGAACTCGGCGACCGACAGAGTGCGGCTGCAGGACTTGCAGATGTGGAACGTTGGCCGCAGGAGCTTGCTGTGGATATTGCGGGCCGCGTCAACGGAACTGGTCATGGTGTCACCGGAGGTAGATGTCTTTGAGGAGGACTGCGACCGCGACGGCGGCCACGACGACGGCAAGAGCGCCGAAGGGGCCCATGTCCGAGAGCCAGGTCACGACACGTTCTCCGGAGCCGCTGCGTTGAACAGATCGGGCCGAAGGATTTCGAAGGCGATGCCGGTAACCCGGCTGACATCGCCGATGCGCTCCGCCGGAACCTTGTCCCACTGGGCGACAGCGCCGCGAGTGATGCCGATCTCACGGGCCAGGCGTGCCAGAGGCATCCTGTCCCGTACCGCATCCATTCCAGTCAGCTTCTGCACGTCCCTACTCCCTATCTAGCGAGGATGAGCAAGATGTACAGTTTAACTAACATGACGTCAAGTGAGACTATCGGAGATTTTGTACAGCCTGACGACTATGTTTCCGTCATGGAACTAAACCAACGAATATTCAAAGCGCGATCTGACGCGAAAATGACCCAAGAGCAGCTTGCGACCGCTGTTGGGAAGACGCGCGGCGCTGTCGCTCAATGGGAGTCCGGGGAAGTTCGCCCCCGTCACGCGACGCTTCAGGCGATCGCCGAGGCGACAAAGAAGCCCCTTCATTGGCTGCTCAACGGCATCGAAGGCGAAGATCCGTCGTCACCCCGGATCGGCCTCGAGGTCGTTGGCGAAGTCGCGGCCGGGATGTGGAAAGAGGCAAGTGTCCGCTTCGAAAGAACCTATGAGCCGGTCGCCACGCATCCAGATTATCCGGGCTATGGCCAGCGGCTCTACAGGGTCTCAGGAAACAGCATCAACAAGGTCGCGGCCAGTGGCGAATATCTGCACGCAGTCGAGCTGCACGCCGGCGGCATGGAGCCGGAACATGGCGACCTGGTAATCGTCCGTCGCCTGCAGCATGGGCTTGCCGAATACACGGCCAAGACACTGATCTGGGAAAACGGCCGGTGGCTTCTACGCCCAGAAAGCACGGATCCAGACTGGCAGGCGGATATCGAGCTTTCCGGCGATGGCGATACTGAAATCACGGTGACTGACATCGTCATCGCCAAATGGTCGCCGATCGAGCGCCGGCGCAAGGTCTCGAAGTCAGGCTTATAGGCTATCGCCTCAAAGTACCCAGGTCGGACGTACGCACGCATCACTTTCATATTTTTCTGAACTTGCTACCCTTCAGCGATCACGGGCGGCGGGAGGGCCGATTCATGCTGCGCAGCGTTCGATTTGCAAGTGTTTTTTGGATTGCGGTGTTGGCGGCAGCGCCGATCGCCGCGGAGGAGTGTCAGGCCGATAAGTCTGCGGTGGATGCTCGCTTCAACGAGGCGCTCGAGGCAATCATTGCGCATCAAGGATTTGCCTGGGCGTGCGCGCCCTACACTGGCGCCGGCCTCGCCCAAAGCAGTACGGTCAACATCGAGATGCTGCTGCGCGATTCCGGCCTCAGGGCTGCAGACGCCACCGTCAAGGCAGGTGAGCTGGACGCCAAAGCTAAAAAGGATGCAGAACTCCACCCGATCAGCTCGCCGGGGGCGAAACGCGAGGAGGTGATCGTCGCCTGTTCGCAGATGATGGATGAGCAGCTTCAGAAGTTCCGCCTGGCCCGCGCGGACATGATCAAGGCCCAGTGCTTGGATGAATAGCTGCCCCTCATGTAATCACTACCTGTCTTCTGTCCCAGATATTCTCTTCAACTTCAACTTTTAAGCTCTTGAAGGTTGCGAGAGGGAGGGTTCCTGCCATAGCTTCCCCCTACCCCATGGAACTCAACCCATGAGGCGGGGAAACCATGGCTAGTCCTGAAGGCCGGAGCCGGGATGGGACGCACGCCAGAGGGGCTATTCACCGACCTCGTCCTGATTTTCTGGCAGCGCACTTAAGGACTTTCGCTTCCCGCGCTTAGGGCTTCACCAGCTCGGGAGTTGCACCCGGTCGCCCCTCAATTCGAAGGGAATCACCAGCTGCTGCAAGCGCCCCTCATGTGCAGAGACATACGCTCGTCGATTTTTTCTGTCTAGTCATACTAAACTTTTTTCTTAGCGCCTCTTGCGCTCTGTATAGTTTATCTTTACGTTCATTCTCACAGCAGCCGATTGAGACCGCTTTAAGCGAAGTCCGCGAAACGGCCTGCTGAACCGACTGAGGACGGGGCGCCATGCAGCACATTCGCAAGATCGAGACCGAGCAGAGCAAGCGCGATGCTCGCTGGAATGTAGCTCGCACGCTGACTGACTGTGACGTCTACCAGGCAATCGAAGCGCAGCGCATGGGCGCTCTCGGCTTCGTCTTCCTGCAGCGTCCCGAGCACGCCGTTCGCGGCCCGTCGTGGATGCGCGGCGCCACGGCATCGGTCGTCGAGCACTACCGCTATGCCCGAGAGATCATGGGCATAACCGATGAGGATCAGCTCTATGCGTGATCTCTTCAACATCTGCGCCCTGCAGGAAAAGGCGGCTGAAGAATACGCCGACGCCAAGGAGCGTCGCGAGGGAGAGCATGCCGTCGCGATCGCTTGGTACATCGAAGGCAATGCGCTCTACGGCGCCGAATACAGCAAGCGCGCCCGCAACATGATGGGCATCACCGATGCTGACCAGCTTTACGCCTGATCAACCACAGACAAGAGGGAACGTCGTGACCGATATCCAAGACCGCTTGGCTGAGATCAACCGTCGCGCCGGCGTGGCCCAAGCGGCGCGAGACCGGCAGTTCTTCGCCCTCGTCGGCTATCACCTGCTGGTGATCGTCGCGTCCCTCTTCCTATTCGTATCGATCCCGAGCTGCAACGAAGGCATTCGCCAGCAGCAGCTCGCAAATCAGGAGAACATCCGCCATGGATAAGATCGTCGACAGGGATGCATGGCAGTCCCTTGGCTCCGTCGAGCGCAGCCTGGTCGCCGGCCTGACAGCCGAGCAAAAATGGAACGGCAACCCAATCGTCCGCCGCGGCGTCTATTCTTGTGTGCCGATCGACGACTATCACGGCAAGACCGATCTGTTCGACGGCTTTTCAATTTCCAGTACTGGGCTTCGCGCCGTTTTGCGGCGACCGTCTGAATATTGGGGCTTTTCGCCTTACAATCCGACACCGTTCGACAGGCCGGAAAAAGATAGCCTGGAGTTCGGGAAGGCCGCTCATATGCTTCTCCTTGGCGAGGAGGGCTTCAAGGAGCGCTATTCACTTCGGCCCGCCACCTATCCCGACGACAAGGGCAATGACAAGCCCTGGAGCGGCCAGTCGAACTGGTGCAAGGCATGGCTGGCCGAGCAGGCGAAGTCGGGCCGGGTCGTCATCACCGAGACCGAGATCGGCCATATTCGCAACATCGCCGATGCCCTCGCTAAAAAAGAGGCCATCCGCCTCGGCATCCTGAACGGCCGCATCGAGCGAAGCCTGTTCTGCAAGGACGGCGACATCTGGCTGAAGGCGCGCCCCGACGTCGTGCCGAACGACAGCGGCGATTTCGTCGATCTGAAGACCGCCGCGGCGGTCGACGACGAAAGCGTTTCCAAGGCGATTTTCAACCACGGCTACCACGTCCAGGCCGGCTTGCTGCGGATGATAGTCCGGAATGTTCTCGGGCCGGAGGCGTTCAGCAGCTTCACCTTCGTCTTCGTCGAGAAAGCCCCGCCCTATGACGTGCGCGTCATGCAGTTGAAGGACGAGGACATCGATCTTGGCGAGCGCCAGGCTCGTGTCGCGATCGAGATCGTCAAGCGCTGCCTGAGCGAGAGCCGGTGGCCGGGATACGACGGCTTCGATCGGGAAGTCTCCTACACCGAAATGCCGTCGTGGGCAAAAACCCGCATCAAAACCCAGCTGGAGGCCGCATAATGAACCAGATCGCAGAACGCACCGAACGCCTCCCTATGGACTCGGTCGGCATGTCCACCGGATCAACCGGCGCCAAGATCGCTCCGCAAAACCTGGCCGAGGTCGTCAAGTTCGCGGAGGTCATGTGCCGAGCCGATATCGCACTCCCGAAGCACCTGCGCGGCAATGCCGGCGCATGCATGGCCGTGGCTCTGCAGGCTCTCGATTGGCAGATGAACCCGTTCGCTGTGGCCGGCAAATCCTATCAGGTCAACGGCACGATCGCCTATGAGGCGCAGCTTATCGCCGCGGTTGTCAACACCCGGTCCGGCATAAAGGGCCGTCTCAAATATCGCTATGACGGTGCTGGCGATCAGATGACATGCACGGTCACAGGCGTGCTCGATGGGGAAGAATATTCCTACACGTCACCGCCCGTCGGGGCGATCACCCCGAAGAACTCGCCGCTCTGGAAGACTGATACCGCGCAGCAGCTCGGCTACTTCTCAGCTCGCTCTTGGGCCCGACGCTACACCCCGGAAGTCATCCTCGGTGTCTACGACCGTGAGGAAGCCGAACAGTTCCAAGGCCCCGACAACGCCCGCGACATCACCCCGCAACCCTCTGTCATGCAGCGCCTTCGCCAGAACGCCACACAGGAGCCCGCCGGCACGCGCGAGGGCTTTGACCGGTCGTTCGTCCAGTCCGAGACCGATAGCGCCCTGACGGGCGAAATCCTGACCGACGATGATAATTTCCAATCCGGCGCGCCGAACTCGCCGGACGCAGATGAGCCTCCCCCCTCATTCTCGTCTGCCGGCGCTGCGGAGTCCCCCTCCTCCGCAGTGCCCACCAATACCGACACAACGGAATCCCGTGGCGGACCTGTGTCGGCTGACGAGCCCTCCGGTGATGGTACCACCCCCTCGCCGTCACCGGAGGCTCGTGATCTCGAAACGCAGCGCCTGATCGACTTTGCGAAGGATGTCCTGCCGCTTGCCGCAAACGCGGAAACGACCGGCTCTGTCCTGTCGGCGATCGAGAAGGAATGGGCGCCGGAGATCAAGAAGATGTCCGCCGAAGGCCAGGAGAAGGCCAAGGCGATCTCCCGATCGATGCGGGCGATTTTCAATGGAAACACGAGCCTCGAGAGTGCGCTGGACTTCTTCGCCGACGCGCTCGGGAGCTCCGTCGAGGAGCTTGGAGGCTGATATGGGGTATTTTCCAAACGGCACCGAAGGCATGCTCTACGAGGAGGAATACTGCGACCGGTGCCTACACCAGGACGAATGCCCGGTGTGGCTCGCTCATCTCCTCTACAGCTATCGAGATTGCAATGATGACTCCAGCATCCTGCATCTGTTGATCCCAAAGCTTCAGCTTTCGAACGGCCGATGCCTCATGTTCGTGGACACAGGGCTGCTGAGCAATCTCGCACTGCAGAAGTTCAAATCGGATTCCGCCGCTAATCGCGCCGCGATCCGCGCGGAAATGGAGAAGGCCAATGGCTGATCGGCCCATTCTGTTCAGCGGGCCTATGGTCCGAGCCCTCCTCGCCGGGACCAAGACGCAAACGCGGCGCACACTGAAGTTCCAGCCTGCGCTTGGCATCAGCATCATTCGCAAAACCATCCGGCCTATCGATGGTTCACCGTATCATTCATTCGAGCGGCGCAGCGTCTACGGCAACTATGCGGGCGAACTAGACATCAGGATTAAGCGCGGCGATCGTCTGTGGGTAAAGGAAAACCCCGCTATCGTGCCGCGCACCGCGTATCGGATGAGTGAAGGCGTCCAGCAGACATTGCGCCCCGACGATGACCACGACGCTGCTGTTTATGCAGCGGAATGGGATCGCTCGAAGCCCGGTCGGTGGCGTCCATCAATCCACATGCCCCGTTGGGCCTCCCGCCTGATGCTCACCGTCACCGACGTGCGGGTGGAGCGGCTGCAGGACATTACCGAGGCAGACGCCATCGCCGAGGGCATCGAGCCGTTCACGGATTTCTTGCCGTACGGCTGCCACTGGAAGCGATACCGCGACGGTGGCTGGAATAGCTACGTAGATACAGCCGTAGCTTCCTACGCGTCTCTCTGGACTGAGATCAACGGTCCCGGTGCGTGGGAAGCCAACCCCTGGGTTGTCGCCTACACCTTCACCGTCGTCAAACAGAACATCGACCAGATCGCGAGGGTGGCATGACCATGGAACCCTTCAACCCAGCTGACCCGTTCGAGGTCGGCACCGAAGCAATGCGCAAGGAGATCGCCGATCTGATCCACCGCCAATGGACGAAGGCGCCGGCGATGGCCGGTCTCTCTCCGGAGGCAAAGGCCCAGGCGATCATGACGGCTCTCACTGTGTCCCTGGCCGCCACCATGAAAATCATGATCAACGCGCCGGAGACACACCTTATCGAAGCCATCCGCGGATCCTTGCCGGCGGCATTCGCGCAGGCGGCCGGGATCATCGCGGATACCGCCGACCCGAGGGAGGTCCGTCACTGATGATCCCTTATCCTCTCCAATGGCCAGAGACGATGGCGCGCTACACCAGGGCGCGCGAGGCTGGCCAGTTCCGCACGACGCTCGCTGGCGCCATCAATAACGTGAAAGACAGCCTGAAGCGCTTCGCCGCGGACAGCGGAAAGCCGCTGTCCAGTGTGGTCATTTCCAGCAACGTAACCCTCGGCGCGGAGAAGCCATCTGATCCCGGCGTCGCAGTCTGGTTCGTCTGGGACGGAATGACTGTCTGCATTCCGGTCGACCGATACGCCAAGGTTGAAGCGAACCTGCAGGCGATCCATCACATCATCGAGGCCCGGCGGACCGAGCTGCGTCACGGCACCTTAGCCCTGGTGCGCGCCACCTTCACCAGTTTCGCTGCGCTGCCAGCTCCTGGTGCTGCTTCGAAGCGTACATGGCGCGATATTCTGGGCTTCGATCCGGGCAAGGTGACGCGCGAGCAGGTTGACGCAGCGTACCGGCAAGCCTCGAAGAAAGCGCATCCCGATGCTCCCAGCGGCTCACACGATGCCATGGCCGAGCTCAATCGCGCGCGTGAAGAAGCATTGCGGGAGATAGGCCAATGAGCCGAACCGAATTCACCCGCGCCATCAGGCGCGCCGCCCTGGCACGCTCCGGTCACCGCTGCGAAGCCTCTGGAAAGCGGTACGGCTTTGAGGAAGGTCAGCGCTGCAACTGCGATCTGTCACTCGGCGTCATATTCGACCACGATGTTCCCGACCAGCTCGGCGGCGACGCCAGCCTGGAGAACTGCAGGGCAATCTGCGTCACCTGCAACAAGTTCAAGACACGCGGCGATATCCAGCAGATCCGCAAATCCGACCGGCAGCGCGATAAGGCCTCAGGCGTTTTGCGGCCGGTCGGCAAGATTAGGTCAGCCGGATTCCCGAAATCCGAGAAGGCTTCGCGCCGGCAGAACAAACAAACGTTGCCGCCCAAGCCCCTTTTCAAGCCGGCTGAGGAGACGAGATGACGGCCCGCCGCCATTCTCTGATACCGGCCGGCAGCTGGCCGCCCCGCATGACCGCGGAGTTGGCTGCGGGCTATTGCGGTGAAAAGCACGTCGAGGACTTCCTCGATCGCGTCGGCACGACATATCCGCCGCCACGCGTGGTTGACACGACACGACGGAAGTTTTGGTATCGGGATGATCTGGATCGCGCGATGAACATCGGCGTGGCTGAAACCGCATCCGGCATTGGAGCTAAATTCCGTGAGAAGATCAGGGAAAAGCGGAACGGTCGAACTGCCTAAGCACGTCCACCGCGTTATCAAGCGGCGGAAGAACGGCGCAGAGACGGTCTACACCTTCTATACCCGCTCCAGGAACACCAAGGACGCGTGGCCATCTCTCGCGCTGCCTGAGCCCTTGGAACGTGACTTCCAGACCCGTGTCGCCATCTGCGAAGCCATGGAGCGCGACGAGAAGGGCTTTCTGCTGGACGGCAAGCGACTTCCCGACCACACGGAAAAGGATTTCTGGCCGACGGCGGAGAAGGCTTTTGAAGCTCTTCTCAAGCGCGGGCGGGAAGGCGTCAAAGATTTCAAGTCCATGGTCGAGACGTTCCAGAATGACGACAACCCATTCTGGACGGCCCTCTCGGCATCCACGCGCCGCGGCTATACTTCGTCCGGGAAGATGATCATCGAGCTGGTCGGCGACGAGCTGCCGGCCGATCTTACGACCGTTGACGCCCAGCAGATGATCGATGAGCTGGGAGATACCCCGGCGAGCGCCAACCAGTTCCGCGCCTTCCTGTCCCGCCTCATGGCGTGGGGCGTCCCGCGCGGATACTGCTCCGGCAACCCTGTCGAACATACCGAGAAGATCCCCGGCGGCGAGCCGTGGGTTCCATGGCCGAATTGGGCTTTCGAGATCCTGTTCGAGCACGCTCCCTTCCACATGCAGATGATCGCCATGTCGGCGTTCTTCACCGGCCAACGGCAAGGTGACGTGATCGCCATGGTGAAGCCGAAGGCCGGGGAAACCACGATCGCGGTCAAGGCTCAGAAGACGAAGAAGACCGTCTGGATACCGATCCATTCGGCCTATCGGAAATGGATCGATCGCGTACCGGCCAACGACAGCGTTATGCTGCATGCCGGATCTCGGACCAAATTCTACAAGACCGCAGACAGCTTCCGCACCGAGTGGCAGAGGTTGATGGACGAGGAGGCGTTCAAAAGATTCCGCGAGGAACGAATCGTGTTTCACGGCTTGCGGAAGAACGCGGTGATCAATCTGCTGGAGGTTGGGTGCACCGAAAACCAGGTCGGCGCGATCTGCAACATGTCGGCGCAGATGGTTCAGCACTATGGGAAAGAAGTCGCTCTGCGCAGCCTGGCGCGCGATGCAATGAAGCTCATGGAGAGCCGCTGGAGCGAGATCGAACCGTCCGCTTTCAGGAACAGGAACGGAACGTGAATTGGAAACCGTTTCCAATTTATTGGAAACCAGAACGCAAAACGCCCTTGGCCCATTACAGATCACGCAATCATTTCAAGAGGTTTTTGGTGGGTGATGTAGGGCTCGAACCTACGACCCGCTGATTAAGAGTCAGCTGCTCTACCAACTGAGCTAATCACCCGTTCGCGCTTGGCTGCGCGGTGTGACGGGGCGTATAAACAGGATCGGCAGGCTTGTCCAGCGCATCAGCGAAAATTCTTTGGTTAATCTCAAAGATTTTTCCGCAGCGCCGAAATGCGGCGCACAATCCTAAAAATCGGAAACGATCTCCGCGAGGGATGATGCGCCAATTCAAGGTGATAGAGCGTCCCGCCTGCCGGAGCGCGGCGCTCTCATAAACTCAAAGATCGAGTGTGCCACTCGCCAGTCGCACCGCCTGACCGCCGATCCGCGCGTTGGAAATCGTCCCGCCTTCGACATCGATATGCAGGTGGATGAAGGACGGACGGCCCATCTCGACGCCCTGCTCGATCATGATCGGGTGGTGCCCGTCGGTCAGCCGGTCAAAATGGCGGATTGCGCCGGAGAGAGCGGCCGCCGCCGCCCCGGTGGCCGGATCCTCGACGATGCCCATGCCGCTGGCGAACATGCGCGCATGGAACTTCGCCACGTGGTTGACGCCGCCGCGGCAATAGACATAGGCCGAGGCCAGCGCGCCATCGACGAAGGGCACGATCTTTTCCCAAAGCTGCGGATCGAATTCCACCCGCTGCGCCGTGCCGACATCGTGCACCGGAATGAGCAGAAACGGAACGCCGGCGCTCCAGACCGACGGAACGTGGTTTTCGAAGCCGATTTCGGTGACCTTCAACGACAGCGCATCGGCAATACCGAGCTTGTCGAGCGGCATGACGGCCTGCTGCGATTTGCGCGGCAGGTCAAATTCGGCAAAGCTCGCCTCGCCCTGCCTCAGCCGCACGGCGCAACGCACCGGCCCGACATTTTCCTCAAGCACCATGACGAGATCGAGCGCCGCTGCGCCATGAGCCCGCTCGGCCAGCGCCACCGCCGTGCCGACTGTGGGATGACCGGCAAAGGGCAGCTCGCGGCCCGGCGTGAAGATTCTGAGCTTCGCCGCGTAGGCGGGATTGGTTGAAGGCTGCACGAAAACCGTTTCGGAGAGATTGATCTCCCGGGTGATCGCCTGCATCGCCTCGTCGCTGAGATTGTCGCCGTCGAAAACCACCGCCAGCGGATTGCCCGCAAGCTTTCGATCGGTGAACACGTCATAGACGCTGTAGCTTCGCGCCACATCGGCCTCCTTGAATCGATCGTCGCGCCGCCAACCTGCCCGACCATGCGACCGAGTGCAAGGCGCTAACTCGGGTAAGAACAACCCGTCTCCGGCACGAGACGTCGGCAGCCCGCAATTTGCGCGGGATCGTTAATGAAAATCGATTTTTTCTCGGAAGCGCTTGACGAGTGTGGTACCCCCGAAAGGGGCCTCGAAGGACGAGGGCGGCCTCCGATTGCCGCGCCCTATGCGCCACTCTTCCCGAAATACCAGTCAATCACCGGCAGCATGGAGATGTTATACGGATACGCGTCACGATCAGCCGAACGGATCGCCACCGCACCCGCGATCTCCTTGTCTTCGGCGACCAGCATGTGGGCCTCGATCCGATCGACCATCTCGTCTGCCGTCAGGTCGAAACGGAAGAGCCTCAGCAACGTCACCGTACGCCTGGCGTGGCTGGAAAAGAGCTGCTGCCCCGCCACCGAATCGGAAAGATTGAGGCCGGTTTCCTCGAGAACCTCGCGGCGCATATTGGCTTCTATGTCGCAGCGCCCGTTGAAGATATCCTCGGGTTCCAGCGAGCCGGCGGCGAAATAGACCTGGCCGGGATTGGCGGTGTGCGCACCCATGCGGATCGCAACCAGCGCGCCGTCGGAGCTTTCGAGCACGGGATAGGCGAAGATGTGCAGCCCGCCTTGGCGTTGGGGCTGGCGGCGCCAGTACATGAAGGCGGAAAAGGGCGTGACGTAGCCCTCACCCGAAATTCCTTCCTTACCGAGCGACAGCCGCTGCTGGAAAATCAGCCGCCCATCGAAGAGCGCCGGGTTGGCGGCGATCTCCCTCACCCAATTCTCGCGGATCGCCGTCTCCTCGGCGGCGACGAAAGGATGAGTGCCGGGCAGGACGCGGAGATCAACGCCGGCGATGGGGAAGACCGTGTTCTCCGGCGGCCAGCCGGCGAAATCATCGGGAAAATCGGCGTTCGGAAAATTTCTGCTCAAATTCGTTTTCATGTTCGCTTTCAGGGGAGATCCAGTGTCATGATGACGGGGCAATGGTCGGAGGCCTTCGGCCGGTCCCAGCCGGTACGGGGATAACGCTCCACCTCCTGCCCCGGCGGGAAGATGGTGCGGTAGGGTTGGCCGCTGCGGATGATCTCGGGCAGGCGGCCGGCATTATGGGCGGCAAGTGCGGGCGAAAGCCAGATATAATCGAGCTGGCAGAGGTGCTGCTCCTGCGGCCCGCGCGCATGATAAAGCGTCCAGCGGTCGAGGGGCTGACGACGGCGGACGACATTTTCCGCAAAACTGTCATGGCTGAAGACGTCGAGCGCGCTTTCGGTCTCCGCCTGATGCTCGAAATGATAACCGGTGCCGCGCCGCCCAACGACGGCGACGCGCTCCTGATAGTCGTTCATGTCGCCGCAGATCGCAAAGCTCTTCGAGGCGGTGTGGCCGGCGCCGAAGCGGTCCTCGATGATGCGACGCACGGCGCGCGCCTCGGCGCGACGGAGCGGCAGTGTCGATTGCCGCCCGTCCAGCCCGTCGCGCGGATTGCCCATCGACTTGAAATGCACAACATAGAGCGAGAAAGGCCTGCCGCCGATCAGGAGGTCGAGCTCCAGGCAGTCGCGCTTGAAGATCTTGTCGTCGATACGGTTGGTAAGCGCCAGTTCCTCGTCGAAGAGATCGAAATCGCGATAGGTCGCCATCGCATGGCTTCTGATATCCCGAAGCTCGATCTTCTGACCGTCGCGCGTTTCCTCGCGCATCAGTACGGCGACATCGATTCCGCGGCTGTCATTGCCCTCGACCAGGAATTTCTGCCGATAGCCGTTTCCGACCATGCGGAAGAGATAGCCGTATTCGAACGCCTGAAGAGCGGCCATATTGTCGATTTCCTGCAGGCAGAGGATATCGGCGTCGGCATCGGCGATCGCCAGCGCCGTCATCTGCCTCGTATCATCGGTGGCGGCGATCACGCGCGCCTGCTCGAGCTGCTGATAGACGCCCTCGCTGTTCACCTCGAAAAGCTTGATGACGCGGTCCTGGCGAAGCTGGTTGCGAAAACCCGTAAAATCGAAACGGGTGAGCAGGTTTTCGACGTTGAAAGTGGCGAGGCGAAGCGACATGGAATGAGTCCGGTTGCGCGCAGTACCTTATCCGGCAATCGCTGCAGGAAAAGGTGGCGGGCCGAGAAAATTGCGGACAAACGCCCCTCTTGCCGCCCCCGGATGCGATTATCTCGATCAGAGCCGCCACCCCGCGCGGATGACGACACGCACGGCTTCTCCGGCCTCGACGACGACGCGGCTGTAGGCGCGCAGCGTCTGGCCGTTGCCGAGCGTCAGTTTGACGGCGTAGCGCTCGCCCTCGAAAAGCACGGATTCGACGGTCGCGGGAGCGCCCTCGCCGCCGATGATCACATCCTCCGGCCGCACCAGAATATCGGCGCCATCGATATTGGCCGCCTGCAGCGCATCCTGCAACTCATCCCACTCCAGATGGCGTTCGCCGCCCATCACAGGCAGCGTCAGGATCGCGCCGCGCCCGATCAGCCCGCCGACAATGCGGCCGTCCGGCCGGGCATAGATTTCGGCCGGCGATGCCACCTGCAGCAGCCGGCCCTCCGACATGACGGCGACGTCGGTCGCGAGCGCCATCGCCTCGCTCTGATCGTGGGTGACGTAAATCATCGTCGCGCCCGAGCGCTGGTGGAACTCGCGGAAGGTCTCCTCCATCTCCTGCTTCAGGTGCCGGTCGAGATTGGCGAGCGGCTCATCGAGCAGCACGACGTCAGGCGACGTCACCAGGCAGCGGGCGAGCGCCACTCGCTGGCGTTGGCCGCCGGAGAGATCGGCCGGCCGCCGCCCGGCGTAATCGGCGAGCCGGACGGTGGAGAGCGCGTCCTGTACTTTCGCCCGGTAGGCCTCACCCGAGATGCCGTGCACCTTGAGGGGATAGCCGACATTGTCGGCCACGCTCATATGCGGCCAGAGCGCATAGGATTGGAAGACCATCGCCATATTGCGCTTTTCCGGCGGCAGCGATTGCGCCGCATCGGCAAGCAGCCGCTCCCCGAGATGGATCGAGCCGTCGGAAGGCGCCTCGAAACCGGCGATCATCCGCAGCACCGTCGTCTTGCCGCAGCCGGAAGGCCCGAGCAGCGCCAGGAAACCGCCCTCGCGCACATCGAGCGAAAAACCGCTGACGGCCGCCCTTCCGGTGCCGAAATCCTTGGCCACCTGATTGAGGATCAGTTGCGCCATGGGACCACCCCTTTCGGAAGGCGTTTGGCCAGAAGCTCGAGCAGCAGCATCATGACGAGTACCATAAGCACGACGAGCACTGAGAGCGCCGAAGCAAGGTTGGAACTGCCGCTGTCATCGAGATTGTAGATCGCGACGCCGAGCGTCTGGGTGCCGGCCGACCAGAGCAGCGCCGAGATCGTCAGCTCGTCGCAGGCGATCAGGAAGACGAGGATGATCGAGGCGCCGACGGCGGGCGCAATCAGCGGCACGATGATATCGAAGAGTCGGCGGACGAAGCCGGCGCCGGAAAGCCGTGCGGCCTCTTCCAGCGCTGGATCGAGCTGGTGGAAGGCGCTGATCAGCGGTTTTAGGCTGACGGCGAAAAAGGAGGAGAAATAGGCGATCAGGATGATCCAGATCGTGCCGTAAAGCGAGATGTTGAGGACCGGGACGGGTGCGGCGAAGACCAGGATGAAGGCGACCGCCAAGACGATGCCGGGCAGCGAATAGGGTATCTCGATCAGGCTGGCGACGATGCGCGACGCCAGGTCTCTGCGCCGCGTCAGCACATAAGCCGCAAGCACCGTCACGACGAGCAGACCAAGCGCGGTGGCGCCGGCAAGCGACAGCGAATTGACAAAGGCCGTGCGCGTGACCGCCTGCCGGAATAGGATCTCCTGAAGGGCATGCAGCGACATGGTCTTGAAGGTGAGCGGCACGCCATAGGCCGGCACCAGCGCGCCGGCGACGAGCGCGGAGAAGGGTGCGGCCAGCATGAAGAACAGGATCGCCCAGAGAAGCGGCGTGGCAAGGAAGCGCCAGGGGCCGAGCTGGAAAGCGGCACTTGCCCCTGACAGGCCGATGACACGATAGTCCCGGCCTCTGAGCGCCCGGTCCTGGATCATCAGCCCTGCGACCGAGATCATCGCGATGATGCCCGAGAGCACGGCGACATCGCCGAAGGTGCGGCTGGTGAAGGCTGAGAATTTGGTGAAGATGAGCGTCGGCAGCGTATAGATCGAGGCCGGGATGCCGAGAATGGCGGGAATGCCGAAATTGCCGGTGCAGGAGACGAAGGAGATTGCCGCCCCGGCGATGATGCCGGGCAGCGACAGCGGCAGGATGATGTCGCGGAACACCCTGAGGCTCGAGGCGCCGGAAAGCCGCGCGGCCTCGACACCGTCGCGCGGCAGCGTCATCAGCCCGGCCCTGAGCGCCAGATAGACCAGCGGCGCATGCTGCACGCCATAGAGCAGCGCGATGCCGCCCACCGAATAGAGCGGCTGCGGCGACCCCAGCGGCGGCGCAAGCGAGAGCGCCTTCAACAACGGGCTCGACGGCCCCGACATCTGCACCCAGGCAAGCGCCGTCACCTGCGGCGGGATCATCATCGGCAGCACGAAGAAGAAGCTGAGCGGCCCTTTGCCGGGAAGATCGGTCAGCGTCAGCAGGAAGGCGAAGAGGCAGCCGATGAGAAGCGAGATGATCGTGCCCAAGACCGCGGTGACGATGGTGTAATAGGTGGCCTGCCAGAGCGACGGTTCGCTCAGCACATCGATGACTCCGCCGTTGGCGAAGGCCGCAATGCCGACCATGGCGAGGCGGGCGAGCGGCAGCACGCTGAGGATCAGGACTGATATGACGATAAAAGGAAACAGCCAGGCGGGCTGGCTGTTTCCCGATCTCACATAACCATGCATGGAAGGATCAGTTCGAACCGTAAATGCCCGAGAAGGTCTTCAGATCCTGATCGGTATTTTTCAGAGCTTCCTCCGCCTTGATCGGCAGCACCTTGATGGCGTCGCGCGCCGGGAAACCCTCCGGCAGCTTCATGTCGTTGCGGGCCGGGATATAGCCGAGCTTGAGGAAGCCTTCCTGGCCCTTTTCCGAGAGCACGTAATCGACGAATTTCTTCGCCGCCTCCGCATTCTTGGTGCTGGCGAGAATGCCGACCGGCTCGGTGACGGCGGAAACGCCTTCGCTCGGGAAGACGAACTCGACGGGCGCGCCCTTGGCCTTCTCGCGGATCGGCAGGTAATCGACGACCATGCCGTAAGCCTTTTCGCCCGAGGCGACCGACTTCAGCACGGCGCCGTTGCCGCCGGCGGCAATCGCGCCGTTTGCCTGAAGCGCCTTGTAAAAGTCCCAGCCGAGGCCGGGAACGGCAGCCAGTGTCTGGGCGTGGATGAGCGCCGCACCCGAGGCGAGCGGGCTCGGCATGGTGACGAGGCCCTTGGCCTCCGGCTTGGTCAGGTCCTTCCAGCCCGCGGGCTTCATGCCGGCCGAGGTGTTGTACATGATGCCTGTCGTGATCAGCTTGGTCGAGTAATAGTAGCCGTCGGCGTCATAGAGACTGGCGTCGTATTGCGCGGCTTCCGGCGACTTGTAGGCGAGCAGCTTGCCGTCTTGCTTCAAGCGCTCCAGCGTCACCATGTCGGCGATGAGCAGAAGGTCGGCGACCGGGTTGCCGGCCTGGATCTCGGCCTGGAGCTTGGCGATGATCTTCGGCGTGCCGTCGCGCACCCAGTCGACCTTGATATCGGGATTGGCGACCATGAAGCCATCGACCGTCGCCTGCGCATCCTCGTTCGGCTGGCTGGTGTAGAGAACGAGGTTTGCGGCCGAGGTCGGAATGGCAAAAAGGCTCGCGGCGAGAAGAGCAGCGGCGGAAACGATCGTCTTCATGGGAGGGGTCCTCGGGATTGCGTCACCCTCCCTTATTAGGGGTCGTTGACAGGTATGTGACAGGACGCAGCGGCTGCGCTGCGCCCTGTGCTGCTGAATTGCCGTCACCCTTCAGAGAGACGTTACTTCGCGGCCTCTTCGATGAGCTCCGCCACCTTCTGCGGCTGCGAAACCATCACGACGTGGGATGCGCCATCGACCACGACGGTCAGCTTGGACCCTGCCCGCTCGGCCATGAAGCCAAGAGCTGCGGCCGGGATGTTCTTGTCGCTGGTGCCGTAGACAAACCATGACGGCAGTTTCTTCCAGGCAGGCTCGCCGGATTTTTCGGTCAGGGCCGCTTCGGTGATCGGCCGCTGGGCCGCCGCCATCAGGGCAGCCTGCTCAGCCGGCACGTCGCTGGCGAACTGGTCATGGAACTTGGTCTGGTCTATGGAAAGATCGACGCCGCCTGCACTGAGCTTCACCGGAACCGCCAGCGCTCCGCTCAGCGTACCGCCGGGAAACTTGCCGGCGAGATCCGCAACCGATTCCCCTGCCTCCGGCGCGAAGGCCGCGACATAGACCAGGGACTTGACGTTGTCATGGCCGTTCGCGGCGGTCGAGATCACCTGCCCTCCATAGGAATGGCCGACCAAGACGACGGGGCCGGCAATGCTGCCGACGACATCGGAAACATAGGCGGCGTCGCCGGAAACGCTACGCAGCGGATTGGCGGCAGCAACGACCGGGAAACCGTCCTTGCGCAGGATCTCGACCACGCCGTTCCAGCTGGATGAATCGGCAAAGGCGCCGTGAACGAGGACGACGGTAGGTTTGGCCGACTGAGCGACGGCAGCACCGGAAAGAAGAGCGCCCGCCAGGGCGACGACTGCAGCAAACTTGAACATGGGTCATTTCCTTTCGTCGGTTGAAGTTCAAAGGAGCCGAACTGGTACGTTCGCGTGCCTTCAAGTTTCCAAATCGGAATATAATTTGTGGACGATTTATTTGTGCGCGATATAAATAACCCTCATCGTTCGCGTCGTCAATAGCTTGCAAACAGATCGTGCGCAAATTATATTGAGCGTAGAGGAGAACGTGATGAAAGACACGCCATCGAATGGTCTTGCCGACGTGCCGAAGATCGATGAATTGCTTTGCTTTTCAATCTATTCGGCAGGCCACGCCTTCAATCAGCTTTACCGCCCCCTGCTCGACGAGTTGGATCTGACCTATCCGCAATTCCTCGTCATGACCGCCTTGTGGGCGCGCGACGACCGCACGGTGAAGGATCTCGGCGAGACGCTTTTCCTCGATTCCAGCACTCTCACCCCGCTCTTGAAGCGACTGGAAAATGTCGATCTCGTCACTCGCAACCGGAATCCCGCCGACGAGCGCCAGGTGCTTTTGCGCCTGACGCAGAAGGGACAGTCCCTCAAGAGCCGCGCGACCCACGTGTTCGACTGCATCGGCAAAGCCGTCGGTCTCGACGCCGAGACCGTGAGCAAGATTCGCGATACGATCGCTTCGCTCCGCGACAACATTCACAAGAAGAACAAGGACGAGACCTGATCCGCGGCAGCCCCCCGTTGCGTCGTCTCCACGCCAGAACGATTTCCGTCGACAAGCCGATCACATATTGTACGATCTGCCCGCGCCACAGCGCCGCGCAATTGATCTTAGCCTCGGGCGCCCGCAATCTCGCCGACCCCTCACGCAGGCGTGAACATGCCGCCATTGTCATGCTATTGCGTCGAGGTACGTCAATCGCGTTTCGATGAAGGAGGAGTTTCAATGGAATATCGTCTGCTCGGCCGTTCCGGCTTGAAGATTTCGACTTTGACCATGGGCACGATGACCTTCGGCGGCGTCGGTTGGGCGAAGATGGTCGGCGATCTCGGCGTCTCCGAGGCGAAGAAGATGATCGACATCTGCATCGATGCCGGCATCAACCTGATCGACACCGCCAACGTCTATTCGTCAGGCGAATGCGAAAATATCATCGGCGAGGCGCTCGCCGGCAAGCGGCCGCAGGGCGTGCTGCTCGCCACCAAAGCCCGCTTCGGCATGGGCGACGGCCCGAACGACCGCGGCCTGTCGCGCCACCACCTGATTCGCGAATGCGAGGCCAGCCTGAAGCGCCTGAAGACCGATGTAATCGACCTCTATCAGGTGCATGAATGGGACGGCCAGACGCCGCTCGAAGAGACGATGGAAGCGCTCGACACGCTGATCCGGCAGGGCAAGGTGCGTTATGTCGGCTGCTCGAACTATTCCGGCTGGCACATCATGAAGGCGCTCGGCATTGCCAACGAACACCGCTACCAACGCTTCGTGAGTCAGCAGATCCATTATACGCTCGAAGCCCGCGACGCCGAATACGAGCTGCTGCCGATTTCGATTGACCAGGGCCTCGGCGTGCTGGTCTGGAGCCCGCTTGCCGGCGGTCTGCTCTCCGGCAAACACCGCCGCAACCAGGCCGCTCCCGAAGGCACGCGCCAGTTCGCCGGCTGGACCGAACCGCCGATCCGCGACGAAAACCGCCTCTGGAACATCGTCGAGACGCTGGTGGCGATCGGCGAGGAACGCGGCGTTTCGGCCGCTCAAGTGGCGCTCGCCTGGCTGGTCGGCCGCAAGGCCGTCACCTCGGTCATCATCGGCGGGCGCACCGAAGCCCAGTTCCGCGACAACATCGCCGCCGCAGAGCTGAAGCTCACCGGAGAGGAGCGCAAGCGTCTCGACGCCGTCAGCCTGCCGCCGGTGATCTATCCCTACTGGCACCAGCTGAACACGGCGAGCGACAGGCTCGGCGAAGCCGACCTCGAGCTTTTTGGCCCACATCTGCAGCAATAGCACCAAGCTGCAAGTCAGCCATTGCACGGCGAAAGACAAGCATGTCGCGCAAAAGTGTTCAGCGGTTTCGCGGGGACGACATGCGTGAAATTAAAAAGCTAAATCGTGGCACCGAATCTGAGGGATCGCGCTGCGATTTAGCCATCACAAAAGATGCGCTTTCGCCGTGTTATCGTGAGGTCCCGCCATTCCCGCGAGGTTCTCATGCTGAAGAATTACAAGGTCTTGAAAGGCACCGCGAGCGCGCTCGCCCTTGATGACGACAACGATCCCCATCTCGAAATCCGCATCGAGGCGAACGGCGTCAGCTACCGCATCGCGCTGAATGTCCGCTCCAAGGAATCGCCGCACGACCTGCTCTATGCCAACGTCGTCGATTTCAAGCACGGGACGCTGACGGAGGCGCTCGAAGCCCTGCCGATGGGCTTGACCGACATCCGCAGGGATCGTCCGGAGCTTGCGATCGATTATGTCCGTGGCGGCCTGATCGAGCGCGAGGACATGAACGTCGCGCCCTTCCAGCTCTCCGGCCCGAAGAACGATCTTCGCGAGTTCATCGAGCCGATCGTCGACGAAGGCATTGCCGATCCCGACATCCATTTCTATGCCTTCGGCGAAGCCTGGGGGCCCGAGCGCAACAAACCCGACCAATATTTCGAATTCGAGCCGGGCAACGGCATCCACGATATCCATATGAACCAGGGAGACAGTGGCGGTTTCAAGGCCACCAACGGGCCCAACCAGGACGGAGCGCTGCTCGTCCATTTCACCGATACCGACGAATGGGCGGCAATCTTCCTCTGCTTCCAGTCGCAGAACTGGAACACCGATGCGGCGACCGGCCATCCGGTTTCGGAAAATCGCGGCGGCCAGGGCCGCGGCGAAGGCACCCGCCGGCCGCAGCCGGTCGTCGCCTCATCCCTGCGCATCATCGCCGCGCTGATCAACCCGGTGAACGGCGCAGGCGGCATCGAGAATGAGACGGTGACGATTATCAACCGTTCCGACATATCGGTATCGCTCGATGGCTGGAAGCTGGAGGACGAAAACGGCCGGACGCAGACGCTGTCGGGAGCGCTTGCCGCAGGCGAGATCCGCACCATCGCGCTCGACGCAGCCGCCGGCGGCCCGCAGCTCGCCAACCGGGGCGGCGACATCATCCTGCGCAACACCGACGGAGCGGTCGCCGACCGCGTCGGCTACGGCAAGAGCGAAACGGCGAACGAGGGCTGGACGACGATTTTTTGATTGTTGTTCCGCCTGGCTGGCTTGCCGAAAGCATGGCAATGGAAGGATAAACCGCTTACCCGTTTCCTCTGAGAGAAGAAGGCGGAAGTAGTTCCCTCCCCTCCCTCGTTGCTGTGCTCGTCACAGGAATCCAGCGTGCCCAAGGACTTGGGCACGAGAGAGTCTTTCACGAATAAGAGTCCATCACGGCGCGGACGCGCCGTCCCTCATTCCTGTGACGAGCACAGGAATGAGGGACGGCGGTGAGTGCCGCGGCGTCTTCTCATCTCTCAAGCAATCACCCACCAATTTCCTCAGCGATCAACCTACCCAACCGACCAATCCCATCCTCGATCATCTGCTCATTCGCGCAGGAGAAGCTGACGCGGAAGGTGTTGGCGCCGGAGCCGTCGGCGAAGAACGCGTTGCCGGGCACGAAGGCGACCTTGGCCGTTTCGAGCGATTTCGCCAGCAGCATGGCGCCGTCCATGCCTTCCGGCAGCGTGATCCAGATGAACATGCCGCCTTCCGGTTTCGTCCAGCCCGTGCCCTCGGGCATGTACTTCTGGAGCGCTGCCAGCATGCAGTCGCGGCGATGGCTGTAGACCGCTTTGATCTTGGCGACCTGCTTGTTGAAGCCGCGCACGGCGACATCCGATATCGCCATCTGGTTGATCGTCGAGGAATGCAGGTCGGCCGCCTGCTTCATCAGCACCAGCTTGCGGATGACGGGCGCATTGGCGACGATGAAGCCGACGCGAAGGCCGGGCGCGAGGGTCTTGGAGAAGCTGCCGCAATAGATCGTGCGCGTATCGTTGATATGGCCCTTTTCGGCTATTTCGAGCGCCAGGATCGGCGGGATCGGATCGCCATCGTAACGCAGCGACTGATAGGCAGCATCTTCGATGACGGCGACGTCGAGTTCTTCGGCAAGCGCCAACACCTTCTTGCGGCCATCGAGATCGACCGTTTCGCCGGTCGGATTGGAAAAATCCGCCGAGAGATAGGCGAACTTCACCTTGCCGCCGGCAGCGGCCGCGGCAACGCGATAGGATTCGGGTGTCCGGTTGCCGTTCGGCGTCAGTTGGTCGTAGGCCGGTTCATAGGCGTTGAAGGCCTGCAGGGCGCCAAGATAGGTCGGCCAGGTCACGAGCGCGGTATCATTGGGCGACAGGAAGAGCTTGCCGAGATAATCGAGCCCCTGCTGCGAGCCGGAAACGATGAAGACGTTGTCGAGTTCGCAGGGAATGCCGAGCGCCGCCATCTGCCCGGCCAGCCATTCGCGCAGCGGCTTGTATCCTTCGCTGACCGAATATTGCAGCGCCGAGTTGACCGCAGCACCCGAGAAGATATCCGCATAGGCCCGCTGGAATTCGTCGGCTGGAAACAGCGCCGGATCCGGAATGCCGCCAGCAAAGGAAATGATGTCAGGCTGGTCGAGAAGCTTCAGGAGCTCGCGGATTTCGGATGCGCGCATGCGCGACGATCGCGACGCAAACATGGTGTCCCAGTTCAGCATGGAGGTTTCCTCGTATTTTCTATGTCGCCGACAAATCATGCGGCGGAAATTATGTCAATAATGCTGACCTATTTTCTTGTCATGGTGACAAGTCGGAGATCTCATATTCCAAGGCCTTGGTGCAAAATTCGCGAACGTCATTCCCGATAGGAGTGAAATTCCCGAACCGACCGAAGCCTTTCGGGTAATGCTGATGTCGCGGTTTCACTTGATGGTGACGCATCCCTGATCGAAGGCGCTCGGTTCCAAATTTGTTGCTCGACGTCAGCCACCTCAAGCGATTATTCCTCTGATCAAAGCCGAAACCGGCTGCTTCAGACCTTTCCAAAACCGGCTCCGCGGCGGTAGTGTCGCCGCCACCATTTTATTTGCTATCAAGGTGCCAGCAATGACCGTGACGTCGGCCTCTCCTGAAATCAAAATCGAACTCCACAAGTCTCCCGTCTCGGATGCCGACCGCATCCAGGCACTGGAGACGCCCGGCTTCGGGAAGCTCTTCACGGATCACATGGTCCTGGCCCGATGGACGGCCGACAAGGGCTGGCACGACGCGAAGGTTACGCCCAGGCGGCCCTTGGAGCTCGATCCCGCGAGCGCCGTGCTGCACTACGCGCAGGAAATCTTCGAGGGCATGAAAGCCTACAAAGCAGACGATGGCCGGATTCTGCTCTTTCGGCCTGAAGAGAACGCACGCCGCTTCGCGCAGTCGGCGACCCGCATGGCGATGCCTCCTGTGCCCGAAGAACTCTTTTTGAAGGCGGTCGAAGCACTGGTCCGCGTCGACAAGGCCTGGATTCCGTCCGGCGACGCCAGCCTTTACCTCCGCCCCTTCATGTTCGCCAACGAGGCGTTTCTCGGCGTTCGTCCGGCTCAGGAATATGTCTTCTGCATCATCGCCTCTCCGGTCGGCGCCTACTTCAAGGGCGGCGCGAAGGCCGTCTCCCTGTGGGTCGAGACCGAATACACCCGTGCAGCCAACGGCGGCACCGGCGCTGCAAAATGCGGCGGAAATTACGCTGCCAGCCTGGTGGCGCAAGCGGAAGCCGCGAAGAGGGGTTGCGATCAGGTCGTCTTCCTCGATGCCGCGGAGCATCGCTGGGTCGAAGAACTCGGCGGCATGAACGTCTTCTTCGTGATGAATGATGGATCGATGGTGACCCCGCCCCTTGGCGGCACGATCCTGCCGGGCATCACCCGGGCTTCCGTCATCGTGCTCGCCGAAGAAAGGGGCTTGCGCGTGGAGCAGCGTCCCTACTCCTTCGCGGAATGGCAAGAGGATGCCGCCAGTGGCAGGCTCGTCGAAGCCTTCGCTTGCGGCACTGCCGCAGTCCTGGCGGGCATCGGCCTGGTTCGACATGCCGGCGGCGAGTTTCTGGTCGGAGACGGACAGACCGGCAAGCTGACCAGCGAACTGCGCCAGCAGCTCGTCAGTCTGCAGAAGGGCGTAACGAACGATGAGCACGGCTGGACGCGCCTCATCCCGGTCTGAACGTCAGGCTTTCCACGCGAACGGCGGCGCCAACACTGGCATGATAGGCGCCGCTCTCGGCCTCGCCTTCAAAGCAGTCGGGCTGACGCCAATACGATCGTTTACGCGACCACGAGCGCCACGATGCCGGCATCCTGACTTGCGACGCCCGTGTCAAGGATCTCGAACGCGCCGTCTACAGCGCTAAGAAGACTGACCATCATGTGACCCAAGCGCTCGACTGCGGGTGCCAACGCTTCTATCAACGGTCGGGAATGGTAACGGGCATCAGGGACGGCTGAACCGGCACGCACGGACGGCAGCGAATTCAATGGCGAAAATGACGATCTCGCTTCCGAATAATCTGGCGGATTACATCTCGCGCTGTGTCGCAAGCGGCAGATACGACAGCGCCGACGCATTCGTGGCGGAGCTGATCGTGAAGGACCAGGACCACCGTAAGCTCGACGACGACGAACTGCGCGAGATCCTGAGGCAGGCCGAGGAGAGCGGTATCAGCGACCGGCGCATTCACGATATCCTGTTGGAAACGAAGGTGAAGCTGCGTGACATCAACCTATAGGCTGACCCGAACGGCCGACGCCGTACTGTCAGGCATTGACGAGTATGCCAATCTGCATTTCGGCGAGGCGCAGGCGGATGCCTACCTTCTCGACTGGGACCGGATTTTCATACTTCTTTCGCGCGTGCCCTCCATGGGCGACGAGTGTGACGCGCTCGGCGCCGGCCTTCGCCGCCTCCTCCACATGCGCCACGTCGCCTTCTACCGGGAAATACCCGACGGCATACTCGTCATCGACATCATCGGCGCCGACCGACTTGCCGAAAGACATCTCCAATCCAACCGACGACCCGGACCGGCCACCCCCCATGCCCCATAACAGCACCTCCGCCTTCTACGACAACAACGCAGAGATATACGCCAACCGCGCGCGCAGCCTGCCGAAACAGAAGCTCGACGCCTTTCTTGCCCGACTTGCGCCGGGAGCCGCGATCCTCGAACTTGGCTGCGGCGGCGGCCAGGACAGCGCCTACATGCTCTCTCAAGGCTTTGACGTGACGCCAACCGACGGCTCACCCGAACTCGCAGCACAGGCCGAGGCGCGAATCGGCAGGAAGGTCAAGGTCATGCTGTTTGAGGATCTCAACGCCCAGGCCGCGTTCGACGGCGTCTGGGCCGAAGCGAGTCTCCTTCATGTCCCGAGATCGGCCCTGCCCGACATCTTCGCCCGTATTCACCGCGCGCTCAGAACCGGCGGCATCCTCCACGCAAGCTTCAAGTCGGGAGAAGCCGAAGGGCATGATGGCTTCGGGCGCTATTACAACTATCCATCCGCCGATTGGCTGTCGGCGCTTCTGAGGGCAGGCGGCTGGCGCAACCTCGCCGTCGAGGAAAGCGACGGCGGCGGATATGACGGCAAGCCGACCCGCTGGCTCATCGTGAGTGCGCAACGATAAAGGTCGGCGCTTCGTCCCCGTGTTCGGCGGCAGTCTTGGCACCGTCGCCCTTTCAGGCGAAAACGCTGCCCCTCCTTCATTCCTCCGCCTGTCGCAGGCATGACCGACAGAGGGGCCTCCAAACATTGTCATTCCGGTAGTGCAACGCGAAAGGCGGCCGCCGCAATTCCGCGATTTCGCCGAGGAGGCGATCGACAAACCGGTGCCGCCGCAACGGAACTATCCGCTGCCTCCACGGTTGGATCGCATATCTGCGCTCTTGCCGCTCGGAGCATGCCATGGCTATACTTTCCCCCAACGATCGGGACGCGACCGCCTATCCGATACAGTCGCTCTTCGTCCCGTTCCCTTTCGTCTGCTTCACGCTTGCGCTCGCGACCGATATCGCCTTCTGGCAGAGCAACAACCTCATGTGGCAGAACTTCTCCGCCTGGCTGTTGTGCGCCGGCCTGGTGTTCGGCGCGATTGCGATCCTGGCTGGCTTGATTGACCTTGCGCGGCCCCGCACCCGTCCGCTGCGGTCGGCTTTTCCGTCTGTGCTTCTCTACCTGATCATCCTCGTCCTCGCCTTCCTGAACAGCCTTGTCCATGCCGGCGACGGATGGACTGCCGTGGTTCCCTATGGGCTGACGCTCTCGGCCGTTACATCAGCGCTTTGCCTGGTGGCAGTCGCTGTTTCTGCCCGCAAATATGCCAGATTGGCCTGGAGGATATGATGATGAGGTCCCTCATTCTCGGCCCGTCGGTTCTGTTGCTTTTCTTCGGATTCGGCACGTCGGCGCAGGAGGCCGAATTCGATCTGTCGCAGCAGATCGGCCCGAACCCGGTTCTGCCTGAGCCGTCTTCCTCCCTGATATCTGATCTGAAGGTCGCGGAAGTGGTCGACTGGAAGGAAGGAGAGACGCCTGCCGTTCCCGATGGCTTGAAGGTCACTGCCTATGCGAAGGGCCTTGCCAATCCGCGCACGGTCCATACCCTGCCCAACGGCGACGTGCTCGTCGTCCAGTCCCGCGGCCCGACCGGCGAACCGACCTCGCGGCCGAAGGATCTCATCCGCGGCTGGATCATGTCTATCGCCCACGGCGGCAGCGGTGAACAGAAAGAGAGCAATATCATTACGCTGCTGCGTGACACCAATCGCAACGGCACCGTCGATGAACGCCATGACCTGCTGAAGAAGCTCGATTCTCCCTTCGGCCTTGCCTGGATAAACAATACGCTTTACGTCGCCACGACGAGCGCCATCCTTGCCTACCCTTACGAACTCGGCCGGAACGACATCACCGCGCAGCCGAAAATCCTGACGCCGCTTCCCGGCGGCCCGATCAATCATCATTGGACAAAGGATCTGGCCCTCAGCCCCGACGGCCTGACGCTCTATGTCTCGGTCGGTTCGAATTCCAACATCGTCGAGAACGGGCTGGAGGCAGAGAAAGGCCGTGCAGCGGTCTGGCAGGTCGACCGGCAAACCGGCGCCGCCCGCGTTTTCGCCTCCGGTCTGCGCAATCCGAACGGTCTCACCTTCAATCCCGAAACGGGGGCGCTCTGGGTTGTCGTCAATGAGCGCGACGAGCTCGGCCCAAACCTCGTTCCCGACTATATGACCTCTGTGGAGGACGGCGCCTTCTACGGCTGGCCGTGGAGCTACTACGGCAATCACGTCGACGCTCGCGTTCATCCGCCCCGAACCGATATGATCGAAAAGGCAATCCGACCGGACTACGCCCTGTCCAGCCATGTTGCCGCGCTCGGATTGACCTTCTCGATGAATTCCGCGCTGCCAGCCGCATACGCCAACGGCGCCTTCATCGGCGAGCACGGCAGCTGGAACCGGAATAGCTTCAATGGCTACAAAGTAGTCTTCGTACCGTTCCAGAATGGCAAGCCATCTGGCAAGGCCCAGGACGTCGTCACTGGCTTTATCCAGGGCGATCAGGCAAAGGGGCGGCCGGTCGGAGTGGGGATCGATGGGACGGGAGCGCTGCTTGTTGCAGATGATGCCGGCAACACCGTTTGGCGCGTCGCTTCATCCGACGGCAAAGTCACGCCGCAGCCAATTGGCACCGATCAGCTATCGGGGAATCCACAAGGCTCGACGAATTCGAAAACAGCGCCGACCTTCGCTTCGAACCCCGGCATCGGAACGGAACCGACGAATTCCACCGCCCAAACCCAGGGACACCAGGCCTCGGTCGACGAGCGCTTGACCGGCCAAAAACCACTTTCCGGACTGCCGGACAAGTTTCAGCCTGGGCCGATGCAGATTGCCCCTGCGGCCGGCCCCTAAGGACTTGGTGGAGGCCTAATTCGAAAGAAGGACTGAGATGACATCTGGATAAACTACAAACGGAGGTTTCAGGCATGCCGACCACATCCCGGGAGTTCAAACGACTCCTAAGCGCGCTGTCGCTCGCCGTGGCGATCCTTCCCCTACCGCTCCAGGCGAACGCGCAGGCGCCGCCTGACAAATGCGTCGCCCCGTCACAGCCAAACCAGAGCCGCGGTTCAGCGGATGACCACCAAGATCTCTCCAAGAAACTGGACGAATGCAACGGCGAACTCAGGCCCCCTCCCGTCGGCGACGCCGAGATGGTGGAGCCGGCGCCCGACACCGGTTATTCGCGCATCATCCGTCCGGGAGATATGCCGCCCAATACCAATCCGTCGAACAATTCTGATGATTAGTTTCACCGTCCAGAAATCTTTGTGTGAGCCGACAAGGACAATGTCGCACAGAATTGACGGGTTTTTCTCTTCAGCGGGAACCGAAAACCATCAAGAGGGTTCGACCACATCTGAAGAAGCCGGCCAAAGCTGAACATGCCGCAGGTATCTCAAAAGCGGACGAAGATTGGAGGGGGAGATACCGAAGATCCCTTATTGACCACCTGTCTCGCTGGATGGATCGCCCGTTCGCTCGGCAGAAGCGGAATTCACCGAATGAGCCAATTGGCAGATATGAAGAACGCTGAACTCCTCCAACTCCCGGGGATCGGCCCCCGGTCCGTCGAGCAGATACGGTCGGCGATCAGAAAATTCAAACGTAACCGAACACACATCTCGGCGGCACAGTCGAAGCAATGATCGACGCTGCGGATCGGAGCACGGAATGAACGAGAAGGCTCGACTGGAAAGCGACATCGCAGCCCTGAGGCCATGGTTTCACAACCTGCGAATTAACGGCGTTCAGACAGCACCTGATCATTTCCTTGGTGACTAACCCCTCCTTCAAATGGGCCCACTTTCAGCAGGTTGTGCCTGAAGATCTCCGGGGGTGCAGCGTTCTCGACATCGGCTGCAACGCCGGGTTCTATTCACTTGAAATGAAAAGAAGAAATGCCGGACGGGTCGTCGGAATCGATTCCGACCCGCATTACCTCAGGCAAGCCGAGTTCGCAGCCAGACAGACAGGTGAGGATATCGAGTTCAAGCTGATGTCGGTGTACGAGGTGGAAAAACTGAAGGAGAGATTTGACCTGGTCCTTTTCATGGGTGTCCTTTATCACCTGCGGCATCCGCTGCTGGCGCTCGACCTTCTGCATGAGCATGTTGTCGGCGGCCAGATGCTGTTTCAATGCATGCAGCGCGGTGAAGAGGAAGTCGCGGCACTCAGCGAAAACTACGACTTCTTCAACACGACAATATTTGAGCAGCGCGGCTTTCCCAAAGTGTATTTCGTGGAACAACGTTACGCTGGCGACCCGACCAATTGGTTCATTCCGAACAAGGCGGCGGTCGAAGCGATGCTGAGAAGCGCCGGGTTTGTCATTCGTGCCAATCCGGAACGTGAAGTTTATCTGGTGGAACATGGAACTCGCCACCCGATGGCGGAACCGCCTCCGTCATTTGCTGATAAACTGCCAGATCGCCGCAGTCATGGTCCAATCATTGGCGGCAGGCGGTCCAGGTAACGTTTGATGGTATTTTCAATGCGCTCTGCCTCCGCGCCATCGACGCTGGCCCTGGCCTGCGACCACAGGCCTATCTGAAAACCGAGATAGCAGGGCTCAAAAAACCTGAGCACGTCGTCGCTGAGATCGCAGTCCCCTTCCCGACCGACGAGATCGACAAGACGATCACGCTCCTTGCTCGAGAGTTCGAATTCCACGCAGGCACCCACGACGTCCCAGGCAATGTCCTGGCACCCGATCAGATCGTGGGCCGCATTGTGATCGAGCGCATCCGTCTTCACGATGCGCCGCCCGGCGGTGGTCGTCAGCCATTCCCAGGGGTGAAGCCGGTTGTCCGTGTCGACCGGCCGCAATCGTCCGGCTAGCCGCCCGGGCGTGCCTGTCAGGCACCTCAAATTTTCTGCCGTGTCCGATCCTGCCGCTTCCGCAATATTGTGAGTGGCCATCTCATACAGTTTCTGGATCGAGGCGCCGCCGCTTCGTGCCGGGAGGTGACGGGCACGAAAACCGAGATAACGTCCGAGGTGATCCACGATGTCGCGCCTGCTGACGCCGCTATGGTCGAGGGGCGTTCCATCCAGCCACTCGTCGATGAGAAATCCGTAACAGGTGCCGGCAATCTTCGGGATAAAGCCGGCTTCGCTCAGCAAAGAGCCTCTTCTGGCCTTGTCGACGTCGCTCCCGCAGAGTCCGGCAAACTTGACATGCCAGGCCCGTCCTTCGGCCTCCATCAGGAATTTGCGTTTTTCCATCTGCATGTAGCTCGGCGGCCAATGTGAAGGATCGCGATACCGAACCCCGCGCCAAGCGCCACCGGACAGGTCCCGCCACGATGAACGCGCAACTCCGACAACATCGGCCGCCCATGTCTGCAGACGGTGTTTCGGATCTTGGGGCTTGAGGACAAGATCGTCGAAGCTGACGACATGGCGTGGCCGATCTCGCCAACGGGTCCGATGGGGCTCGCTTGCATGCGGGCCCGGTTCACCCGTGTGGCTCGGGAAAAAATGAAGCCGGCCAGACGCCACGCCGTTCTCCTGCAACCAGTCCGCAACGCAACCGAACGAGCTCCCCGATAGCCCCGGCCCCTCATCGACGATGGCAAAATCGGTTTCAGGGTCGGCAAGAATGCGCTTCGATAGAGCCGGTGCGACACGTACACGCCGCTCGAAGGGGTGGCCAGTCGGGCGCAACGAATAAGCCGGCTCGGCACCCAAGGCTGCAGAAACCAGGGCCGCGAGTCCGGTTCCTATGCTTCGTATCCCGATGACGACTGTCTTAGGCGTCAAATTGGAGATCGAAGCCGACTCGATATAGCTCTCGGGATACACAGCATAAAAAGCGTAGCCCTCTGCGCGTTTCGTCCGCACCGGATCGGCACTGGCAAGACAATCGAGTTTGGCTCGCCAATCCTCTGGAAAGGACAGACTGCCGGCAAAACCGTTTCGCCACGATCGCATGATCGCCCGTGCCTGCATGCGCAGAAGTTTCGCGCCTGCGTCCTGAGACACGGACATATCGTCCGCGCCCTTTCTCCCGAATTCCTGATCGGCCAGTCCCTGAACCAGTTCCCCAGTCAGGATGAATGCACGAACCAGGGCTTCGTGGCGCTGCCGGCTCGGCTGCATGTCGATGCACGCCATCATCATTTTGGAAATCGATGCGCGTACTGCAGCTGCGTTCTCGATGTGCTCGACATCGCCATAGACCAGCATCCGGTCCTCCTCTTTGCGGCAATGCCTGCCCGAACTCGACGACCGCCAGACGTGATTGAAATAATCGGGAGGGCCGGGAACCGTGGCGGCTCCCGCTTGTTAGCTTTGTAGATGCCTCGGCAAGCAGCCCCTGGAGGGAACCATGCGTTCGAAATCCATTCGCGTTGGATTGGTGGGAGTTGGCAATTGCGCCTCGTCATTGGTTCAAGGACTTACCTACTATGATAACGCCCGGGAAAACGAGCCGGTTCCAGGCCTCATGCACATTGATCTCGGTGGATATCACGTGCACGATATTGAGATATCCGCAGCCTTCGATGTCGCGGCTTCAAAGGTAGGGCGCGATGTCGCGGAAGCGATCTACGCCGAGCCAAACAACACGCAACGTTTCGCAGATGTCGCTCCGCTCGGGGTCGAGGTGAATCGCGGCAGAACGATGGATGGGATAGGGAGATATCTTAAGGATCGGATCGAGGAATCGACGGAGCCTTCAGCGGACGTGGCGGAAATCCTCAGGCAAACCCGCACGGACGTGCTGGTTTCGTATCTTCCCGTTGGCTCGGAAGAAGCAACGAAGTGGTACGCCGAACAGGCGCTCGCGGCAGGTTGCGCCTTTATCAATTGCATTCCGGTCTTCATAGCCTCCAAACCGGAATGGCAGCAGAAGTTCGCCGCCCGAAAGCTGCCGATCATCGGCGACGACATCAAGAGCCAGGTGGGGGCGACCATCGTCCACAGAATGCTCGTCAATCTCTTCCGCGAACGGGGCGTCCGTGTAGATCGGACCTACCAGCTCAATTTCGGCGGAAACACCGATTTTCTCAATATGCTCGAGCGCGAGCGGCTGGAATCAAAGAAAATCTCCAAGACCCAGTCGGTCACCAGCCAATTGGACATTCCGCTTCCTGCAGACGATGTACATGTCGGGCCGAGTGACCATGTTCCGTGGCTCACCGATAGGAAATGGGCCTATATTCGGCTCGAGGGTACCACTTTCGGGGGCGTGCCGCTCAATGCAGAGCTCAAGCTTGAGGTGTGGGACTCGCCCAATTCCGCCGGCGTGGTCATCGATGCAATACGCTGCGCCAAACTGGCCCTCGACCGAGGCCTAGGCGGAGCTCTGACAGGGCCGTCGAGCTATTTCATGAAATCGCCGCCGCAGCAGTTCACCGATTACGAGGCCCGCCGCCGAACGCAGAACTTCATCGATGACCAGGAGGATGTTCTGCGCGGAGCCGCGGAATGACGGCAACGTTCTTCCTGGTGCGTCACGCCGCGCACGACAATGTCGGGAATTTCCTGGCGGGCCGTACAGCCGGTATTTCGCTTGGCGAAGCCGGCCGCTCGCAAGTTCAGCGTCTCGGGCAGAGGCTGCGGCGCGAGGACATCAATGAGATCTACACCAGCCCGCGCGAACGAACACGGGAGACGGCAGAAGGTATCGCATCGGCCTGTGGCCTGTCTCTACCGCAAACGGACGATGCTTTGGACGAGGTGAATTTCGGCAATTGGTCCGGAAAGACGTTCGACGTTCTCAACGACGATCCCCTGTGGCGCCGCTGGAATACCACACGCAGCCTCACCCGCACGCCCGGAGGCGAGACCATGCTGGACATCCAGGCTCGGATTTTCAGCCTCATGGAGAGCCTTACCAGCTGCGGGAATGGGAAGCGAATAGCTCTGGTGTCTCATGCCGATGTGATCAAGGCGGCGGTCTGTCATGTTCTGGGACTGCCGCTCGATGCTTGGCCGAGATTTGATATCGCGCCCGCCTCCGTCACGACGGTTGTGATCGGCGACTGGGGTGCAAAAGTGATGACGCTCAACGAAGTGACCTTATAACCCGTTCGTTAAATCCTGCCCGGGGAAGTCAAATGATCGAAGCTGCAATGATCTGGAACGAGCCGAACAACAAATCGCACTGGGATCCTGAGATCGATCCCGAATGGAGCCTGTTTGCGCAAATGGCAATCCTGGCGGCCGATGCTATCGCAGCCAAGAATCCGGAACTGACGAAGGTGCTCGGCGGAATATCTCCGATAGACCCCTTCTTCATCAGCCGCATGAAGAATTACGGTGTGCTCGATCACCTTAATGCCGTCGCGCTGCATGGTTTCCCGCTCGACTGGAACCTCTGGCAGATTCATGACTGGCCGGAGAAAATCAACGAAATACGCGCCGTCACCGATCTGCCGATCTGGGTCAGCGAAGTGGGCGTCTCGACCTTCGGCGCGGAGGAAGTGCAGTTGTGGGGTCTCCAACGAACTGCCGAGTTGCTCAAGGGCAAAGTCGAGCGCTGCCAATGGTACAGCCTCTACGACCTCCCACGATCATGGGAGGCAACAACGCGTCATCGCGAAGCCGAAGGCTCCTCCTACTATCGACACTACTATATGGGCATTTTGCGCGAAGACGGAACGCCGAAACCGGCGCTTGAGGAGTTTGCCAAACACACGCCGGATTTCGGACTGGTGCAATGGTTCCATTTCGAAGATCCGCGGCTGGATGAGGCCGCTGCCTGGATGAGGCGGCTGGGCGTGAAATCTGTGCGTACCGGGCTTTCCTGGGCAGACCGATTCCGGCCCAATGCCCTCGATTGGTTCGACCGACAGATGCGGGCCCTCGAAGATTTTGACGTAACGGTGACATTCTGCTTCACTCCGGAGCATCGAGGTATCGCGCCGCACCATACCAGTGCACCCCTGGTGCCCGAAGAATTCGCCGGCTTCTGCGAAGAAATGGTCGACCGTTACGCGCCGCACAGGGATAGCGGATATGTGTCGCGCGTTGCCAAGTCGGCAGCCCGACTGCTGGGGCTTGAATCACGTGCGTCCCTCGGAGCCGGCTAAACCCAGGCTCTGGGCTATCTTGCCGATCGGTCCCCGGGAATAAGCGACGCCCTGATAGCATGCCAGGGCAGCACGAGCCCACAGAATGTAAAGTCCGGGGCTATGCAGGAAAACGGCGATCGAAAAGACGCGATGACTCCAGAAACTGATCCCATAGCGCATGATGTAGACCGCCATGCGCTGCCGAGACAGGTTCGGGCTGCCGGCACGGACGCGTTTACGCGGGCGCATACCCATGCGAGGCCAGGTCAAGCGGAATGCGAGGCCCTCGCGACGCTGGCGGAATCCGGCGGCCTGGGTGGCGATAACGAAGTCGGAATCCACTGAAGACAGTACGATCCTCTTGTCAGCGATCCCCGCATCTATCGCATCCAGAAGTGCTGTTGAGCGGACGATCATCACGTTCGTTCCTCTTCCATCAGAGGAATAGGGCTCCTTCCAGGCATCCCCGAAAGCGATATCGGCCGTTTCCGCAACGACGTCGTCGCAGAAATTGCAGGCGGAATTCTGAAAAAAGCCCGCGCCCCAGTCCCCATCGGCCAGATGCCACCAGTCTTGGGCGCACGTCTCTCCGTTTTCGAGGGTCAACTCAGCCCGATACCAATTCGCAGGCCGATCCTGGGCTTTCTTCCTGTAGTCGAGCCGTTTAACCCTGCTGATGTCCTGCCCCATCTGCCATGCGAAGCTCTCGGCCATGCGCGCGCTTTTCATATGGCCGCAAAACAGCCCAAGCGTGAAGGCAATTCGCTCCTTCAATATCGGGTCATTGGCACAGGCCAGTCGCACCGCCTTGATGAAACAGGGAATGCCAACCACGGCGTACCGGCCGGGCGCCTCGCGAATGGACTGAAGCACGCCGGAAAGCTCGACGGGATAATATCGGGATTTAGCGCCGGCCTGAAGTTCCTGCAGATTACGTGACAGCGAATAATGAAACAGGCGCCCTTCCGATTGCGGATCATCGCTCGCCTTGACGTGAGCAACACCGTCGACAAGCCCCAGGCGCAGCAATTCCGCCGCCACCCAGGTGACCATGCCGCCGGAACTGCCACTCGAACGATATTCCCCTTCCTCGACATGGCCGACAAAGGCAGCCTCGAAACGGCCCAGCAGAGGGTCTCGGTTTCTCGCACCGGCAAAATATTCGGCTACCAATTCGTCCTCGTCCCGGGCCACCGGCGAAAACGGGCAAATTCGCGCAAATTCTTCATCACGGCCCCGCAACCAAGTCGTCGGGCCTGTCGGCTTCATCTGCCCGTACCGGTCGAGTTCCATGCGCACATCAAGTCGCGCTGACCTTGCGGCACAGGAGCCGCAGCCGATGCAGAAGCCGGCGCCTGCAATATCCTTGGGAGCGATGCCCGGCGTGAGCCGATTCTGTCGAGCGGAGCTATTGCAAGGCATGGCTGAGATAGACGTTGGATGTATCGCGCAGCGAAGATATGCGCTGCGAAATGCCCATAGGAAGTGGGTTACCGAGGATAACATCCAGATGCGAGAGCGTCGTATCTTCGGTCAGCACATGATGTTCGGCTCGGACGAGCCGCGTTAGATCGCGAAGCTTGTTGGAGCGGTAATCGGAGAGCACACATGCAAATGGCTTGTCGTTGACGAGCGAGAACACGCATCCATGAAAGAAGTTCGTTACGACAGCCTTTGCTTTGGAAATGAAGCTGGCGAAGTCCTCCGGGCCGGCATCAATCCATTGTTCGTCGGCCCAATCGTTCCGATAGCCGATGCTGACAAGCGGATGACCCCGGTCTCGTGCCCATCGGCGCACTGCGTCCTGAAACCACACGGGAAAACTGTGCCCGTAGACGGCTATATACGCTGCCACCTCCCCGTCATCCCCGCTCGCCTTCATCGTCTGCGGAAATTGCAGGCACGGGTCGAGAACGAGTTCGGGCTCCAGTCCCAATGTCTCGCGGATGATCCGGTCCGAATGGAGGTCCCGAACCAAATATGAGAGAACTTACGCAGCTTTTCCGCCCAACCCTCCAGCCGCTCCGACGACGCCAGACTTCCAAACGTCGCGGCATAGGAGACAAGACGCCCGCATCGCAGGCCCTCTCCATAAAACAGCGGATACCCGCCATACCAGGGATGGCGAAGGTTCCACACCTCGTCGCTGCCGACGACGATGAGCGAATAGTCGTCCATCGCCGCTGGGTTCTCCAAGGGAAAAGGCGATGAAAGAGGTAGGCTGGCAAACGAGTGAAGGAATTTCCGGATCTTCGCTTTGTAGAGCGGGTAGTCTTCCTTTGGCGTTGCGGCAGGAAGCAGCGGTTGCAGCGCGCATCGCCATTCCGCGCGGTTCACGCGATCGGACACATGTTCCAGAAGAACGGCTTCCACTCCCATGGACGCAAGGCCTTCGGCCAGACAGCGTGCCTGCCAATAGGAGCCGTAATTTATGCAGCGATGAAAGGTAAGAATTCCGGCCTTAGGCATCTGGTCCCTGAAGCAGATCGAATAGATTCCACTAACCGACCAACTCCAGTTCCGTTCCCAACAAACCGCAGCTCGCTCCTGGTTCGGGAGCAGCTTTCTTCAGCATGTCGCAATGAATCAGATAACCCCCAGCTCAGCCGGGGGTTATCAGCAGTTTGCAGGCTGAAGCTTTCACTCCGGCCTTGCTGAAACAGCTTAGTTGACCGACTTGTCGACCAGCTTGTTCTTGCCGATCCAGGGCATCATGCCGCGCAGCTTGGCGCCGACTTCCTCGATCTGATGGCTGTCGTTGTTGCGGCGGATGCCCTTGAAGCGGGCGGCGCCCGACCGGTATTCCTGCATCCACTCGGAGGTGAACTTGCCGGTCTGGATGTCCTTGAGCACGCGCTTCATCTCAGCCTTGGTTTCTTCGGTGATGATGCGCGGACCGGTGACGTATTCGCCCCACTCGGCCGTGTTGGAGATCGAGTAGTTCATGTTGGCGATGCCGCCTTCATAGATCAGGTCGACGATCAGCTTCACTTCATGCAGGCACTCGAAATAGGCCATTTCAGGCGCGTAACCGGCTTCAACCAGCGTTTCGAAACCGGCGCGGATGAGCTCGACGAGACCGCCGCAGAGAACGACCTGTTCGCCGAAGAGGTCGGTTTCACACTCTTCGCGGAAGTTGGTTTCGATGATGCCGGAACGGCCGCCGCCGACGCCGCAGGCGTAGGAGAGAGCGAGTTCAAGAGCGTTGCCGGAGGCGTTCTGATGAACGGCGACGAGGCAGGGAACGCCGCCGCCCTTCTGGTATTCGCCGCGAACCGTGTGGCCCGGGCCCTTCGGGGCGATCATGACGACGTCGACCGAAGCCTTCGGCTCGATCAGGCCGAAGTGAACGTTGAGGCCGTGGGCGAAAGCGATGGCGGCGCCGTCGCGGATGTTCGGCGCGATGTCCGACTTGTAGATGTCGGCCTGCAGTTCGTCCGGCGTTGCCATCATCATCAGGTCGGCCCAGCCGGCGGCTTCTGCGACGGTTATGACCTTGAAGCCATCGGCCTCGGCCTTCTTGACCGTGGGCGAACCGGCCTTCAGCGCGATGGCGAGGTTCTGGGCGCCGCTGTCCTTGAGGTTCAGCGCATGGGCGCGGCCCTGCGAGCCGTAGCCGATGACGGCGACCTTCTTGGCCTTGATGAGGTTGAGATCGGCATCACGATCGTAATAGACGCGCATTTGAAGTTCCTTCCCTTGTGCTTGTCCTGTTGACTGTCATTAAGGCGAAATCAGCCGAGAGCCGGCATCTCCGCCAGAACCTTGTCCGTGCCGTAGAGCCGGAGGAAGGCGGTGACCGCCCTCTCCGCCTGGCGCGCGGTATCCTTGAGGCCGGGTTCGCCGAGCAGCATGCGCACATGCAGGTCGGAAACGACAAGGCCGTAAAGCGTATGATAGGCTTCGTCCGCATCGGAAAACCGCAGCAGCCCTGCCCTCTTTCCGGCGTCGATCAGCGCCATGGCGCGCCGGTCGATCTGGCGGCGGCCGCGTTCGAGCAAAAGCTTGCCGAGTTTCGAGCCGTCGCGGTGCGACTGGCCAATGGCAAGCCGGTTCAGCGCCAGCGAGACGTCGCCGGCGAGCACCTCCAGCAGGTCCCGCGCGAAGATGACGACATGATCGTGCAGGCTCGTCGCCGTCAGCCGTTCGCCGTTGCGCTCGAAGGTGCGCACCTTGCTCGCCTGATAGGCGATCATCGCCGACAAGAGGCCGTCGCGATCGCCGAACCACTTGTAGAGGCTTTCCTTGGAGCAATTGGCGGCGCGCGCAACACCGGAGGTCGTCAGCGCCTTCTCGCCGCCATCAACGAGCAGCCGCAGCGCCTGCTCCAGAACGGCGTTCTGGCGCGACGAAAATTCGTTCGGCTCTGCAGTATCGACGGACACGGTCAAGGCTCCCTATACGTACCGTACGGTACGGTTCGCGAGCTTTATGCGACAATCCGATCGGGCCGTCAAGCAGGTCCAGGCAGATTTTTATACGGGAAAGGCCGGCGCTGCACCAGAATTGGATAGGCGGACACCGGATGCAGATTGCATAATGCCGCGCAAAATCATTTGCCGGGAGTCTTCCATATTGCGTCCATCTGCCGCCCTTCTCCTGACGGGAGCGATGCTCCTGGCAACGACGTCCTTCACCGGCCGCGCCGCCGCGCAGTCGGATAGTGAGGTCTATAACCGCATCGAGGAATTGCACGGCGATGCCGCCGGGTTCGACCGGCCGCTGCGCCAACTCGTCCAGGCGATGCGCGCCGGCGATGCAGAAACCATCGCAGGCCTTGCCGAATATCCGCTGAGCGTAAAGGCAGATGGCGAAACCTATGATGTCGAAAACGCCGAGGATTTCATCGAGAATTTCGACGATCTGGTGACCCAGGAGACCCGCCGCGCTGTCGGCCGCCAGCAGTATGAGGATCTCTTCGTCAGCAGCGAAGGAGTGATGCTCGCAAATGGCGCCGCCTGGATGGGTGCAGTCTGCGACGACAACGCCTGCGAGGAGAGCCATTGGGCGATCATCGCCATCAATAATTAGCCCGCGGCATTTGTCGCACAGCGATGTCAGCCATCGCTGCGAAGCTTGCGCGCCAACGTCTGAAGCTCCTTGAACGCCTGGTAACGCTTGCGGTGGAGATTGGAAATTTCGCCCCCCGATGGCTGAAACCGTGTTTCCGCCCGGGTGAGTTCGCTCATCGCTGCTCGGACATCCGCAAACTGCCGGCCGGCGACGGCTCCGAGAATGGCCGCTCCCAGCAATACCGGCTCCTCGGCCTTCGTCGCCACCACCGGCTTGCCGCTCGCATCGGCGAGCAATTGGCGGACGAAATCGTGCTGGCCGGCCCCGCCGCTGATGACGATGTTCTCGATGGTCACCCCCGCCTCGCCCTGCGTTTCGATGATCTGCCTGAGGCCGTAGCCAATGCCGCAAAGCCCCGCGATATAAAGCGCGACCAGGTTGTCGACATCCCGCTCCATGCCGAGACCGACAATGACCGCGCGGGCATGCGGATCAGCAAAGGGCGCACGGTTGCCGAGGAATTCGGGTACGACGTGCAGCCCGGCCACCAGCTTGACGGCGCCGGAAGAACGCCCCGCCTTGCGGGTGGCCATGTCGGCAAGCAAGACCGGCAGAGCAATACCGGCGCTCTTTGCAAGCTCCTTCGCCTCGCCGGCCGCCGGGTGGAAGGAGAGGAGGTGGTCTATCGCCGCGCCGGCGGCACTCTGGCCGCCTTCGTTCAGCCACAGGCCCGGCACCATCGCCGAATAGTAAGGTCCCCAGACACCGGGCACGAAAGACGGTTCTGCCGTCGACGTCATCGTGCAGGAAGAGGTCCCGAAAACATAAGCAAGATTTGCTTCCGGATCGGCACCGACGGTTCCGACACCGCCGGCATGGGCATCGATCAGCCCGGCTGCTACGGCCGTGCCCGGCGTCAGGCCGAGCTCCTTCGCCGCTGCCGCAGTCAGTCCTTGGCCGAGTGCCGAACCGGGCTCGACAATGACTTTTCCGATGCGGGCAAACCCTTCGTCTGCCAGCACGCCGAGACCGATCTGATGAAAATAACCGCTGTCCCACCGCTTTTCATGAGCGAGATAGGTCCATTTGCAGGTGACTGTACAGGTCGAGCGCGACAGATCGCCAGTCGCCCGCCAGGTAAGGAAATCCGCAAGATCGAAAAACTGCCAGGCAGCATCAAAGACGCCAGGGCGGTTTTCCCTGAGCCAGAGAAGTTTGGGTGTTTCCATTTCGGGCGAAATACGACCGCCGACATAACGCAGCACCTCATGCCCAAACGCATTGATGCGCTCCGCCTGCGAGACGGCGCGATGGTCCATCCAGACGATGATGTCCCGGTCCGGATCTTCCGAAGGCCCGATGGGAAGCGACTTGCCGCCTTCGCCGAGGACGACGAGCGAGCAGGTGGCGTCGAATCCGAGCCCGACCACGGAAGCCGGGTCGACGCCGGCTGCGGCAACCGCCTCTCGCACGGCCGCGCAAACGGCGCTCCAGATTTCGCTGCTCGATTGTTCGACGATGGAACCGGCTTCATGAAACAGGCTGATATTTCGCTTGGCGGAGGCAAGCATGCGGCCGGCCATATCGAACAGGCCGGCTCGAGCGCTGCCGGTGCCGACATCGACGCCGATGACATATTTAGCGCCGGCTTCCGCTGTATGAGATGTGTCGCTCATGGTCTCTCGTTTCAGATCGCCAAGGATCGGGTTGATTAGCGGCTGGGGTCGAATTTCGAAGTCTGTTGTCTGGAAAGAGTCCCGCCTCCAGGGAGGCTGACATTACGCGGTCACGGCGACATGGCAAGGAGGCTGGGCACCGAGCGCGCCCACCGCCCGGGGCGCCTCACAGCCTCCCTCCGACATTTTCCAGAATGGCGGTAAGCTCCCCTGCCCCTTTCGCAACGGCGGTGGCTCCGGCGGCATCGAGCACGGCGCGGCGGCCGGGCCTCGGATCGGCCGGATCGACGAATCCGATGGCCGTCATGCCTGCGGCGATTGCCGCCGTCACACCATGAACGCTGTCGTCGATCATGATGCATCTCGCCGGCCGGGCCCGAAAACGCTCGGCGCAATATAGCAGCAGATCGGGCGCCGGCTTCGGCCGGGAGACGAATTCGGCGCTGAACACGTCTTCGCCGAAGGCGCTCCAGAGATCGAGTTTGCCCAGGCTGTTGCGCAACCGCCGCATCGTGCTGTTCGATGCGACGCATTTAGGGCGGTCGAGACTGTTGACGACCTCGGCGATGCCGGCAATGGGCGTCAGCGAGCGCGCGAATTCCTCGAACAGGTGAAGATGCCATTTCTCGAACAGCGCGGCGACGTCGATGATCCCGTATTCACGCCGGCACATCTCGGCGATGATGCTTTCCGAATTTCCGGTGAATTTGACATGCGCCTCGGCTGCGGTGATCGCAATGCCTGCGCCCTGGAGCGTATCTGCCAGTGTGCGGCTGGCGATCGGCTCGCTGTCGATCAGCACGCCGTCGCAATCGAAGATCACGAGGTCGATGCTGTCCACGGCGCCTGGGATGCCGGGATAATCGATGCGGCTATTGAGCATGTCTCAACCCCGCGCCTGCAAGGCGAGATCCGGACGGTCCGTCGTGATCTGCCGGATCGGTTTGGCAAGCCAATAGTCGAGATCGCTCAGTTCGTTCGGAACCCAGGCGCCGAGGCGGTCCAGCGGCACAATTTGGGTGATCTCGTCCCACTTCGCCTGCAGGAGAGATTTTTCGACGGCGATGATATCCGAGCATCGCTTCATCAGGCTGAGGCCGCTCGCAAGGCCGAGGCGTTCGGCGGACTTGGTGTCGAAGGACGACAAGATGCGAATTCCAGGAGCGACCTTGCGAATATCGGCAAGCACATCGGGATGAAAGCTCGTCAGGATCGAGCGCTCCACAAGACCAAGCCGCTCGACGGCGGCAAATGCCGTGGCGGCGAGCCCCTCGTAAGGCGTCCCATCGGCCTGGGTCTTCAGCTCGATATGAAGCTCGAGGGGCGTGTTCTTGAAGACGGCGAGGACCTCTTCCAGCGCCGGGATCGTTTCCCCAACGCTTTCCTTGAGACGGATTTCGCGATGTTGTCGGGGGCCGAGATCGGCGACCATGCCCTGCGCATCGGTCGTGCGATCGAGCGTCGGATCATGAATGACCAGCATTTCTCCCGATCGTGTCAGGTGGATGTCGAATTCCACGCCATCCACCGGCATTTGCGCAAGTTTACGGAAGCCCGAGAGGCTGTTCTCGGGCCAGAGATTGCGGCCACCGCGGTGGCCGATGATATGCACCATCGTCTGAATATCCTTGAGATTCGGCGTTTACTTCCCGGAGTCCACCAGCCCCTTGGTGAACCAGCGTTGCATGAAGAGAATGACGGCTGCCGGCGGAAGCATGACGAGCAGCGCAGCACTCATCGCAATGTTCCAGGCGGGTGCGGAGTCGGAGACCGGAACGAGTTGCTTCAGCCCGAGCACCGCTGTTCCCATCTCTTTGTCCGTGGTGAAGAGCAGCGGCCACAAATACTGGTTCCAGCCATAGAGGAACAGGATGATCGACAAGGCCGCGATGTTGGCGCTCGACAGCGGAAGAAGGATATCCTTGAAAAATTTCAGCGGACCGGCGCCGTCGAGCTTGGCCGCCTCGCAAAGTTCATCCGGAACTGTCAGGAAGAACTGTCGGAACAGGAATGTTGCGGAGGCGGAGGCAATCAGCGGCAGGATCAGGCCGGCATAGCTGTTGACCATGTTCCATTTCAACGAGGCTTCGATGCTGTATCCTGTCAGCCGTTCCACGACGCCGGAAAGCCCGACGGTCCCGACCAGCCAGCGGATCGGGCCGGCGGCATCGGCGACCGCCTCGTAGGTCGGAATGATGCGGACCTCGACCGGAAGCATCAGCGACACGAAGATGAGCCAGAAGGCCGTCATGCGAAATGGGAAGCGGAAATAGGTCACGCCGAATGCGGCGATCAGCGAGATCGCCAGCTTGCCGATGACGATGCCGGCGGTGACGATGATCGAATTCAGGAACAGCTGGGAGAATTCGCCCTGTTGCCAGGCCGCTGCCAGGTTTTCAAAGAAATGCCTGCCCGGCACCACCGGGAACGGCGCCTGCTGAACCTCCTGCAAGGTGAGCGACCCGGCGACGAAGGCAAAATAAAGAGGCAGGCAGACGAAAACCGCGCCGACGAGCAAGATCGCGTGGCAGAAGATCGACAGACCGAGATGACGTTCGGGCATGACTACACCTGGTAATTGACCTTGCGCTCGAGGGCGCGGAATTGAACGATGGTGAACAGGACGGCGATCAGCATCAAAAGCACCGACTGGGCGGCCGACGCGCCGAGATCCAGTTGCACGAAGCCGTCCTGATAGACCTTGTAGACCAGGCTGTTCGTCGCCCCCGCTGGGCCGCCGCGCGTGACGGCATCGATGATGCCGAAGGTTTCAAACAAGCCGTAGACGAAGTTCATCACCACGAGGAAGAAGATCGTCGGCGAGATCAGCGGAAGCGAAATCGTGAAAAAGCGCCGGACGGGTCTTGCGCCGTCGAGCTTTGCCGCTTCCAGAATCGAGACCGGCACGGCGAGCAATGCGGCGACGAGAAAGATGTAGTCGTAGCAGACATTCTTCCAGACGGAAGCGATGGTCACCAGAAGCTGCGCATCGAAAGGCCGCCGGTTCGGATCCCATTCGAAGCCGAACCCGTGCAGAAGCTGCGCGATCGGCCCCACCGCCGGATTGAACAGGAAGGCCCAGATCACGCCCGATATGACAGGCGCGATCGCATAGGGAAGTAGGATGATGCTCTTGTAGATCCCCCTACCTCTGATCACGAAATCGGTCGCGAAGGCAAAGAGCCCGGCAAGCAGAAGCGTTGCGGCGTTCTGTGCGACGGTGAACCAGAGCGTGAACAGCGCGCTGGCGCGATATTCCGGGCTTGTGAACAGATTGTGGAAATTTTCCAGCCCGACGAAAATCTGCGTGCCGCCGAAGGGATCGACCTGAACGAAAGCCAGCGACAGCGCCTTGTAGGATGGGATGAAAAAGAAGAACAGCAGGATCACCAGTTGCGGCGCAACCAGGCCGAAGGCGAGCCACGGCTTGCTGAAGTGGGCGGACTTCAACCCGGCCTCCGACGGCTGCGCAACCGAGCGGCCCGTCGACAGAAGATCGGGGATACGAAGGCGCCGGGCGGCGCCTTCCATCTTTCCCAGGGTTCTACTTTGCTGCATGAAGCTGCTCATACTGGCGGAGGATCTGGTTTCCGCGGGCCGCCGCGGCATCCAGCGCCTGCTGTGGTGTCTTCTGGCCGGTCCACACACCCTGGATCTCTTCCACCAGAAGCGCCATCGCCTGATTATGATTGCCGAAGCGGAAGCCGCGCGAATTATCGGTCGGGGTGCCGCGCGTGAGCTGGAGAATGGCGATCTCGCGGGTCGGGTGGTCCTTGAAGTAGCCCTCGGACTTGGCCTGCTCATAGGCGGCATTCGTAACCGGGACGTAGCCTGTCTGCTTGCTCCACCAGACCTGCGTCTTCGGCGAGGCGACGAAATTCAGGAAGGCGGCCGCGCCGGCGTATTCTTCCTCGGTCTTGCCTTTGAGAACCCAGAGCGCACCGCCGCCAATGGTGCTGTTTTTCGGCTCGACGCCTTCCTCATGCGGCAGGAACGTTGCGCTCCAATTGAATTTCGCGCCGCTCTCGACGGCGGCATGCGCCGCGGTGGAGGCCACATAGGTCGAGCAGGTTCCAGAGGTGAACAGTTGGTCTGGCGAGAGGCCCTGCCCCGCGATCTGCAGGATGCCGGCGTCCATCCACGTCTTGAGGCGCGTCACCTGACCCACCAGCAAGGGGCTCTTGTTGAAGATGAATTCGGTGTCGAGGCCGCCGAAACCATTCGCCTTGGTGCCGTAAGGCTGATCCTGGATCGCGGCATAGTTCTCGATCAGGCTCCAGTAGAAGTCGTTCGCAAGCGCCATCTGGCATTTTGAAACGCCTTTGTCCTTGATGGCGCGCAGCTGCTTGTCGAGCTCCTGCCAGGTCTCGCCCGGCTTGTCGAACCCGGCTGCCTTGAAGTGATCGGCATTGTACCAGAAGATCGGCGTCGAGCTGTTGAAGGGCATTGCCGCCGGCTTGCCGTCGACGAGATAAAAACCGGCGACCGGAGCGACGAAATCGTTCCAGTCGATCTTGTAGTCTTCCTTCTCCATCAGCTCCGGCACCGGAATGATCGCGCCGGAATTGTACATGGTCAGAAAGCCGCGCTCGGCCGCCTGGATCAGCACCGGTTGCTGATGGACGCGGTAGGCTGCCACCATTGCCGCCATGGTCTCTTCATAATTGCCTTTGCCGATGCCGACGACCTCGTATTTGTCCTGCGAGGCGTTGAAGTCCTTAATCAACTGATTGGTGATTTCAGCCAGGCGGCCGCCTGCCGCATTCCACCATTCGATCTTGACGCGATCGGCTGCGCTGGCGTCGCCCGCATTTGCCAATCCGAGCGTCATCAGTGCAGCGCCCGCCGCGAATGACCGGATCGTCAGCCCCATGCGGGACCTTATCGAAGACATTGCCGTCATTTGGTTTTCCTCTCCATTGCCTTGTTCGCCGACCGGGCGTCGAGCGTCGGTCAACCCCTCCCAGAGTGGCGATAAAACAAGGTTGGGGTCACTTGTTACAAATGTCAATAGCATGTTACAAATGTATGACGATCCAGGAGGAAGGATGCCATGGCCGCTATCGAACTGATCGACCTGAGGAAGAATTACGGACCGGTTCCCGCGGTAAAAGGGATCAATCTGACCGTCGCGGACGGCGAAATGATCGTATTGGTCGGGCCATCAGGATGTGGGAAATCGACCTTGCTGCGGATGATCGCGGGGCTCGAAGCCATAAGCTCCGGGCACCTCAGGATATCAGGCAACGACGTTGGCCGTGTCGATCCGGCCGACCGCAACATTGCGATGGTCTTCCAGAACTACGCGCTCTATCCTCATATGACCGTTCGGCAGAATCTCGAATATGGACTCAAGAACCGCCGCGTTCCTCGCCACGAGATCGACCGGCGGATCGCTGACGCCGCCGACATTCTGGAAATCGGCGAATTCCTCGAGCGCCGCCCTCGTCAGCTCTCAGGCGGACAGCGCCAACGCGTTGCCATGGGCCGCGCCATCGTCCGCGATCCAGCCGCCTTCCTCTTTGACGAACCGTTGTCCAATCTGGATGCGAAGCTTCGCGTGCAAATGCGCGTCGAAATCCGCAGGTTGCAGCGGCAGCTCGAGACGACCAGCCTCTATGTGACGCACGACCAACTCGAGGCGATGACCCTCGCCGACAGGCTCGTCGTCATGAACGGCGGCCGAATCGAGCAGATCGGGACACCGATCGAGGTGTATCGCCGTCCCGAAACCGTCTTCGTTGCCGGCTTCATCGGTTCGCCGCCGATGAATCTGATCGAACTGGATGAACTCGGCCTCAGCGACATCGCGCTTCCGAAAGACACCGATCTCGTCGGCGTCAGACCTGGTTCGATCAACCTCGGGGTCGGATCGGCGCATGATCTCCGGTTCGACGCCTATGTCGAATTGATCGAAACCGTTGGCGATGAGAACAACGTGCATCTGCGCATCGACGACAGCCGGAAGCACATCGTCGCGAGCGTGCCTAGCGATCGGCGTCTGCAGGAACACGACCGCATTTCGTGCCATGTACGCATGGAAGGTTTGCATCCCTTCAGCAAGTCGACCGGCCGGCGAACCGACTGACCGCGGTGAAGCGGCCGACGACGGGCCCCTGCGATTGACAAGCGCCGGGGATTTGAGATCCATGGCGTCGAACGGAGGCGCAGATTATTGCATGTCACAGAACAGAAGTGCTTCTTCCGCGCCCGTTGCGCTGCCGGACGAGCAGATGCAGGTGCGCGTCGTCTGGCTCTATTACATGGAGGGACGCACCCAGGGTGAAATCGCCGAAGCGCTTTCGACCAACAGGCTTCGCGTCAACAAGATCATCGCCGAGGCGCGCCGATCCGGCCTTGTGACGATCACCCTCAATTCCCGGCTGACCTCCTGTATCGCCCTGGAGCAGCAGCTGGCGGCAGAATTCAACCTCAATCGGGCAATTATCGTACCGACGCCGGAGGATGCGGAACTGATCCCCGTCCTGCTCGGCCAGGCGGCCGCCGATTATCTCGTCCAGTTGCTGAACGGCGGCAATATCCGCGGCGTTGGCGTCGGGTGGGGAGCGACGCTCCGCGAGATGGTGCGTCATATGCCCTCCCTCAAACGGCCTGATATCTGCGTCAATTCGGTCATGGGCGGGCTGACGCACGGCATCGAAATCAATACCTTTGACATTGCGAGCGACCTTGCTCGCCAGCTCAATGCCGAATGCTCCTATCTTGCTGCGCCGATCTACGCCGGCAGCCCGGAATCGCGGACGGCAATCATCCAACAGGATGTTTTTGAATCGGCCTTTCGACAGATCGAGACCAATGACGTCATCGTGCTCAGCATCGGCGACATGACCGAGCGTTCGCTGCTGATGCGCTACGGCTTGCCGCGCAACATCAACATTGAGGAATTGCTCGCAGCCGGTGCCTGTGGTGACGTGCTCGGCCAGTTCGTCGATAAGATCGGGCGGCCGATCGACCATGCGATAAACAGGTGCGCGATCGCTCCCGAGTTGGAAGCTCTGCGCTCCATTCCCAATGTCGTCTTCGCGTCAGGCGGCTGGAACAAGGCGCAGGCTATCGCAGCCGTGCTGCTGTCCGGCCTCGGCAACGTGTTGATTTGCGATGAAGACACTGCACGACAGGCACAACAGCTTGCTGGCGAGCTCAGGACGAGCGGCAGTTCGTAGAGCCGGACATGCACGGCATCGGCAGCTAAGTCTAAGACGCCCTGGCGCAACCGGCCGGGAGCGAGAGAGGCTCCGCCGGCGTTACCTTGTCGATCGCATAAAGCTTGGCGAAACCGGCATCCTCGATAAGCGTCAGCCCCGCCGGCATTGAGTTGCCGACGTAGCGGTCAGGGATATCGGCATTGGCGACGAGGATGAAATCGAAACGCCTGCGCCAATCCGAAAGATAGGGCGTAAAGCCCTCATACTCCCGCATCATTGCCGGGCATGAAAGTACGCCGATCGACACCAGATTGCCCTCGGGAACCGCGATATGAGACCATGGCGGCAGGACGGAAAGCGGCTGCTTGCCTTTTGCCGTGAAGAGCGTCGGCACGAAAGCATGCGAGAACGGCACGGCGAGCGTCGGCAGATGCCGGAAGGTATCCAATCCCCAGGCGAAGTGCCGATTGGAATGGGCAAGGCTGCTGGCGGTCTCCGGTTCATGCCCCAGGGGCAGCACGGCCGCGCCGGCAGGCATCTTTCTCAGCGCAGTCTCGACAGCCGCGACATCTTTCTGCGCCAGCCACCAATTCCAGCCGATCCAGGCGGCTCGGCCGAAGACCGCAAGGTTGATGATCAGCGCCAGCGACAGCGCCTGCCGGCGCGTCAAATTGGCAAACGGGCACACCATCGCCATGGCCACGAGTGCTGTCATGATCGGAAAGCGCCAGCTGATCCAGCCGGTGCCGAGAGCGTGTCGCGGCGAAATACAGGAAAGAAGCAACAATCCGCAGGCGGTGACCGCGAGCCCTGCATGCACCTGAATGTCGCCCGTCCGTGCGGCCCGCGTGCAGATGAGGATCAGTGGCAGAAGCAGCACGACGTCAACCAACGGAAGATAAGTCGTGATGGCGGAGACAATGTTTATCAGGATCAGGATGACGCCATCGTTCCAGGCAAGTCCAAGGCCGCTCCCGCCGGCATCCGGTAAAGCAGCAGTACGGAGGTACAAAGCGAGCGGCGGTAGGGCGCAGACACTGACCACGAGCGCCAAGCGGCCGGCAAGCCTTGCCAACCCCACCCTCGATCGCAATATGTCGATGCGCCAGGAAAATTCGAGGCCGCAGACGATGGCGATATAGAACCCGAGCGAGAAGATGTGCATCACTGTCAGCAGCAATGCGGCGGCGAGGCGCCAGGCAAAAATCCAGACCGGATTTCCGCCCTGCAGCCGCAGATCGATGCACGAGAAGAACAAGGCCATGCCGAGGCCGATCTGAAAATTGATGAAGCCGCCGATCATCGTGGCGCACCAGCTAAACGAGAGCATGGCGATCTGCCAGTAGTGCCGGCCGCCGAACAGCGCGCGGTGCAGCCCGATCGCACCAAGCGGCGGCAACACGATCGCCAGAAAAAGCAATGCCCGCGCCAGCCTGTCGGCGCCGACGAGCGGCCCCAGCCAGACGGCGACAAGATCGATTCCGACATTGGTGAAGGTGCGGTTCCAATCGATCGCATAGATCTCAGGGAACGGCTGTTCGCCGATGCCGCCCGAAAGCAGCCAGATCCGGGCGTAGTGATTGGCGTAGTCGAGAACCGGCGGGAAGTGAAACAGGCCGACCAATGCAGCCGCAAGCGTGACGAACACGGCGATCGCTATGGTGGAGTCTTGCCGGGCGATCAAATCCTCCGGCCCGGCCGCGGCATGAATAGGCGCAGCAATTCGATTCATTATTTGGTCCGGTTGCTCCTTTGCGGCCGCGGCGGCTCTGTCGGCGCGAAGGCCGAATCCAGCGCCGCGCGCCGGTCGCCGGCGCTCATTTCCGAAAAAGCCGTCGGCAGTTCGGCATGGTAGCTGCCCCGCAGGATCGTCTCGACGATGAACATCGGCCGCCGCTTGCTCTCCTGGACGAGACGACCAAGATACTCGCCGATGATGCCGATGCAGATCAGCTGGATGGCGCTGAATACGCTGACGGCGGCCATGATCGACGACCAGCCGGTGACGGTCTCGCCCTGCAGCCAGCGAACAAGGGTATAGACGAGCAGCGCCACCGCCACACCGGCGCTGATCATGCCGAGCCATGTGGCGATGCGCAGCGGCGTCGTTGAAAAGCTGGTGATCGCATCGAGCGCGAAATTGATCATCTTGCGCAGTGGATATTTCGTAGTGCCGGCAAAACGGGCGTCCCGCTCGTAAGGCAGAGCCACCTGCCGGCCGCCGATCCAGCTGACCATGCCGCGGATGAAACGATCGCGCTCCGGCATCGCCAGCAGGATATCGACGACGCGCCGGCGCATCAGCCGGAAATCGCCGGTGTCACGCGGAATGGTCACGGAAGCGAGTCTCGAGAGCGTGCGATAGAAGAGCGACGCGGAGGCGAGCTTGAACCAGGTTTCGCCCTCGCGACGCGTGCGCTGGCCGTAAACGACATCGGCGCCGCGCTCCATGATCGGCATCATCATCAACAGCAGTTCGGGCGGGTCCTGAAGATCGGCGTCGATCAAAAGCACGCGCTCGCCCCGCGACGCCGAAAGGCCGGCCGTCGATGCCAGCTGATGGCCGTGATTGCGCAGGAGACGGACGCCGAGCACCTGCGGCACTTTTGCCGCCAGATCCGAAATGATCTCCCAGGTGCCGTCCGACGAGCCGTCATCGACCAAAATGAGCTCGAAGGCGTCGCCGGCGACGCTCTGCGCAGCGGCGGCGGCGCGGCGGCAGAATTCGCGCAGGCCGTCTTCCTCGTTATGACAAGGCGCGACGATGGAAAGTAACGGTGCTTGCGTCATGCGGACGGCGGTGCCTGCTTGTTTGATGGCGCCAGCCTAGCCGGGAAAGGTCAAACATCCTTTAATGGCTGGCCGGCAGCCGCGCCGACGCCCCTCAGCGCTATTCCGCCGCGATGATCTCGCGCACGCCGTCGACATCGCGGGCCGGCGACGCGCCATAGAGGCGGCTATATTCGCGGCTGAATTGCGACGGGCTCTGATAACCGACGCGGTGGCCAGCCGTGCCCGCGTCGAGCCGCTCGACGAGCATCAGCCGGCGCGCCTCGTGCAGACGAAGCTGCTTCTGATACTGGACGGGCGTCATCGCCGTCACCGACTTGAAATGGTGATGGAAGGACGACACGCTCATATTGACGCGCTCGGCAAGGTCTTCGATGCGCAGCGGCCGCGCGAAATTCTCTTTCAGCCAGGCAACGGCGCGCGCAATCCGGTTGCTGTGGCTGTCTGCCGTGGCGATGTTGATCAGCCGCGCGCCGTGCGGCCCGGTCAGCACCCGGTAAAGGATTTCCTGCTCGATCAGCGGCGCCATGGCCGGAATGTCACCTGGACGATCGAGCAAGCGCAGCAGGCGGACGGCGGCATCCATCAGCTCCGGCGGCGCGACGTTCACCACCATCCCGCGCTGCCCATCGGTATGGGCGGCCGGGCGCGGAACGTCGATGCGGCTGAGCAACTCCAGCAGCTTCTCGGAATCGATTGCCAGCCCAAGACAGAGATGCGGCACCTCGGGGCTCGCCTCCGTGACCCGCCAAGCGACCGGCAGGTCGAGCGAGGTCAGGAGATAATCGCCGGTCCCGTAGCTGATCTGCTCCGTCCCAAGCTGCAGGCTCTTGGCGCCCTGCAGCACGAAGGCGAAACAGGGCCGATAACTGCTGTGCAAGGGATCGCTCGGCTTGGACCGGCGACTGACATGAAGATTGCCGATGGCAGTCGAGAACTCGCCGTCGCTGGGCGCAAAGCGCATCGCGATGTCGACGATTTCCTGATAGGGGCTGAAGGGCAAAGTCATGCGGCAACTCTTTCTGTCAACTGTCTGAGCCGGCGATACCGTCTCTATCTAGAGTGCCACGGCCGTTTCGCAAACAGATAGGCGCCTCACTTTTGCAGGATCGTGCAAAAAGCTGAGAGGATCGCTCTAACCCTCTCCCGTCGTTCCGGGCAATAGTCCGCCATCCCATTCAACCCCTCCCAAAACGAAAAGGAAGGTTCCCATGCCGATTGCAAGAGGCTACGCCGCCACCGACGCTTCCAAGCCGCTGACTCCTTTCACCTTCGAGCGCCGCGACCCCAGACCAGATGATGTCGTCATCGACATCAAGTTTGCCGGTATCTGTCATTCAGACATCCACACCGTCCGCAACGAATGGAAGAACGCCGTCTATCCGATCGTGCCCGGCCATGAGATCGCCGGCATCGTCACGGCCGTCGGCTCCGCTGTCACCAAGTTCAAGGTCGGCGACCGCGTCGGCGTCGGCTGCTTCGTCGATTCCTGCATCGGCTGCGCCGAGCGCGACCTCGATCGCGAACAGTACATGCCGGGTCTCAGCGGCACCTACAATGACTTCGAAGCCGACGGCAAGACGCGCACCCAAGGCGGTTACTCCGACTCGATCGTCGTCAAGGAGGGCTATGTCATGTCCATCCCCGACAACCTGCCGCTCGACGCCTCCGCGCCGCTGCTCTGCGCCGGCATCACCCTCTATTCGCCGCTGCGCCACTGGAATGCCGGCCCCGGCAAGAAGGTCGCGATCGTCGGCATGGGCGGCCTCGGCCATATGGGCGTAAAACTGGGTTCGGCCATGGGCGCCGATATCACCGTTCTCTCCCAGAGCCTTTCCAAGAAGGAAGACGGGCTGAAGCTCGGCGCCAAGGAATATTACGCCACCAACGACCCGGAAACCTTCAAGAAGCTTGCCGGCACGTTCGATCTGATCATCTGCACCGTCAGCGCCGAGATCGACTGGAACGCCTATCTCGGCCTTCTCAAGGTGGACGGCTCCTTCGTGGTCGTCGGGGCGCCGGAGAATCCGATCCCGGTGCATGCCTTCTCGATTATCCCCGGCCGCAAGAGTATCTCCGGCTCGATGATCGGCTCGATCAAGGAGACCCAGGAAATGCTGGATTTCTGCGGCAAGCACAACATCGTCTCCGAGATCGAGAAGATCGACATCGACCAGGTCAACGAAGCCTATGAACGCGTCCTGAAGAGCGACGTCCGCTACCGCTTCGTCATCGACATCGCCTCGCTGGCGGCCTGAAGATAGGGGGAGGCGGCTGCTCCGACAGCCGCGCCAATGTGACATGCCGGCAGCCGCCGAAGTCGGAAAGCTCGACTTCGGCGGCGGTCTTCGTGTCTGCTGAAGATGACGGCTATCGGGCAACTCGGGCATCCCCTGAAAAGGCGAGCCGGAGGCCGAGGAGGACCATCATGATACCGGCGAACCTCTCCTGCCATACGATCGGCATCGGACGGCGCGAGAGCCAGCCGCCGAGCGTGCTCGCGCCGAATGCGACGGAACTGAGGATGACGAAATTTGAAAGTTTCGTCACCGCCCCGAAAACAAGAAGCTGAACCGCCACCGGCCAGGAACTCTCAGGATTGACGAATTGCGGAAGGAAGGCAAAGAGAAAGACGAGCGCCTTCGGATTGGTGAGATTGTTGATCGTACCCTCGCGAAGCGCTGCCGCAGTCGAGACGGACCGCGCCGCCGCCCTTGCGCCGGCGCCGTGTCGGCCTGCTCCGCAATAAGGTTGGCGCCCAGCCAGGCCAAATAGGCGGCTCCCGCCCAGCGCAGAATGTCGAAAGCAAGCGGCGAGGCTTGAAGCAGCGAGGCAACGCCCAGGATCAGCAACGAGACCTGGATGGCCCCGGCAAGGACGGTTGTGACTTGCCCCAAGAAGCAGCCTACCCCTCCTCCCGCATCGTCTCCCGCTGAGTGATCAGCCGGGCGCTGTGCTGGCCGCTCAGATAAATCCACAGCCAGCTCCAGGCGACGGAGAAGCGCGAGCGGGTGCCGATCAGGAAGTAGATATGGGCAAGGCCCCAGATCCACCAGGCAATCCAGCCTTTGAGCTTGATCCGGCCGAAATCGATGATCGCGGCACTCTTGCCGATCGTCGCCAGACTGCCCTGGTGCCAGTATTTGAAGGGCGCCGGTGCCGGCTTGCCCGAAAGACGCGCGCGGATGACCTTGGCGACATAAGCGCCCTGCTGCTTGGCGGCGGGTGCGATACCCGGCACCGGTTTGCCGTCCTCGCGCATCACGGAGGCCGTGTCGCCGATGACGAAGACATCGGGCAGGCCGGGCGCGCTCAGATCCTTTTCGACAACCACACGCCCCGCCCGGTCGGCCGGCACGTCAAGCCACCGGGCGGCCGGCGAAGCCGTAACGCCGGCGGCCCAGACGATCGTCCGGCTAGGGATGAAGGTCTCCCCGATCTGCACGCCGTCGGCGCCGCACTCCGTCACCGGCTTGCCGAGGAGGACCTCGACCCCGAGTTTCTCCAGCGCCTTTTGTGCATAAGCCGAAAGCTCCTGGGCGAAGGTCGGCAGCACCCGCGGGCCGGCCTCGACCAGCACGACGCGGGTCTTGCGCGTATCGATGTTGCGGAATTCGTCCGGCAGCGTGAAATGCGCGAGCTCGGCGATAATGCCGGCAAGCTCGACCCCGGTTGGCCCGGCGCCGACGATGGTGAAGGTCAGCAGCGCATCGCGTATCGCCGGATCGGCCTCCATCTCCGCCTTCTCGAAGGCGAGCAGCACCCGCCGGCGGATCGTCGTCGCGTCCTCCAGCGTCTTGAGGCCGGGCGCCACCGGCTCCCATTCGTCATGGCCGAAATAGGCATGTGTCGCCCCGGTCGCCAGCACCAGCGTGTCGTAACCCAGAGTCATGCCGCTGCGTAACGAGACCGTCTTTGCGCCACTGTCGACATCGGTGACTTCGCCGAGCAGCACCGTCACGTCGGGCCGATCGGCATAGAGGCGGCGAATCGGCCAGGCGATTTCCGAGGTGGATAGAATGGTCGTCGCCACCTGATAGAGCAGCGGCTGGAAGAGATGGTGGTTGCGCCGGTCGACGAGCGTGATCTTCACGCCTGCGTCTCTCAACCCGTTGACGAGCTGCAGCCCGCCGAATCCGCCGCCGACAACGACGACGTGATGATCGCCCATGACCTGCCCCTTTTGCGCCATTTCGCTGAAAGCCAATGTGGGCCTCGGCGCAAAGCTTGCCAACCGCCGTTTCGGCATGTCTCCCCTGCGCCGATCGCAGCCGAAAAGGCCGCCCGACGGATCCGAAGAAGTTGGGCGGCCTGAAACCAGATCATAACGCAGATGGCGTCAGTGCCGATCAATAGGGACCGATGCACTGACGACGGGGGCCAGAATAGGGCTGGAAGGTATTGTCATACGCTCTGTACGAACGATACCGGGCATAGCACCAGCTCTCGTGGCTGCCGCCCCCTCCATAGTAGGCAGACGACGCATAGGCCCGATAGGGCCGGCCATAATAGCCGCCGTAATACCCGAAAGGCCGGCGGTAGTAGCCGTAGGGCGAGCCATAATAGCGGTAAGGCGAACCGTAATAGCCGTAGGGTGAACCGTAGTACGAGCCGTAATAGGGCTGCGCCAACGCGCCGCCAATGATGGTGCCAACGGCTAGACCGCCCAAGGCCCAGCCCCAGCCCGATCCATTGTGGTGATGATGGCCGTGATACCCGCCTCCATGATAACCGCCACCCCAATGACCGCCGTGGCCACGCCACTGCACTTGCTCGATTTGCTGCTGTGCTTCGATCCTGGGTGGGTTGATAGCCGGAAACGCCTGAGCCGGCGTGACGCCGGGGGCACCCACGATCAAGGCCAACGTGACGATTGCCAGCTTTCTCATGACTGTTCTCCTCTTCCTCCAAGAGGAGGAATATCCTCCCCTCCTCCTGAACCAAAGGTGAACATAATATAACGAAAAACGTTCCGTATCGAGACAAATTAATCGCTGCCGATGGCACTGAGGATTATCGGCTCCTCCTGCATTCCGACCTTATTTTTTCCGCATGGCACGGTTCACCGGGCGTAACCCACGGGTATCGCCATTCCATGTTTCAATTCTTCCATGGAGATCGACGCCGAGACGTCGAAGAGTTCCAGCTTGCGCACGATCTGCTTGTAGATCACGTCGTAGTGCTCGACGCGCGGCAGGACGATCTTCAGGATGTAATCGTGATTGCCGGTCAACCGGTGGGCCTCGACGATCTCGGGAATGTCGCTGATGATCCGGCGGAAGCTTTCCGTCCATTCATCGGAATGATGCGCCGTCTTCACCAGCGCGAAGACCGTCGTCGGAACGCCCATCCTTTCGCGGTCGAGCACGACGATGCGCCGGGCGATATGGCCGCTTTCCTCCAGCCGCTGGATGCGCCGCGAGCAGGCCGACACCGAAAGCGCTACGCGCTCGGCAAGGTTGGTTACGGAGATGCCCGCATCCTTCTGCAGCATATCGAGAATACGTCTGTCGCGATCATCCAGCATGTGTGAGAAGTGAACCCTCCGCCTTAATTTTGCGCCACCCCTCCAAACCGCGCAAAATAATAGCACACATTAGACGCGCAGGACAAACAACGCAAACACGTCGCGCGGGCATTGCGGCATCATTTCCGAAAGTTGAAGCATGGGAGCATGAAGAGATGGAAACGATCGGCCTGATCGGCGGCATGAGTTTCGAAAGTTCGGCGGTCTATTACCGGCTGGTCAACGAGATGGTGCGCACCCGCAAGGGCGGCCTCGCCTCGGCCGAGGTCATAATGCATTCCGTCAATTTTGAAGAGATCGTCGCGCTTCAGAAGGCCGGCAACTGGGATGGAGCCGCCCGCCGCCTCGCCGACGTGGCCTTGCGCCTGCAGATCGCCGGGGCCAATTGCGTCCTCATCTGCACCAATACCATGCACCTGATCGCCGAGGAAGTCGCGGCAAGGATTTCCGTGCCGCTGATCCACATCATCGACGAAACGGCGAAATCGCTGCATGCGGCCGGCCGCAAGCGCCCGCTGCTGCTTGCCACCCGCTACACGATGGAGCACGGCTTCTACGCCGACCGCATGAAGAACCTTGGCATCGACATCATGGTGCCCAACGCCGCCGACCGCACCACTGTGCACGACATCATCTTCAACGAACTGTGCGCCGGCAAGGTGCATGACCGCTCGCGCGAGAAGCTCATCGATATCATCGACCGCGCCGTGGAAAACGGCGCCGACAGTATCATCCTCGGCTGCACCGAGATTTGTCTGATCCTCGATCCCGACCGTCTGCCGCTGCCGGGCTTCGACACCACGGCGATCCATGCACGGGCTGCGGTCGAATTCGTCCTTGGCGCAGAGGAAGATGTGGAAGAGGAAGCCGCTTGATGCGCGTCGACATGTAGTTGACTCAGTCAACTAAATGCATGACAATAGTCTTCATACGGAGACTATTGTCAGTGTGTTGACTCAGTCGACCAACCCTTCTTTCGACATGCTCGGGCTTGTCCCGAGCGTCTGCTTCCGGTCGATAGGGTAGCAGATCCTCGGCACAAGGCCGAGGATGACGGCGAGCGAGGAGCGGGCCTTGTCAGCAGTCTGGCGAGATCTCCCCCTGGAGATCACCATGTCCGACATCGCCCTCATCGAAACCGCCCGCGACTTCAACCGCTTTTACACGAATTTCCTCGGCCTCCTGAACAAGGCCTATCTCGACTCGCCCTACACACTGACGGATGCCCGCATCCTTTTCGAGATCGGCTCGCATGCGGGCGTCAGCGCCACCGCACTCGCCCGCGACCTGCATCTCGATCCGGCCTATCTCAGCCGCATCCTCAAGCGTTTCCGCGCCGAAGGGCTGATCGATAACAGCGCCGATCCAGCCGATCTGCGCAGCCAGATCATCACTATCACCGACCGGGGACGCAAAGAGTTCGAAGAACTCGGCCGACGCGCCAATGCGCAGATCGCCGCCCGTTTCGACACGCTTGCAGCCAGCGAGCCGCAGGCGGTCGTCTCGGCCATGAACACGATCCGCGCCCTGCTCGACCCGGCGGCAAAGCCCGTGCCGGCGATCATCCGTGCCCATCGCGCCGGCGATATCGGCTGGATCGTCGAGAGCCAGAGCCGCTTCTATACCGACGAATATGGCTGGGACCTGCGCTTCGAGGCGCTGATCGCCGAGGTCGCCGGCAAATTCCTCGCCAATTTCGATCCCGAGAAGGAATATTGCTGGATCGCCGAGCGCGGCGGCGTCAATATCGGCTCGGTCCTCGTCACCAATGGCGGCGACGGCATCGCCAAGCTGCGCCTGCTCTATGTCGACAAATCCGCCCGCGGGCTCGGGCTCGGCAAGCTACTGGTCGAGGAATGCATCCGATTCGCCAGACACAAGGGCTATCGCCAGCTTTCGCTCTGGACGAACGACATGCTGGATACGGCCCGCGCGATCTACGTCAAGGCCGGCTTCCGACTTGTCTCCGAGGAGAGACATCGGATGTTCGGCCCGGAAGCGAACGGGCAGACATGGGTACTCGATCTCTGAATTTGCTGCATAGCAGAAAATTCCGCTTGATTTGGAAATGATCGTTCCCTAATTAGGGGCCATGACCATCGCCGACCTCACATCAGATCAAAGAACCCGCAGCCGTGGCCGTCCGCGGGAGTTCGATATGGACGCGGCCCTGGATGCGGCCCTGCGGGTCTTTTCCGAACGCGGCTATCACGCCACCTCCATCAGCGATCTGGCCGAGGGGATGGGCCTTGCCTCGGGCAGCATCTACAAGGCGTTCAAGGACAAGCGCGGTATCTTTGTCGCCGCTTTTTCCCGTTATCGCCAACTCGGCCGGCGGCGCCTGGAAGCCATGATCGCGTCTGCGGAAACAGGCCGCGAAAAGGTCTTCCAGATGGTGATGTATTATACGGAGCTCTCCCATGGCGAGGCCGGCCGCAAAGGCTGCCTCGTCGTCGGCGGTGCCAATGACTTCGCCCTGCTCGACGATGAAACGGCCGCCCATGTCGCCACTGCCTTTGCCGCTGACGAGAAGCTGATGGCCGATCTCATCCGCATCGGCCAGGCCGACCACACCATCCCGCAGACGGTGGACCCTGATGCCGCCGCCCTCGCCTTTCTCTGCTTTACCAAGGGCTTGCGCGTCATCGGCAAAACAGGACGCAGCAGGCAGGAGATGGTTGCCGCAGCCGAAGCGGCGATGAAGCTCGTGACCTGAACGGGTACGTCCAGACGATCGAAATAGTGGCATCCGCTCAAGGATCGGGTGGCCGCAGCCAGCATTTTTGCATTCAACTTTCACGATCTTTGAATACCGGAGTTTCTGATGAGCATTTCAGCCACCACGCCGGATAAAGCCATTCCACGCGCACTATCCCCCTGGCTCACCTTCCTTTTCGCCGCCGCCTGCGGGCTGGTCGCCGCCAATCTCTATTACGGCCAGCCGCTTGCCGGCCCGATCAGTGCCGATCTCGGCTTCTCCCCTGCCGCAACCGGCCTGATCGTCACGCTGACGCAGATCGGCTACGGCCTCGGCCTGCTGCTGATCGTGCCACTCGGCGACCTCACGGAAAACCGCCGGCTGGTGCTGCTGCTGATCGCCGTCTCTGCCGTGGCACTGATCGGCGCCGCCCTGTCGACGACGCCTGCGATGTTTCTCACCGCCTCGCTCTCCATTGGCCTCGCCTCCGTCGCCGTCCAGGTGCTCGTACCCTTTGCCGCGAACATGGCGCCGGATGCCACACGCGGCCAGGTCGTCGGCAATGTCATGAGCGGCCTGCTCTGCGGCATCATGTTGGCGCGGCCCTTCGCGAGCTTCGTCGCCGAGGCCTCCTCGTGGCACATGGTCTATTACGTCACGGCAGCGTTGATGCTCGTGCTCGCCATCGTGCTGCGCGCCAACCTGCCGGTCCGTGTGCCGAAGACGAGGCTCGGCTATGGCGAACTGCTGGCCTCCATGGCCCGTCTGGCCCTGACCTCGCGGGTGCTGCAGCGCCGCGCCCTTTACCAGGCCGGCATGTTCGGCGCCTTCAGCCTGTTCTGGACGACGACGCCGCTGCTGCTCGCGAGCCCGGCTTTTGGCTTGACGCAGAACGGCATCGCCCTCTTTGCGCTTGCCGGTGCCGCCGGCGCCGTCGCCTCGCCAATCGCCGGCCGCCTTGCCGACCGCGGCATGACCAGAATCGCCTCGACGATCGCCATGCTGCTCGGCATGGCCTCCTTCCTGATCAGCCACCTCGCAAGCGACGGTTCGCTCGCCGCCCTGATCCTTCTCACCGTTGCCGCGATCATGCTCGATTTCGGCGTCACGACCAATCTCGTCTGCGGCCAGCGCGCCATTTACGGCCTTAACCCGGAACATCGCAGCCGACTGAACGGCCTCTTCATGGCCACCTTCTTTGGCGGCGGCGCGCTCGGCTCGGCGCTCGGCGGCTGGGCCTATGCGACCGGCGGCTGGACGATGACGTCGTGGATCGGCTTCGCCTTCCCTGCGCTGGCCTTCCTGCTGTTCCTGACGGAAGGGCGTGGCAACAAAGCCTAGAGCATGTCTCGCAAAAGCGTGCAGCGGTTTTGCGATTAAGACATGCGGAAAAACAAAGACCTAAAGCATGATAGCGAATCTGAAAGATCGCGACATGCTTTAGCTCTCTGCAGAATCGAAGCGCAAGCGAGCGTCACGAACCGCTTCGTGGTTCGCTTCCGCCCAATTCAAGAGCTGCGACAGCGGCTGGTAGAGCGAACGGCCGAGATCGGTCATCGAATATTCGACGCTCGGCGGCTTGGTGGGGAAGACTTCGCGATTGACATAACCGTCCCTCTGCAGGTCGCGCAGCGTCTGCGTCAGCATGCGCTGTGAGATATCGGGGAGCATCCGCCGCAACTCGCCAAACCGGCAAGGCCGAGCCGCCAATATCTCAAGCAGCAACGTCGACCATTTGCCGCCGATATGCTGCATCATGTCCCTGACTGGGCAGTTGGAAAAATCGAGACCAGCGAGATCGATCTCGCGCCGCATCTCCGGCATCCTGTTCTTCAAACTGAGGACCTCGCCGCTCATCTGCTGGTTCCCTTTTGGTAACGTAGAGCCGAAAAACTGCCTGCTTTACACCGCCAAGTCAATTCCTATTCTAGTGTTAGTCTCTTTTTGAGACTGTCATCAAACGCAGAAGGAAATGACGTATGAGCGAAACCATCCTGGTCACCGGCGCCGCCGGACAGCTCGGCCAGCGTGTCATCCATCACCTCATCGACACCTACAAGGTCGCCCCAGGCAGGATCGTCGCGGCAACGCGCAGCCCGGAAAAGCTCGTTGAGCTGGCGAACAAGGGCGTCGCCACCCGCAAGGCCGATTTCGATGATGCGGCCAGCCTGGAGAAGGCCTTCGCCGGCGTCGACCGGCTGCTGATCATCAGCACCGACGCGCTCGATACCCCCGGCAAGCGCCTCACCCAGCACAAGGCTGCCGTCGCTGCCGCCGCCAAGGCAGGCGTCAAACACATTGCCTATACTTCGATGCCGTCCCCGGACAATTCGCTCGTCATCTTCGCACCCGACCACCTCGGCACCGAAAACGCTATCAAGGCGAGCGGCATCGCCTATACGATCTTCCGCAACGCCTGGTATCACGACAATTACCTGCACGGCATGCCGCACAACCTGCAAGGCGGCAAATGGTACAGCGCCACGGGCGACGGCAAGATCTCGACTATTGCACGCGACGACTGCGCCCTGGCGATCGCCGCAGCGCTTGCCTCCGGCACCTCCGAAAGCGCCACCTATACCCTGACCGGCACTGAACTGCTGACCAACCGGCAGGTCGCCGCCACCGTCTCCGGGGCCGCCGGCAAGCCGCTCGACGTGGTCGACGTCAATGACGAGCAGCTCGGCCAGGGCATCCGCGGCGCCGGCCTCCCCGGCTTCATCGCCGACATGCTGGTCTCCGCCGACGCCAACATCCGCGCCGGCAAGTTCGAGATCATGACCGAAGACTTCATCAAGCTGACGGGTAAACAGCCGCAGCCGCTGAAGGATTTCTTCGTGGCGCATAAGGCTGCGTTGACGGCTGCTGGCGCCGATGCCCATTGAACATTCCGCTCATCCCTGCGCGTGTCGCAGGGATGAGCGGTCAGGTTTTGAATGAGAAAACCTCGTTACTGCAAACGAGTCATTCACGGCGCGGACGCGCCGTGGCTGGATTCCTGTGACAAGCACAGGAATGAGGGGCGGAAAGGTAACGCTTCCCGTTACCTGCTGTCTCAATGACGACCGGAAATTCTGGCAACAGCGCTTATTTTGATCTCCCTCATTCCTGTGCTTGTCGCAGGAATCCAGTGCGCCCAAGTCCTTGGGCGCTGACGACCCAATACGCCCACTGCGCCTGCCGCCAGAAACGTCATGACTCGATTCCGGTCAAAACACAGAGGCAACGGCCTTCCTCAAACCTTCTGCCCGCATGCCCTGCAAAAACGCCTCACCGTTTCCGCCATGCCATATTCCAGCGCATCGGCAGTCAGTCCATGGCCAATGGAAACCTCGGCAAGCGCTGGAATGCGCTTCACCAGATCAGGCAGGTTTGCGACCGTCAGATCGTGCCCGGCATTGACGCCAAGGCCGATCGCCAGCGCCGCGTCTGCAGTCTTTCCCAGCGCTTCGAGGATGGGAGCCGCCCGTTCGGGCGCGTCGTAGCAGCCGCCATAGGGGCCGGTATAGAGTTCGATTCGGTCGGCGCCGACCGCCTTGGCGATCTTGACCGCTTCCGCATCGCCGTCGCCGTCGGCAAAGAGCGAGACCCGGCATCCCATCTTCTTCAGCCGGGCGACGACATCGGTGAGGAACGCCTGATGTTTGCGGAAATCCCAGCCGTGATCGGAGGTCGCCTGGGAGGGATCGTCGGGCACCAACGTCACCTGCTCGGGTGCAGCGCCGGCGCAGAGATTGAGGAATTCGTCAGTCGGGTATCCCTCGATGTTGAACTCGGCCTTGGGGAATTCATCGTCGATCAGGTTGCGGATAACGGGCAGGTCGGAAAAACGGATATGCCGCTGATCGGGGCGCGGATGCACCGTCAGGCCGCTGGCGCCTGATGCAAGGGCTATGCGCCCCAGGACTTCGACACTCGGCCAGGGCAGATCACGCCGGTTGCGCAGCATGGCAATAGCGTTGAGGTTCACGGAGAGCTTGGCTGGCATGGCGGGATTATCCATCGGTCTCGGAAACGGGTGGCCCCGCTTTTAAGCCAAGTGTCCGGCGATGGCCAACGAGAATCGCGACGCCGATCATTGATGGATCGGCATTACAACAGTGAGGAGCTACCAGGAATAGCAGTTCCCGCCGCTGCGAAGATGCGGCGGGTGCGGCGCGTGTTTTGCCAGAACCTTCGCGCAAAGCCTGCAAAGCACGCCGTCGCGTTGCTATCCCATTTAAAAGAGATTATTTTTAGCACTTCTAAAAAAGATCGTTCACGCATAACGTGGACATTGTGTCGCGTAAACGTAGGCCGCGTACTGCTTCTTTCCCCATGTAAGACGCTCAGAGGAAACCCCACTCGCCGCGACCGGGAAGCAACTGGCAAATCCGCATGAGGTGCAACAAGATGCCCTAGGAGGGTTCATGCCAGACGGTTCCAAACGCCTGTTTGCTGCCGCCGGTATCGTTTCGGAGGCCCGGTCGAAATACCGGTTCCTGCCTTCGGCCGCGCTGCCGCCGGATCTACCGGGAGGTCCGGTGCCTATCGCCGATATGGCCAACGCATTCGGCGTTACGCACAGGACATTGCATTTCTACGAAGAAAAGGGACTGATCTCGGCCAATCGCATCGGCCTGATGCGGGTCTATGGCCAGGACGACGTGATGCGCATGGCCGTCATCACAGTCTGCCGCGAGACAGGCATGCCGATCGCGGTTATCCAGGAGTTGATGGACGAGCTTCGCAAGGCCGATTCGCAGGAAACAGCCGAGGCGATGTTTCGCGAGGCCTTGCAGGTGCGCAAGCGCGAACTGACGGCCGAAATGTCGACGCTGCACCGCCAGCTCCAACAGGTCGGCGATCTCCTGGATTTCGACGACGGCATGGAGACGCCGCCGCTCAACGACAATCAGGACAGTTCCAGCCTGACCGCGCAGGAACTGCGTTGCCTGGAACTGATGGCAGAGGGCTATTCCACCCAGCGCATCGCCCGGGCGCTCGACCTGAAGCATGACGAGACCCGCGATCTCGAAGCCGGCATCATCCTGAAATTCCGTGCCAACAATCGCTTCCAGGCAATCGCCAAGGCGGTCCTGCTCGGCATCGTGCAAGCTTAGCCCGGGTCGTGCCCGGACGTTCGCCACCGTCCCCTTCCCCCGGCCGAGCGCTGTCAGCGAACGATCGTCAGCGTCTCCGCCGCGCGCGTGATCGCGGTATAGAGCCAGCGTTCCCGCGTATCGCGAAAAGCCCAGCTCTCATCGAAGAGCACGACGTCATTCCATTGCGAGCCCTGCGCCTTGTGGACGGTCAGGGCATAACCGTAGTCGAACTCGTCATAGCGCTTGCGGGTGTTCCAAGGAATCTCGCCTTCGACATCCTCGAAGGCTTGTTTCAGCAGCTTGATCTTGGCCGCCCCGCGATCCATGTCGTCGTCCTCGGGACGGACGAGCAGATTGATGCCGGGCTTCGTCGTTTCCTTCGACGAGGTCATCACCTGCCAGAGCGAGCCGTTGAGCAGGCCCTTGGCCGGATCGTTCCGGAGGCAGACGAGCTTGTCGCCGGTCTGCGGATAATCGGCGGAAAAACCCTTCAATTCGCGCAGCCGCTGATTATAGCGCCGCCGCGTGCGGTTGGTACCGACGAGCACCTGGTCGGCATCGAGCACGAGCTGCTGCGTCACCTCATTCTTCGAAATCACCTTGGCGGTGCCGTAGTCGCCATACATGATCTCATTGCCTTCGCGCACCTGCATGGCGAGCTTGATGATCGGATTGTCGCGCGCCTGCCGGTGGATATCGGTCAGAAGATAATCCGGGTCCTGGTTGGTGAAGTAGCCGCCGCCGCTGACGGGCGGCAGCTGGCCGGGATCGCCAAGCACCAGGATCGGCGTGCCGAAGCTCATCAGGTCCTTGCCGAGCGCCTCGTCCACCATCGAGCATTCGTCGACGATGATCAGTGCCGCTTTCGCCACCGGGCTCTGCCGGTTGATCGCAAACATCGGCGCAATCGAAGTCTTGCCGGTTTCCTCGTCCTCCACCGCCTCCTCGCCACGCGGGCGATAGATCAGCGAATGAATGGTCTTGGCGTTGGAGGCGCCGCGCGAACGCAGCACCTGCGCGGCCTTGCCCGTAAAGGCGGCAAACAGCACGTCGCCGTCGACATTCTCGGCAAAATGCCGGGCAAGCGTCGTCTTGCCCGTTCCGGCATAGCCGAACAGGCGAAAGAGCGGCGAGCGCCCTTCGTTCAGCCATTTCGAAACAGCCTTCAGGGCTTCGTCTTGTTGCGGCGCAAATTGCATGATCGGACGACTTGGCAGGATTCGCCGCTATTAGGCAAGGCGGAAACTGACACCGCATGGCCGATGGCGGCAGATCCTGCCAAATCACCCGTCCCAGCCCCGGTCCACGCCGCCTGCGCACATCGACGGGTCCTGCGCCATCGCATCCATCAGAAAATCCAGAACAGTCTTGACGCGCAGCGGCATGTTGCGTCGCGAGGGATAGACGACGGTAACCGGCAGCCGGCTCGGCTGAAAATCCTTCATCACCGGGATCAGCCGCCCGGCGGCAATGTCGGGCATGGCGATGACGTGGGAGAGCACCGCAAGCCCCGCGCCGGCAAGGACCGCCCTGTGAATGGCGACGGCGTTACAGGCCGTCAGCCGCGGCGATATCCTGACGGATATGTCCTCCGAGCCATTCGAGAAGGACCATATGTTGGCCTCGCCTGCCCTGCTGTAGCACAGGCATTCATGGTCCTTGATGTCCTTCGGGGCGCGCGGCGCCGCCCTGCGTGCGAGATAGGCGGGAGAAGCGACGAGGAAAGCCGTCGTCCAGCCGATCCGCCGGCAGACGAGGCTGCTGTCGGCGACCGGGCCAAGGCGCACTTCGAGATCCAGGCGCTCCTCGATCATATCCGAGCTCTGCTCCCTGAAAAGCAGCTCGACCAACAGCTTCGGATGGGCGGCGAGAAGATCGCCCAGCCGCTCGCTGAGATAGAGGCCGAGCGGTGCCGGAACGCTCAGCCGGACCTTGCCCGAAGCGACCACTCCATCCGATCCGGCGGCATCGCCGAGCTCCTCCACCGCTTCGAGAATCCTGAGCGCCATCGGCAGCATCCGTTCCCCTTCCGCCGTCAGTGACAGGCCGCTCGTCGTGCGATGCAGGAGGCGCGTGTTGAAATGACCTTCGAGTGCGGCAACCTGCCGCGAGACCGCTGGCTGGGTCACGTCGAGATCGTGTGCTGCCGCTGAAAACGAGCCCGTCTCCACGACGCGTTGAAAGCTCCGCAATGCCGAAACGATATCCATGACAGCCCCCTCATACTTTTGCGCATAGGCTTTATGCCGCCAGACTAGGCGAGAATGGCTTTACAGTCCAGCAATTAAGGATATCGTTTATCCATAAGGATGCAAAATATCCTTAATTAGAGGAAAAAGACATGACCCAGCGATTGAACTACGCCCAGCAGTCCCCCGAACTTTTCAAGAAATTCATGGAATTCAGCATGGCGCTCCGCAGCAGCGTGATCGACGAGAAGCTGCAGGCCCTGGTCGAGATCCGCGCTTCGCAAATCAACGGATGCGGCTTCTGCCTCGACATGCATGTGAAGCAGGCCAAAATCCTCGGCGAGAGCGAGCTGCGGATCTATCACGTCGCCATCTGGCGGGAATCGAACCTGTTCATTCCCCGCGAGCGCGCAGCGCTGGCCTGGACCGAAGCGCTGACGAAACTTCCCGAGGGCGGCGTGCCCGACGAGATCTATGAGCGGGTTCGCGGCCAGCTTTCCGAAAAGGAAATCTCCGACCTGACCTTCGTTGTCATGGCCATCAATGCCTGGAACCGCGTCAATGTCGGCTTCAAGACCGTGCCCGGCACGGCCGACAAAGCCTATGGCCTCGATAAGGCAGGCCTGAACTAAGCCTCGCAATTCATAGAAGATTCAATTTTGACGCTGCCGCGCCGCGGCAGCGAAAGGAGATCCCTTATGAAAATCGTCGTCATCGGCGGGACCGGCCTCATCGGTTCGAAGACTGTCGAGCGCCTGCGCAAACGCGGGCATGAGGTGATTGCCGCCTCGCCGAACTCAGGCGTCAACACGATCTCCGGAGAAGGGCTGGCGGAAGCGCTTGCGGGCGCCCAGGTCGTGCTCGACCTTGCAAATTCACCCTCCTTCGAGGACCAGGCCGTGCTCGAATTCTTTGAGACCTCGGGACGCAATCTTCTCGCCGCCGAAAAGGCCGCAGGCGTCAAGCACCATATCGCCCTTTCGGTCGTGGGCACCGAGCGCCTGCAGGAAAGCGGCTATTTCCGCGGCAAGCTCGCCCAGGAAAAGCTGATCGAGTCCTCGGGCATTCCCTATACCATTGTGCATTCGACGCAGTTCATGGAATTCCTGAACGGCATCGCCCAATCCGGCACGGTCGGCCAGACGGTTCGGCTGTCGCCCGCCTATGTGCAGCCGATCGCGTCCGATGATGTTGCCGACGCCATGACCGATGTGGCGCTTTCAGCCCCGGCCAATGCGACGGTCGAGATCGCAGGTCCCGAGCGCGCCCGCCTCAGCGAGCTCGTCGCCCGCTACCTGACGGCGGTGAAAGACCCGAGGACCGTCGAGGCCGATGCAGAGGCGCGATATTTCGGCGCAAGGCTGAACGATCAGTCGCTCGTCTCCGATGATAATCCGCGGCTCGGCACGATCACCTTCGAAGAGTGGTTCGCCAAATCAGCCCGATCGAAGTGATTGGCCTGCCTCAGGACGCGGCCGCTCGGACGCGTCCTCTCCACCTCAGCAACAAAGGAGATTCCCATGATCAGAGCATCAATCATCGCCGCCGCGCTCGCCTTTCTCGCCGCGACCGGTGCCACCGCCCACGACAGCAGCAAATCCGCGAAGGTGACGCTCGTCTATGAGCACGAACTGCCGAACGTGCCGGGCAAGAGCATCAAGGGCGTGCTGGTCGAATACGGCCCGGGCGGCTTTTCCGAAGGCCATACCCACCCGGATTCGGCCTTCATCTACGCCACCGTGCTCGAAGGATCGATCCGCAGCCAGGTCAATGACGGCCCGGCCAAGGTCTATCAGGCCGGGGAGAGCTTTTCCGAAATGCCGGGCGACCGCCATGGCGTCAGCGCCAACGGCAGCGAGACCGAGCCCGCCCGCCTGCTCGCCGTCTTCGTCGTCGACACCAACCAGAAGGAATTGACCTTCCCGCTGCAGAACTGACGACCCGCCATTGGCTATCCGCGCAAATCCCGCGCTTGCGCGGGTGGCCGACATGCTGAATCAGGTGCCGCCGCCCCTTCCGGAGACAGACAGAGATGATCTACGACGCGCTCTTCGGCAAGCCGCTGATATCCCTGATCGTGGTCGGCTTTGCCGGTATCCTCGTCTGGTACTTCCTCTCCAGCCAGCGGCCGACGACGCGGCTGGTGGTGCAGATCCTCTTTTTTGCGGTGATGACGCTGATCCTCGTCGGCAGCGGCATCGAACCACACCGTTTCCAGGGATATCAGTCCGAAGACCCGCAGGCCCTGCTCGTCATCGTCGCCAAATCGCTCTGGTGGGTCCACCTGGCATGGGCCGTCATCGGTTTCATCAGGCTTTATCTGGTGCTGGAGGGCAGTCCGCGGGAGGCCCGGCTGCTTCAGGATCTAGTCATCGGCGTCGTCTATATCGGCATGGCGCTCTCGATCCTCGCCTTCGTCTTCGGCGTGCCGATCGGCACCCTCGTCGCGACGTCGGGCGTGGTCGCCATCATTCTCGGTCTGGCGCTCCAGAACACGCTCGCCGACGTCTTTTCCGGCATCGCGCTCACGCTCGGACGGCCCTATGTCATCGGCGACTGGATCCTTTTGAGCGACGGCACGGAAGGGCGCGTCGCCGAAAGCAACTGGCGCGCGACGCACATTCTGACCGGCGCAAACAATGTCGTCGTCCTGCCGAACAGCTTTCTCGCGAAACTCGGCCTGACCAATGTGAGTCGGCCGGACGAGACCCATCTCCTGATCCTCACCATCCGCATCGCCCCGACACGGATGCCGGCATCGGTCCGCCAGGTCATGCTCTCCGCGCTCACGAGCTGCAATACGATCGTGCGCGAGCCGCCGCCGGTCGTCGCGTTGAAGGGGCTGGATGCCACCGCGCTCGAAGTCGAGCTGCAGTTCCGGGTGACGAGCCCCAGCCAGCGCGTGCCGGCGCGAAACGAGGTGCTCGATCTCGTCTATCGCTATTGCAAATCCGCCGGCCTGCTTCTCGCCGTCCCACCCGCGGCCAATGTCCTCGCGGCCGACCTGCCCACGGAAGAAAACGCCAAGCCGCCGAGCGTCACACCGCTTGCGCTGATCGAAGCCATTCCGGTCTTTGCGACGCTGACATCAAATGAAAAGCAGAAACTCGCCGAAACCACCGCTGTCCGGCAGTTCCGCAGGGGCGATGTGATCGTGCGGGAGGGCGAGATGCTGCCCGCGCTGATGATGGTGCGCGCCGGCATCATCGTGGCGCGGCGCGAAGGCGAAGAGCGCCGGCGGTTTGCGCCGGGCGATTTCTTCGGCGAGACCGGCCTGCTCGCCGGCATGCAGGAGATCTGCGCCTTGGAGGCCCTGACCCCGGTGACGGTCTATGAAATCGACCAAGAGGCCTTCGCGCCGCTGCTCACCGAACGCCCCGCTTTGGCCGAAGAGATCGCCGAAGCCCTCGCCGGCCGCGCCGAACGCTTCCGCGACGGCGCCGCCCTGCCTCCGGAACAGGTCCGCAACGCGCATGCCATCCTGAACACCATCAGAACCATTTTCAGGGCATGATCAGCCGGCGCGCTGGAGGACCCATTGAAACGTATTCTGCCAGATGTCCGCCGGCACCTCCTCGGATAAGGTGCCGACGAGATCGGAAAGCCGGACGGCTCTCAGCGTATTTCGCCAGGCCTCGTCGGCTTCCCACATGATGCGCGCGACCGCGCAAGGCTTGCTGTCGCAGTAGCCGGCGGGCCGGCACGGATTGTTCTCCCGGATATTCGTGCAGGTGAAGCTGCGCGCCTTTCCCTCGACCGCTTCGACGATGTCGAGGAAATTGATCTCGGACGGGGATCTCGCAAGCCTGTAGCCGCCGCTCGGGCCAAGCGTGGTATTGACGAGCGAGGCTTGCGAAAGGCTTTGCAGCGCCTTGGAGAGATATTCCTTCGGCAGACCATGAAGCTCGGCGAGCGCCTTGGTGGAGAGATACCTGCCCTCGGGCAGGCCCGCGAGAATGGCGCAGCAATGCAGCGCCCACTCGACCTGGCTTTTCAGGATCATTCAGCAACTCGCAATGGCTGGTTCCGCGAACCAAATTAAGGACATAGAATATCCGCAAGAGGGCATGATGTAAATGACCGGCGATGATAGTGAAGACATCCACCTTCGCCGAGCAGATCGTCCCGCAACCGCCATTTTCCGCGAAAAACTTTCGCTCAGCCGGGAATAAATTTGCGTCGTCCCGTGTCTCATCTCAGGTATCGCAGCATTGCGAGCCCAACCTGAGGAGAGACATCATGACATCCGTGAAATTCCTGTCCGTCGCGGCGGCAGCCGCCCTTGCCGCGAGTGCTACTTTCGCCGCCCCTCCTGTCAAGGAAGTCGAATCCACCAAGGGCAAGGTGCTTGCCGGCGAAAACGGCATGACCCTCTACACCTTCAAGAAGGACGCCAAGGGCGTTTCCAACTGCTACGACGATTGCGCCAAGAACTGGCCTCCGCTGATGGCGGCTTCCGATGCCAAGGCCGATGGTCCATATTCGATCATCGAACGCAAGGACGGCACAAAGCAATGGGCCAAGGACGGGATGCCGCTCTATTACTGGGTCAAGGACAAGAAGGCCGGCGACATCACCGGCGACGGCGTCGGCGGCAACTGGGATCTCGCCAAACCTTGATCGTAGAGGCCCTGATCACAAGAGAACCGGCGTGAAGACACCCGCACCCGAAACATTCGAGGGCCAGATCCTGGCCCTCCTCCCCTCGCTCAGGCGCTATTCGCGCAGCCTGACGCGCTCGGATGCCGATGGCGAGGACCTGCTTCAGGATTGCGTCGAGAAGATTCTGACGCGCCGCGGCCAATGGCGCGGCCTCAATCTGCGCGGCTGGGTCCTGACCATCATGACCAATCTCTACCGCAACGGCCGGCGCGGCAAGGCACGCGCCGGCATGGTCGAGCTTGATGCCGCGGAGGATATGGCAGCGCCCGAACCGCCGGCCGATCCGCTGGAGCGCGCCCGGCTCAACGATGCGCTGAACAGCCTTTCGGAGGAGCACCGCGCCGTGCTGATGCTCGTCGTCATCGAGGGATATAGCTACAGCGAGATCGCCGCCGCCCTCGATATCCCGATCGGCACCGTCATGTCGCGCCTGTCGCGCGCCCGCCGGCGCGTCGCCGAGCACCTGAAGGCCGACAACGTCATTACGCTTCGGAGGCCGAAATGAACGAGACCAACCCGATCGTCACCGAAGCCGATCTCCACGCCTATGCCGACGGGCAACTGCCTGAAATGGCCCGCGCGCGCATCGAAGCCTACCTCGCCGACAATTCGGACGAAGCGGCGATGGTCGCCGAATGGCAGGCGCAGAATGCCGGCATCCGCTCGCTGTTTTCAGGCTACGAGAAGGCCAGGAAGACCGATCCTCTGCTGGTCGCGCTCCCGCGCGCAGTCTCGCCCACGCGAAATCGCTGGGCACTCGCCGCCGCAACCCTCGTCGTCTTCGTCCTCGGCGCCGTCAGCGGCCATTACGGCCCGGGCCTTCTGGAAAAGCCGGATCTGCAGCTTACCGGCTCCGAAACCTTTCCGAAACAGGCCGAGACCGCCTTTACCGTCTATGCCGCCGAGGTCCGCCATCCCGTCGAGGTCTTCGCCGACGAGGAGGCTCATCTCGCCACCTGGCTCGGCAAGCGCCTGGCGATCGAAAACCTCAAGATCCCGAACCTGCAGCCGCTCGGCTTCAAGCTGGTCGGCGGCCGCCTGCTGCCGGTCGACGGCAAGCCGGGGGCGATGTTCATGTACGAGAACCAGGCCGGCGAGCGCCTGACCGTCATGGTCGGGCGCCATCGGGAAAACCGCACGACCAGCTTCCGCTTCGCCTCGTCAGGTAATCTCGAAACCTTTTACTGGATCGACGGAGAGCTCGGCTATGCGGTCACCGGCGAAATCTCGCGCGAAGCGCTGCGCGCGGTGGCCGAGGAGTGCTACCGGCAGTTTCCGTCGTGACGCTCAGCGCAGCGGATCGTTGCCAAGCTCGATCGGCTTGCCATGCGGCGTCGCTTCCGCCGCCCGCTGCCAGCTCTTTTGCAGATCAAGGATGGCGGAGGCATCCACCACGCCACGACTGACCAGCATGCCCGAAAGCGCCGCCACCCAGCAGTCGAAATAGTCGCTGCCGTCCTCGGCCCGGCCGGGCTGATGCAATTCGTTTGAGAGAGCCGCCGCCCACTCGCTCCAGGAAAACAGCCCCTTCTCATGCAGATGCACGGTCATGGCGAAAGCTTCGGCCGCCCAGGGTTCGGGGAAGACGGGATCACCCTCCGGCGACTTCGGCAGGCCCGGAGATTGCGAGAGCTGAGAGGGGTTTTCACACGCGCTCAAGATAGCTCTCCCACGCATCGATCGAGACCGTGAGCGACGGGTCGGCGCCCTCGCCCCAGACCTCAGTGCCGTCGAAGACGACGGTATAAAGCCATTGCGGGTTCTCGCCCCTGCCATGCGCATTGTCGTCGGGAAAGACGAAGGAACCCTGCACCGCTTCGACGATACCGGTCTTGGCCCTGGCATAACGCGGCAGGCGCGTATGGGTCGCCGGATTGAAATTCCTCGTCCGCACCGTCTCGCCGACCGCAAAGATCGGCGCGGCCTCGACAGGACGATCGCATGGCCCGCCTTTCGCGAGAACTGCCGGCACCATCTCTGCCTTCAGCACCCGTTTGGGCGCCGCCCCATCCTGCAGCCGATGCCCGGACAACAGCTCCTCGCGCGTCACAAAACCGTGCCGTTCGAGCAGGGTCTCGACGCCTCGTATCCAGATCTCGTAATAGCTCGCCGCGAGATAATCGGCCGGCGGAATGTTTTCGCGCGCATGCCGGCTTTCATCGATCGTCCAGGCCCCGAAAGCGCCGCAGGAAAGCGTGATGCCGAGCGCCCGCTTTTCCCATTCCATATGGAAATAAGGCTCGTCCTTTTCAGGCGCGACCGGCCCGAAACCCATCTGCCCGCCGAGATCGTGCGGTCCGTTCATGACAGAGCCTCCGGGCTGCCTGCAACAGCCGTCCCGATCATCGCATCGCGGCTGACGAGACCAGCCAACGCGGCCTCGTCCATGCCCTCCGTACCTTTGGGTCGCTCGGGGATGACGAGATAACGCAGCTCCGCCGTCGAATCCCAGACGCGGATCTTTTTCCCCTCAGGCAGCGTCAGCCCGAACTCGGCCAGCACGCCGCGCGGATCGATGACGGCGCGCGAGCGATAGGCCGGCGCCTTGTACCAGACCGGCGGCAGGCCGAGCACCGACCAGGGATAACAGGAGCAGAGCGTGCAGACGATGAGGTTATGGGTGTCGGGCGTATTGAAGACGGCGCGCATATGCTCGCCCTGCCGGCCGGTAAACCCAAGGCTCGCAATCGCCGCCGTCGCATCGCGCTTCAGCCAGTCCGCGAATTCCGGATCGCTCCAGGCCTTGGCGACGACACGCGCACCATTTCGCGGCCCCACCTTCGTCTCATAAGTCTCGACAATCGCATCGATCGCCGCCGGATCGATCAACCCCTTCTCCGTCAGCAGCGTCTCCAGCGCTTTGACGCGCGCCTGCATGTCGGAATAGTGATTGTCTCCGTCATGCCCATGGGCATGACGATGGAGATCGTCGTGGTCATGGTCGTGCAAGGCAATGTCCTCCCAGAACGGAGCGTCCGTTTCTTATCTCCGCGGTAGCCCGGACACCCCTTCCACCCAGCGGGGAGAAGGGGACTCGCGGCAAGGCCCGGCCCTTCCTCAAAGCATTCTCGCATAAACATCTCTTCTCTTTCTATCACACCCCAAAACCCCGCCAAGCCCTCCTATCCCCCTCGAACTTTTCCGCTAATCTCCTGCCATGAACATCCTGATTCTCGGCGCAACCGGCTTCATAGGCTCCGTCGTCGCGGCCCGGCTTGCGGCTGATGGGGATGCCGTGACCGGGCTCGGCCGCAATCCCGCACGAGCGCGCTTGAAGCAGCCGGCGATAAACTGGCGGCGGGCTGATCTCTCGCGCATGACGAAGGCTGAGGATTGGGAGGATATTCTTAAGGACCAGCATGTCGTCGTCAATTGCGCCGGCGCGCTGCAGGACGGCCTATCGGACGATCTGGCGGCCACTCAGGCAGAGGCGATGCTGGCGCTTTATGCCGCCGCGAAAGGCTCCCATCCTCTGATCGTGCAGATATCGGCAAGGACGGCCGGCGCGGCCGGCGAACTGCCTTTCCTCGCCACCAAGCGGCAGGCCGACGAGGCGCTGGCGGCAAGCGGCCTGCCTCACCTCATCCTGCGCCCTGCCCTCGTTCTCGGCCGCAACGCCCATGGCGGCTCGTCGCTCATCCGGGCGCTTGCCGCCTTTCCCCTGGCGCTGCCGCTCACCCATGCGCAAAGCCCGGTCGAAACGCTTTCCGTGGATGACGTGGCGGAGGCCGTGTCGCGGGCGGTCGCAGGCGATCTGCGCGGGGATATCGTTCTTGCCGCCGACGAGGTGCTGACGCTCGCCGATCTCGTGCGCCTTCACCGGCAATGGCTGGGCCTGCCGCCCGCCCGCGTGATTTCCCTTGGCGCCTGGCTTGCGCGGCCCGTGACCTGGCTCGCCGATGCCGCGGGCCTGCTCGGCTGGCGTTCGCCGCTGCGCTCGACGGCGACGACAGTCATGTCCGAAGGCATCAAAAGCGCGAAGGCGGAGAGCGGCCTTGCCGCGACATCAGCCGTGGCAACGCTTTCGGCCAATCCCTCCGGCGTGCAGGATCTCTGGTTCGCCAGGCTCTATCTCCTGAAGCCGCTGGTCATAGCAGGCCTGTCGGTCTTCTGGCTGCTCTCCGGCCTGATTCCGCTGCTGGCGGTGCAGAAGGCCTCCGCGCATTTCCTGCCCTTCATGCCCGAAGCGGCGGCGACGGTGCTGACGCTTGTCACTTGCCTCATCGATATCGCGCTCGGCGCCGCCGTCCTTGTCCGCCCGCTCGCCGGACGCGCCCTCCTCGGCATGCTCGCCGTCTCACTGGCCTATCTCACAGGCGGCTCACTTCTCGAACCCGCCCTCTGGCTCGATCCGCTCGGCCCGCTCGTCAAGGTGCTGCCGTCCATCCTGCTGACGCTCACGGCGCTTGCCACCCTGGATGAACGCTGATGCTCGAGCAATGGCTACTGCTTGCCCATGTCATCGGCGCGACCGTGCTCTTCGGCACCGGCGCCGGCATCGCCTTTTTCATGGTGATGGCGCACCGCACGCGCGATCCCGTGCTGATCGCCCATGTCGCGGCAACCGTCGTCATCGCCGACACCGTCTTCACGGCGACCGCTGCCCTTCTCCAGCCGGTGAGCGGCTATCTCCTGGCGCGGTCGATCGGCTGGGACCTGTCGGAGGGCTGGATTGCGCTGTCGCTGCTGCTTTATGTCGTGACCGGCCTGTTCTGGCTGCCGGTCGTCTGGATTCAGATCCAACTGCGCGACCTCGCCCGCGCCGCGGCAAGCTCGGGAAGCGCTCTGCCGCCGAGCTATGACAGCCTCTACCGCATCTGGTTCGCCTTCGGCTTTCCGGCCTTCACGGCCGTCCTCGGCATATTCTGGCTGATGCTGACGAAACCCTCGATCGCTCTATTTTAGCATCGGCCAGAGGCTCGTCACCAGAAGCACCGCCATGCTGACATTGAACCATTTCAGCCGCACCGGATCGGACAGCCATTCCCGGAGCGCCAAACCGAAACCTGCCCAGGTCGAGACACTCGGCACGTTGACCACCGCGAAAGCCAGGCCGACGATCAGCACGCTCAAGAGGTAGAGCTCGGGATTGGTATAGGTCGCCATCGCGGTCACCGCCATCACCCAGGCTTTCGGATTGACCAATTGGAAGGCTGCCGCCGGGACAAAGGACATTGGCGCAGCGCCACTCTTACCCTCGCTGAGCGAGCGCGACGAGGCGATCTTCCAGGCAATCCAGACGAGATAGGCGCCGCCGGCGAACTTCAGCGCCGTATAGACCACGGGCATCGTGTGCAGCAGCGCCCCGATCCCGAAACCAACGCCGATCAGCAGCGAGAAGAAACCGGCGCCAATGCCGAACATATGCGGGATCGTTCGGCGGAGGCCGAAAATTCACGCCCGAGGCGAAGAGCATCATATTGTTCGGCCCCGGCGTGATCGAAGTGGTGAAGGCGAAGAGAACGAGGGCATCGCCGATGCCATCGCATCATTGTCATGGTGACAGGATTACTTGAAAGATAGCGGCGCAGCCCAATCTCTTCCCCAGGATCAAGACCATGCAGGACGACCCTATCCCATCGATCACATTCCCGAACGGCACGGAAGTGCCGGCGCTCGGCCAGGGAACCTGGGCCATGGGCGAGGATGCCGGCCATGCGAGCGCCGAGATCGAGAGCCTCAGAGCCGGCATCGATCTCGGCATGACGCTGATCGACACCGCCGAAATGTATGGCGACGGCGGCGCCGAAGAGATCGTTGGCGAGGCGATCAAGGGACGGCGCGACGAGGTCTTCATCGTCAGCAAGGTCTATCCCTGGAACGCCAGCCTGAAAGGCACGATCGAAGCCTGCGAACACAGTCTCGAACGCCTCGGCACCGACCGCATCGATCTCTATCTCCTGCACTGGCGCGGCAACTATCCGCTTGCCGAGACCGTCGCCGCCTTCGAGATGCTGAAGGCCTCCGGCAAGATCGGCGCCTGGGGCGTCTCCAACTTTGATACCGACGACATGGAGGAACTGCTTGGCGTGCCCGACGGCGCCAATGTCGCCGCTAACCAGGTGCTGTACAACCTCACCCGCCGCGGCGTCGAGTTCGACCTTTTGCCCTGGTGCCGGAGCCGCGGCATCCCCGTTATGGCCTATTCGCCAATCGAGCAGGGGCACGTCCTCCATCATCCGGAACTAATTCACATCGCAAAGGCCTACCAGGCGACACCAGCCCAACTGGCGCTCGCCTTCCTCCTGAAACGCGACGGCGTCATCGCCATCCCGAAGACCTCGAATGCCGAACGCGTTCGCGAAAACCGCGACTGTATCTCGCTTGATATCACCGACGAGGATTGGCAAGCGCTCGACGCCGCCTTCCCGCCACCGGCCAGGAAAAAGCCGCTGGAGATGCTGTGATCGACAGCGGCTACCCAGCTAAAAGCCCCTCATCCGGCTGCCGCCACCTTCTCCCCGCTTGCGGGGCGAAGGGGATATGCCGCACCGGCTTCATCCACCTCGACGTTGTATTTGGCACGTCGCCTCGCCCCGTTTACGGGGAAGGGTTAGGGTGAGGGGCAGCTTATCGGCACGGACCTGACAGCGGTAGCAGGCTCACATCCCCTGCGCGCCGCGGTTCATTGCCGCGATGCCGGTGCGGCAGACCTCGATCAGGCCCAGCGGCTTCATGATCGCGATGAACTGGTCGATCTTCGACGACTTGCCCGTTATCTCCAGGATAAAGTGGTCGATCGTCGCATCCACCACCTTGGCATGGAAGGCATCGGCAAGGCGCAGTGTCTCGGCGCGCATGTCGCCCTCGCCGATCACCTTGACCAGCGCCACTTCACGCTCGATCGGCCGATCCTGGCCGAGTTCACGGGCTCGTACCGTGAGATCGACGACGCGGTGCACCGGCACGATGCGCTCGAGCTGCGCCTTGATCTGCTCCAGCACGTGCGGCGTCCCGCGGGTGACGATGGTGATGCGGGAAAGATGTGCCTGGTGTTCGGTCTCGGAGACGGTGAGGCTCTCGATATTGTAGCCGCGGCCGGAGAACAGGCCGATGACGCGGGCAAGGACGCCGGGCTCGTTGTCGACGAGAACCGAGAGCGTGTGGCTCTCGACCGCGGTCGTTTCCGGAGAGATGAAATAGGCAGAGCCCGTGGGCTGAAGGTGTGCGTTCATGGTCCTGGGTTTCCTCTCGCCGCATAACCCCGAAAAATCGGCCACGATTTTCGGAAAGGATTATGCGCAATTATTAAGTCTTAGACGAGCTGGCGGCCCTTGGCGTCGATCGCGTTGGCAACCGCTTCGTCGGTAGCTTCGTCGGGCAGCAGCATCTCGTTATGCGCCTTGCCCGAGGGGATCATCGGGAAGCAGTTGGCGAGATTGGCGACGCGGCAATCGAAAATGACCGGCTTCTTGACCTCGATCATCTCGACGATGGCATCGTCGAGCTCGTCCGGCTTGTCGCAGCGCAGGCCGACCGCGCCATAGGCTTCCGCCAGTTTGACGAAATCGGGCATCGCTTCCGTATAGGAATGCGACAGGCGGTTGCCGTGCAGCAGCTGCTGCCACTGGCGCACCATGCCCATATACTGGTTGTTCATGATGAAGATCTTGATCGGCGCATCGTACTGAATCGCCGTCGACATTTCCTGGATGCACATCTGGATCGAGGCGTCGCCGGCAATGTCGATGACGAGGCTGCCGGGATGAGCTATCTGGACGCCGAGGGCGGCCGGCAAGCCGTAGCCCATCGTGCCGAGGCCGCCCGAGGTCATCCAGCGGTTCGGCTGCTCGAAACCGAAGAACTGTGCTGCCCACATCTGATGCTGGCCGACTTCGGTCGTGATGTAGGTGTCGCGGTCCTTGGTATGCGCAAAGAGCCGCTCCAGCGCATATTGCGGCATGATGACGTCGCTGTTCTTCGTATAGGCGAAGGAGTTTCGCGCGCGCCAGCGGGCGATATCGCTCCACCAGCCTTCGAGGCGATTCTTCTCCGGCTTCTTCGGCAGCGCCCGCCACAGGCGGACCATGTCTTCGAGGACATGGCCGACATCGCCGCGGATGCCGATGTCGACGCGGACGTTCTTGTTGATCGAGGACGGATCGATATCGATATGGATCTTCTTCGAGTTCGGCGAGAAGGCGTTGAGGCGGCCGGTGATGCGGTCGTCGAAGCGGGCGCCGATGCAGACCATGACGTCGCAATCATGCATCGCCATGTTGGCTTCGTAGGAGCCGTGCATGCCGAGCATCTTCAGCCAGTTCTTGCCCGAGGCGGGATAAGCGCCGAGACCCATCAGCGTCGAGGTGATCGGGAAATCGGTGAGCTCGACCAGCTCGCGCAGCAGCTTGGAGGCTTCGGGGCCGGAATTGACGACGCCGCCGCCGGAATAGATGATCGGACGGCGCGCATTCGCCATCATCTCGATCGCAGCGTGAATCTGGTTGAGGTCGCCCTGGATCTTCGGCTGGTAGCTCTTCTGGATCGCGTAATCGGCGGGCGGCGTGTAGGTGCCGGTCGCAAACTGCACGTCTTTCGGAATGTCGACGACGACGGGGCCCGGACGGCCGGACTGGGCGATGCGGAAGGCCTCATGAATGATGGCGGCGAGCTGATTGACGTCCTTGACCAGCCAGTTGTGCTTGGTGCAGGGCCGGGTGATGCCGACCGTGTCGCATTCCTGGAAGGCGTCGGAACCGATCAGTGGGGTCGGAACCTGACCGGTCAGGCAGACCAGCGGGACCGAATCCATCAGTGCATCCTGCAGCGGCGTGACCGCATTGGTAGCGCCCGGACCCGAGGTCACCAGCATGACGCCGACCTTGCCGGTGGAGCGGGCGTAGCCTTCGGCCGCATGGCCGGCACCCTGCTCGTGGCGGACGAGAATGTGCTTGATCTCGTCCTGCTGGAAGATCTCGTCATAGATCGGCAGAACCGCGCCGCCGGGATAGCCGAAGATATGTTCGACGCCATTATCCTTCAGCGCCTTGAGAACGATCTCCGCCCCCGTCATCCGATTGCCTACCGCCTGATTGTCCGTGCTCATCTGTGTCTGTTCCGTTTGATGCTGGGATTTGCGTTTGTGGCCGGGAGCCCGATTTCGGGCACAAAAAAAGGCCCCGGAGGACCTGTCATCTAGCGCATGGGTGGCTATCGCCGGATGGTTACACCATCCTGCCCATGCGCCTTCCCACCACGATAAGAGCCGTTGCGATTTTCATGGCGGGAAGTGATAGACAGAAAATTTCGCAGCGTCAACGCATGCCGCAACAAAAACTGCCTCGCGCCTCCGCAACCCCGAAATCGGTAGGATGAAGGATTTGTTAAAGGATCGACTTTATCCTTTAACGCTACCGTAGGGAGTAGCCTTTGCTCAACAACGACTTGCGCATGTCTGGCAAGGCAGGCGAGCACGATCGACGAGACGGCCACGCGCCGGGAAATCGCTTTCTCGGCCGCGTCGTTGCATGCAGCGGCTCCAGGGCGACGATTGCCGCGGTCGCCGAACAGGGCGGCACCGATCTTACCGAACTCTGGTCCGTCGGCCGGCTGATTTCGATCAGCGTCGGCCGCAACCGCGTCGTCGCTCTCGTCTATTCGATGAATACCGGTAGCCATGCCTGGGGCGAAGGCGAGGACAATTATTTCAAGATCGAGACGGAGCTTCTCGGCGAAGTCCGCGTCGACGAAGACGGGCGCGAGGAATTCTCGACCGGCATCTCGCGTTACCCCTATCTCGGCGCCATCGCTCATCGCATCCGCGCCGCCGACCTGATGCGCATCTATGATGCCGGAACGGGCACGACGGCCGTCATCGGCAAACTGACCCAGGACGAAAGCATCGATGCGGCAATCCACATCCCCTCGATGCTCTCCAAGCATTTCGCCGTCGTCGGCTCGACTGGCGTCGGCAAATCGACCGCCGTATCGCTGCTGCTGCACAAGGCGATCGCCGCCGATCCGAAGCTGCGCGTGCTGATCCTCGATCCGCACAATGAATTCGCCGCCGCCTTTCCCCAGCACGCTGTCACCATCGATACCGATACGCTCGACCTGCCCTTCTGGCTGATGCGGCTCGAAGAGTTTGCCGAAGTCGTCTTCCGCGGCCGCCCGCCGGTGCCCGAAGAGCTCGACCTGCTGCGCGACATCATGCCGGAGGCCAAGCGCGCCTTCCGCGGCAGCGACAATTCGCTGGTGCGCCGCACCACGGAAAAAAGTTCGATCACCGCCGACACACCCGTTCCCTACCGCATGGCCGATCTCCTGGCGCTGATCGACGAACGCATCGGCCGTCTGGAAGGCCGCGCGGAAAAGCCCTCCCTGCGTTCGCTGAAGATGCGACTCATCGCCGCGATAAACGATCCGCGCTATCACTTCATGTTCTCCAACAACACGATCAGCGACACGATCACCGATACCATCGCTCAGATCTTCCGCATCCCGGGCGATAGCAGGCCGATCTGCACCTTCCAGCTCGCAGGCATCCCCTCCGAGGTCGTCAACTCGGTTGCGTCAGTGCTCTGCCGCATGGCTTTCGAAGTGGCGCTGTGGAGCGACGGCGCCATCCACATGCTCGTCGTCTGCGAGGAAGCCCACCGCTACATTCCCTCCGATCCGACACTGGGCTTCGTGCCGACGCGCCAGGCGATCGCCCGCATCGCCAAGGAAGGCCGCAAATACGGCGTCTCGCTCGGCATCATCACCCAGCGGCCGGGCGAGCTCGACCAGACCATCCTGTCGCAGTGCTCGACGCTGTTTGCGATGCGCCTTGCCAATGACCGCGACCAGGAAATCATCCGCTCGGCGATCCCGAATTCGTCGATCTCGACGACAAGCTTCATCTCCTCGATCGGCAATGGCGAGGCGATTGCCTTCGGCGAGGCGATCAGCGTGCCGATGCGCATGCGCTTCTCCCGTGTCGACGAGAACCTGCTGCCGAAGGCCGCCAGCGCCAACAACAAACATAGCGAGGAAGATCCCGACACCGTCGATCTGCGCAAGATCGTCACCCGCATGAGGGCGGTGACCGTCGGGCCCGATATTTCGAATTTCCAGCAGAGCGTTGCGGCATCCATGCCAGGTTTCGACGAGGCGCTGGAAGCCGCCGAGGTTTTCGACACAACACCCGTCCCCCCGCCCCCGCCGCCTTCGGCGCCACTCGAATCCTACCGGCGCGAATTGCTGCCGCAGGCGCCGCGGCTGGACCCGGCCGAGCCGACCCCGACCGATCCGCGGCTGGACGCGCTGCGCCGCGAACTGCGTCGCGAGGAGCCGGTCTTTCCCCGGCCGGTGCCGCCGACAGACCAGTCGCCGATCACCCGCCGGGAACCCGGCACGTCACTGCGCGAAAGCATCCTGAAAAAGCCGCTGAGCAGCCTTTACAACAAGGATTGATGCTCCAGCGCGATCAACGGCCGGGCAGTATCGAGCACATGTTGGAGATCCGCCGACCCAAGCGGCAGGAGCGGCCGCGGGAGCTCCGTACGGACATCATGGAGATGCTCGGCCAGCATATAGACCACGCGGATGCTTCCATGCGCCTTGAACACCGCCCAGAGCGGCTGCAGAAGACCATCGAGCCGACGCGCCTCGCCGTCATTGCCAACCATGGCGGCCTTGGTCAAAGCAAGCGCCGTGCGCGGGAGCAGCCCGCCGATGACGCTGTACCACGCGTCTGCACCTGCAAGCAGCGCCTCCGCCGCACCCCAGTCACCGCTGTAGCCGATCGCGAGATCGGTCTTTTTCCGTAATGTCGCAAGCTCCGCTCGCAAGTCGCCGTCAACAGGCAGCGGCATTTTCACCGCCTTGATCGTCTCGATATCGGAGAGGCGCTGCAGAAGCTCGCGGCTGAACGTGAAGTGTGTCGTGCCGGGGTTGTTGTAGATGCAAAGCGGCAACTTGGTCGCCTTCGCCACAGCGAGGAAGTGCTGATAGACCTCTTCCTGGGTCAGCGGCGTATACGACACAGGCGCAAGCAGAAGCGCATCGGCGCCGGCAGCCTCGGCATCCCTGGCAAGATCGACGGCATGATCCGTCCTCAGTGCGCCGGCGCCGACAACCAGCGGAACACGGCCCTTGACGCATTCGACCGCCGCCTTGACGGCCCGCAGCCGCTCCTCACGGGTGAGATAGACGTAAATTCCGGTACTGCCGAGAAGACCGATGGAGGCCACACCTGCCTCGCAAAGGCGTTCCAGCAAGCGGCCGATGGCCTCGGCGTCGACCCGGCCATCCGGACCGGCAGGCGTCGGCGGAAAGGCCGAGAGGCCATGAAACGGTGAAGAAGACATGATGCAATCCTCAAAACGCGGTCAATGGGAGAACAGCAGGCGCGAACCCGCGCCGGCGAAGAAAACGGCAAGGCTTGCTTCGATCCAGCGGCGCGCCCGCGCGTAGCCGCGCACCAGTGGCGCCGTCGAGAAGAGCACGGCATAACCGGAAAATATCGAGACCCCGAGAAGCACGCAGCCGCCGAAAGCCAGGAGGGCCATTTCAGGCGAAGCGACGGGCTTGAGGCCGAGAGACATGATCGCCACCCAGGCCAACACCGCCTTCGGGTTTCCGAGATGCATCAGGATTCCACGCCGATACAGCGCGCCGAGCGCGGTGGCAGGCCGGGGGACCTCGCCTGTTGGCGCCTCCACGGCAACGGCCGAGCGAGCGGCCTTCCAGGCGAGCCAGAGCAGGTAGAGCCCGCCCGCGAGCTTGAGGAGGATGAGGGCATGAGCATAGCGGACCAGCAATGTGGAAATGCCGGTGACCGCGATCAGGCCCCAGCAGGTCGACATCGTGATTACCCCGGCGGCAAGCGCCAGCGCCGGCTGGCGCCCCTGGCTCATGGCCACGTTCATGATGGCCACGTTGCTTGGCCCAGGGCTGCCTGCGGCGATGACATAGGCGATATAGACGACGAGAAGATCTTGCATGTCCCTTTTCCGGAAGCTGTTGATGCGCTTCCTTCTCCCAGGAAATTGGTTCATCATGAAGCGCCATTTTCAAGAATCTTCATGGACCACTCTCAATGTCGAAGCGGCGCAGCAGCATCGCAATCCCATCGCTCAATGTGCTCGACAGGACGGCGAATATCGGCCGCCAGCTTGCCCAGGCGCTAAGGAGCGCGATCGCCCGCGGCGAGTTGAGACCGGGCGAGCGCCTGCCTTCGACGCGCACGCTTGCGGCATCCCTAAAGATCGCCCGCGGCACCGTCGTCGAGGTTTTCGATCAGTTGACCGCCGAGGGTTATCTCGAAGCGAGAGTGGGAGCCGGAACCCGTGTTGCCGCGGCTCTGACGGACGCGTCTCCAGCCATCCCGCCGGCACCGGCCGAACCGGCCGCCGACGATGCGATCGACCTGCCCGCCCCGGCGGCCCGGCTGATATCAATCGCCCGCGCGCTCACCTCTCACCCGCCCGTTCCCTTCGCCATATCAGTCCCGGCAGCCGGTATTGCGCCTGACGATAATTGGCGCCGTCTCGGCAATCGGGTGCGTGCTTCGAAGCAGGCTGCCCCGTCAGGCTATCAGGATCCGATGGGCCTGCTCGAGCTGCGCCTCGCCATTGCCGAACACGTCCGCCGTGCGCGAGCCGTCCATTGCGAACCGGAACAGGTGATCGTCACATCAGGCACCCAGCAGGGTCTCTACATGGCCGGCCGGGTCCTGCTGTCGCGCCACGACCCCGTCTGGGCCGAGGATCCCGCCTATCCCGGACTCACCGCCGTGCTCGACGATCTCGACGTCCGGACGCATCGCCTGCCGGTCGATGCACAGGGAATGAACGTCGAACGCGGGCTCGAGTTATGTCCAGAAGCGCGCGCCGCCTTCGTGACGGCGTCACACCAATATCCGATCGGCATGCCGCTCAGCATGACGCGGCGCAACGCCCTGATCGCGTGGGCCGACAGGAACCGCGCCTGGATCGTGGAGGACGATTACGACAGTGAACTGCGTTATGCCGGACACCCTTTTCCTTCGATGCAGGGGCTGCGTCCGTCGCGTGTCATCTATCTCGGCACCTTCAGCAAGGTCCTCTTTCCTTCGCTGCGCCTCGGTTACGCCATCGTCCCGCCGCCGCTCGCAGAAGCCTTCGCCGGAGCACGCGCCATTCTGGACCGGCATTCTCCGATAGCCGAACAGCACGTTCTGGCGGCCTACATGAGGGAAGGTTATTTCGAAGCGCATATCAGGCGCATCCGAAGTCTCTATGCCGAACGCCGCGCTATTCTGCTCGCGGCGCTCGAGCGGGCTTTGCCGCAGGGGTGCCAGGTTCAGCCGAGCGATCAGGGCATGCACGTTCTTCTGTGGCTGCCAGAGGAGATGGATGACGTGCGACTTGCGGCGCGCGCCCTCTCGGCCGGCCTCGCGGTGCGGGCGATCTCTCCGATGTATGCCGCGCAGCCTGCGCGCGCTGGCCTGATGCTGGGTTTCGGCGGCTTCCCACAGGCGCAACTGGAGGCGGCGGTAGGCGAGCTCTCCAGACTTCTGCAAGCGCTTATCGCGTAAACTGGAGCGGGAGGTCCGCAACGGGGATGACAACTAGACGGTCAGCCTTTGCCAGCTCTCGTCCATCTGGTTGCGGAACCAGGTCATTTGCCGCTTGGCATATTGCCGTGTCGCCGCAGCCCCCTTCTCCAGCATCTCATCGCGCGTCATCTCGCCCTTCAGCATCGCCGCGATCTGCGACACGCCAATGGCCTTCATGACAGGCGCTTCGGCCGGCAGGCCGAGCGCAAGCAGCGCCTTCACCTCGTCTTCCGCACCCTGTTGCAGCATCTTTTCGAAACGGCCGTTGATGCGGGCATGCAGCACCGCCCGGTCCGGCAGAACGACGATCTTGAGGGCCTCGTCGGCATCGATCACCACAGGCCCGGACCGGCCCTGGAAATCGGCGATCGAGCGTCCCGTCGCCTTGATCACCTCCAGCGCCCGGACGATGCGCTGGCCGTCCTGGCGGTTGAGGCTTGCCGCCATGACGGGATCGACGTCGGACAGCTCGGCGTAAAGCGCGTCCGGCCCTTCTTCTACGAGTCGCGTGCGTAATTCTTCCCGCAGTGCCTCGGGGATATCCGGCATGTCGGAGAGACCACCGGTCAGCGCCTTGAAGTAAAGCCCCGTGCCGCCGACGAAGACCGGCAGCTGCCCGGCGGCCCTGAGCGCCGGCAAAAGCGCCGAGACATTACGCAGCCACGCGCCTGTGGAATAGCCGGCCCCCGCCGGCACGTGGCCGTAAAGATGATGCGGCACGCCTTGCATCTCCTCTGCCGACGGACGCGCGGTCAGCACCCGCAATGTATCGTAGACCTGCATGCTGTCGGCATTGATAACGGCGCCGTCATGGCGTTTGGCCAATTCGACGGCGAGCGCGGACTTGCCGCTGGCGGTCGGCCCGGTTATCAGGATCGCGTTCTTTACGCTCAGAAGGTTTTCCATCATGGCCCTCGTTGCCACGCTTGTTGCCAATCCGTCAAATCCCGTTCTGACCGCCGACGTCGCCGAACAGGCGGCTGAGGCCGTCACGGCTTCCGGCCTCTACTGGCTGGCCGACGGCATTGCCTGTGACATCGCGCTGCGCGACGGCACGGATGCGCAAGCCGCCGAGGCCAATATCCTGGCGGTCATCGCCAGTGCGCCAATCGACCTCGTCATCCAGGAGCAGGACAGCCGCCGCAAGAAGCTGCTGATCGCCGACATGGACTCGACTATGATCGGCCAGGAATGCATCGACGAACTTGCCGCCGAAGTCGGGCTGAAGGAAAAAGTCGCCGCGATCACTGCGCGCGCCATGAACGGTGAGATCGCCTTTGAGCCCGCCCTGCGTGAGCGGGTCGCTCTGTTGAAGGGCCTGCCACTATCGGTCGTCGACGAGGTCATCGCCCGGCGTATCACGCTCACTCCGGGTGGTCCGGAACTGATTGCCACGATGAAGTCGAAAGGCCATTACACCGCCCTTGTCTCCGGCGGCTTCACCGTCTTCACTAGCCGCATCGCCGCCAGCCTCGGCTTTGATGAGAACCGCGCCAACACGTTGCTCGAAGAGGGCGGCATCCTTTCCGGCTTTGTCGCCGAGCCGATCCTCGGCAAGCAGGCGAAGGTGGATGCGCTGAACGAAATTTCGACAAGCCTCGGCATTTCGCCACAAGAGGCAATTGCCGTCGGCGACGGCGCCAACGACCTCGGCATGCTGCAACTCGCCGGCTCCGGCGTCGCCCTTCACGCTAAGCCCACCGTTGCCGCCCAGGCACAAATGCGCATCAATCACGCCGACCTGACGGCACTTCTTTACATCCAGGGTTACCGGAAGACGGATTTTGTGACGGGTTGAAGGCCGAAGCACGCCTCTCCGCCCTCATTCCTGTGGTCTCAGGGCTTTGCCCGAGGGATGTCACAGGAATGAGGAAGGAGAGATTGGGCGAGAACAGGAAAGCTGCGCCTAGTCGCCGCCGTAGCTCGCTCACTCCATCGGCACCGCCACGAACCGCAGATCGCCATTGGCCGATGCGATCATCAGCTGGGCGTTGCGCCGGCCTTCCTGTTTCAGCGATTTCACCTTTGCGGCAACCGCGTCCGGGGACTTCATGAACTCCTGCGCCACCTCGACAATAACGTCCCCTGGCTTCAACCCCTTTTCGGCCGAGGCGGAGCCGGGCTCCACCTCCGTCACGACGACGCCGTCGACGCTCTCGGCGATGCCGAAAGCCTTGCGTGTTTCGGGACTGAGGAGCGACAGCGACAAGCCGAGCACGTTCTTCGGCGTGGCCGCATCCGGCGATACCTGGCCCTGTTGGTGCTGATTCGGCGCCGGTGCGCCCGGTACGGGCGCTGCCTGGTCGCCGGTATCCGGCTGGTCCATATCGTCGTTCTCGCCGGGATCAGGGGTGATCACGCCGTCCTGCGAGCCATCGGGCGCCGCATCGCCGGATGCCGCCTGATCGCTGTCTTCGAGCCGTCCGAGCTTCACCTTGACGGTCTGCTCCTTGCCGTCGCGCAGCACCACGACGTCGACCTCTTTTCCGACCGTGCTTTCGGCCACGACGCGCGGCAGGTCGCGCATCTCATTGACCGTCTTGCCGTCAAATTTCAAAATGACGTCGCCCGCCTTGATCGAGCCGTCGTCGACGGGACCGCCCTTGATGACGCCGGCGACCAGCGCGCCCTTGGCGGTGTCGAGTCCGAGGCTGTCGGCGATGTCGTCGGTCACCGGCTGGATGCGCACGCCGAGCCAGCCGCGCCGCGTCTCGCCATACTGGCGCAACTGCTCGACGACGCCGGAAGCAAGTTCGGACGGTACCGAGAAGCCGATGCCGATCGAGCCGCCGCTCGGCGAGATGATCGCCGTGTTGATGCCGATCACTTCACCCTTCATGTTGAAGAGCGGCCCCCCGGAGTTGCCCTTGTTGATCGCCGCATCCGTCTGGATGAAGTTGTCGTAGGGGCCGGCATTGATGTTGCGGCCGCGCCCGGAAATGATGCCGACCGTCACCGAACCGCCGAAGCCGAACGGATTGCCGATCGCCATGACCCAGTCGCCGATGCGCATCTCGCTGGAATCGCCGAATTTCACCGATTTCAGCGGCGTCTTCGGCTCGACCTTCAGCACCGAGAGGTCGGTCTTCGTATCCGTTCCGATCAGCTTCGCCTTGAGCTTCGAGCCGTCGGCGAAATTGACCTCGATGTCGTCGGCCCCCTCGATCACGTGGTTGTTGGTGACGATATAACCGGCCGGATCGATGACGAAACCGGACCCAAGCGAGCTGACATTATGGTTGGGGCCTTTGTTGCCCTGCTGTTTGTTGAAGAAATCGTTGAAGAATTCCTGGAATGGCGACCCGTCAGGCGCACGCGGCGCCGGGCCGACCCCCTCGTCATCCTTCACATTCTGCGAGGTCGAGATATTGACCACCGCATCGAGCAACCCTTCGGCGAGATCGGCAACGGAAGCGGGACCGTTGGACGGCACGGTGGTCTGAACCGGTGGGGTCTGCTGCGGTTCGGCCGGTGCGGACGGCGCCGGAGCGGGTGCAGCCGGAACGGGCGCGGCAACCCCGGGCGCTGCTGTTTCAGGCGTGGTTTGCGCAAAAGCAATCCCGCTCATGCCGGCTTGCGCCAAGATGGCGGCGCTGGCCAGAAGCGCGAGCGTTCGTCTGAAGGGCGAGCGAATCGTGGTGGCCATCAAGCTTCCTCATAAGCGGTAAATGCGCACATTGAGCACCAGCATAAGGCGGAATGATGGAGGGTGAAATCACCTTTTCGCGAAATCCCCGTGCAATCTGACGGACCATCACAAAAGTCCGGCCTTGGCTCTTGAAACCGAAAAGGGTCGGCGCTGGGCCGACCCTTTCTCGATGTTGGCGGGAAGCAGATCCCGTGTTTTCAGTTTGCCGGCGGGGCTGGCGCCGCCGGAGCGGTTGCTCCGGGTGTTGCGGGAGCCGGCGCGCCCGGGCTGGCCGCCGCGGGGCCGGCGGCCTTGTTGAAATAGCGGAAGAATTCCGAATCCGGCGACAGGACCAGCGTTGTGTCCTGCGACGAAAGCGCTGCTGAATAGGCTGCCATCGAGCGATAGAACTCGAAGAAGCTCGGGTCTCTTGAGAATGCATCGGCGAAGACGCGGTTGCGTTCGGCGTCGCCCTGGCCACGCAGGATCTCGGAGTCGCGCTGTGCGCCGGCAGTCAGCTCAACGACCTGGCGGTCGGCAATGGCGCGGCGGCGCTGACCTTCCTCGTTGCCCTGCGCGCGCAGAAGCTCAGCTTCTGCCAGTCGCTCAGCCCGCATGCGGTTATAGGTGCGCTCGGAAACATCCTGTGTCAGGTCGGTCCGGCTGATGCGCACGTCGTCGAGCGTGATTCCGAGCGTCTCCGCATCGGCTTGCAGCTCGTTGCGAACCTCGAGCATCATCGCCACGCGCTCCCGGGAGAGCGCGGCTTCGATGCTGCGCACGCCGTAGACCCTGCGCAAGGCGGAATCGAGACGCGTGCGAAGCCGCGCTTCCGCCGCCTCCCTGTCGCCCGAGACCGTTTCGCGGAAACGGCGCGCGTCGTTGATGCGGTAGATGAGGAAGGCGTTCACCTCATAGAAGGCTCCGCCGGAAACCTGGACACGTATGTTGTCAAGATCGAAGCGCAGTTCCTGCTTCGGCACGTATTGCACCCTGTCGGCATCGGCAAAGGCGAAAGGCAGTTTGAAATAGATGCCTGGGTCAGTCTTGACCGACTGGATTTCACCAAAGCGAACGACGATAGCCTGTTCGCGGGCGGTCACGACGAAGACCGAGGAATAGATCCCGACCAGCATGACCGCCAGAAGGACCAGAATTACGGGAAGTCTGTTCGACATGGGTCTCAGCCTCCCTGCTGCTGTTGTTGCTGCGTCGGCTTGCCGACCTCATTGAGAGGCAGATAGGGCACGGCGCCCGCCTTTTGGTCTATGATCACTTTCTTGGAACCCTTCAGGACCTGTTCCATCGTCTCCAGGAACAGCCGCTCCCGCGTCACGTCAGGAGCCTTGGAATATTCGTCGTAGATCGAAACGAAGCGTTGCGCTTCACCTTCAGCCTCCTTGACGATCCGGTCCTTGTAGGCGGCTGCGGCTTCGCGGATGCGGGCCGCGTCACCGCGGGCCTGGCCGAGCTTCTGGTTGGCGTATTGGTTCGCCTCCTCCACGAGACGCTGCTTGTCCTGATCGGCACGCTGCACTTCCTCGAAGGCATCGGCCACGTCACGCGGCGGTGCGACGTCCTCGATCGTCACGCGGTTGATCGCAATGCCGGCGCCGTAGCGATCCATCGTATCCTGGATGATGTTGCGCACTTCGGTTTCGATCGGCCCGCGATTATCGCGGAAGGCATCCTGTGCCGGGCGCCGGCCGACGATTTCGCGCATGGCGCTTTCGGAAACCTGCTGCAGCGTTTCAGCCGGATTTTCGAGACGGAAAAGATAGGATTTCGGGTCGTTGATTGTGTAGAGCACGGAGAACTGCACGTTGACGATGTTCTGGTCGCCGGAGAGCATCAGTCCAGCCGTCGAATTGCTGTTGTTGCGTCCGCCAATATTCTGTTGCTGCTCGGTCACCTTCACGATCTCGACCGCGTCCATCGGCCAGATGCGGAAATGCAGGCCGGGCATGGAAATTTCCTCTCGCGGCTTGCCGAAGCGCAGTTCGACGCCGCGTTCGTCCGGCTGGACGGTGTAGACGCACTGGATCAGCCAGAAAACGGCGACGATCGCCACGACGATCGCCGCCACCCCACCATTGAAACCGCCGGGAACGATATTGCGCAACTGATCCTGGCCGCGCCGGATGATGTCTTCCAGATCGGGCGGTCCGCCCTTGCCGCCACGCGGGCGGTTCGGCCCCTGGCCCCATGGTCCCTGATTGTTACCGCCGCCGCCCCAAGGGCCGCCGCCGCCATTCTGATTGCTCCAGGGCATCAAAACCTCGTTGTTCGTTAAGTCTTCCCCGCATCCGGGACCGTGGGGGCTGACCGGCCGATGCGTTGGTGACCGTTATAAGTATCGCCGCACCGGCTTTCAACGCAGCGTGAGAAACTTGGTCAATTTAATTGGAAAATAGTTCGTTTTCAGGCGTGACGGCGTTCATAGACGACGTAGCGAGTGGGATAGCTGTCCCTTTCGCCGGCCGGCACCACGATCGTCTCCGCCGCCTGCCAGAGATCGGGATCGATCGCCGGAAACGACGCGTCGCCGTCGAGGTCGGCCTCGACATGGGTGATGCACATTCGGTCGGCAAGATTGATCGCCTGCGCGTAGATCTGGCCGCCGCCGATGATGCAGATCTCGTCGGCGCCGGTTTCGCGCGCCAGCCTTCCAGCCGCGTCCATTGCCTCAGGCAGTGAATGCGCCATACTGACATCGGGATGATCGATCGCCGCTTGCCGCGAGATCACCACGTTCGGCCGTCCCGGCAGCGGCTTGCCGATCGAATCATAGGTCTTGCGGCCCATCACCACAGGCTTGCCCAGCGTCAGCGCCTTGAAGCGCTTGAGATCGCTCGACAGGCGCCACGGCATGTCGCCGTCGCGGCCGATTGTACCGTTGTGGGCAACGGCGGCGATGATGGTCCTGCGAAAGTCGGCCATGAAATGTCCCGGATCAGACGGCGATCGGCGCCTTGATGCTGGCATCGGCCTCGTAGCCGATCAGCTCGAAATCATCGAAGGTGAAGCCGAAGATGTCTTTCACATCGGGGTTGATGCGCATGAAGGGCAGCGGCTTCGGCCGGCGTGTCATCTGCAGCTTCGCCTGGTCGAAATGGTTATGATAGAGATGCGCATCGCCGAGCGTGTGGACGAAATCGCCGGGTTTGAGCCCGGTCACCTGAGCCACCATCATCGTCAGCAGCGCATAGGAAGCGATATTGAAGGGCACGCCGAGAAAGATGTCGGCGGAGCGCTGGTAAAGCTGGCAGGAGAGCCTGCCGTCGGCAACATAGAACTGGAACAGGCAATGACAGGGCGGCAGCGCCATGTTGTCCACTTCGGCCGGATTCCACGCCGAGACGATGTGACGGCGCGAATTCCGATTGTTGACGATGCCTTTGACCAGATTGGCGATCTGGTCGATATGGCCGCCGTCCGGTGCCGGCCAGGAGCGCCATTGGGCGCCATAGACCGGCCCGAGGTCGCCGTTTTCATCGGCCCACTCATCCCAGATCGAGACGCCGTTCTCCCTGAGATAGCGGATATTCGTTTCGCCCTTCAGGAACCACAAAAGCTCGTGGATAATCGAGCGCAGATGCAGCTTCTTCGTGGTCAGCACGGGAAAGCCTTCTTCTAGGTCGAATCGCATCTGATAGCCGAAAACCGAGCGGGTGCCGGTGCCCGTGCGGTCGCCCCGGTCGGAGCCCTTTTCCATCACATGCTTCAGAAGATCAAGATATTGCTGCATGGCGCGCTGATTCCGTTTTCCCCAGTTTAAGCCTTCGCCTTCACGAAACCAATCGCCGCCAGGCATTTTCCCGTTCTTTCTGCCGCCGGAGATAAAGCTTTTATGACGTTTGCCCTTTCCTTGGGCAAAGGAAATCACTATATGAAACCTGCCGGCTTTCGGGCCGGCTATGGCAATAAATGAGCGGTGTAATAAACCTATTGGACCCGGGGGCGGTACCCGGCGCCTCCACCAAAAACCGGCGGCATCAAAGGCCGGCTTTTGATGGGGGCGAAACAGGATCGACAAGGGTGTAAAGATCGACTTTTTGCTCGGCATTGTACCGCCGTTATCGGGCTAAAATTGTAGTTGCAAACGACAACTATGCGGAAGCTCGTCTCGCTGCTTAATCGCGGTGTGACACTTCAATCAAAGTCCTAGTGGTTCGCACCTCTAGGCGGGGTCCGAAGGCACCTGGCAACAGAAGCCTTCACCTTCTCCCTGCTGACGAAATCATGTATGCTGATCTCTAGCGTGACTCGGCTCCGGACTTTCCCAAGGCGCCTGAACGTGCCATATACCTTGTGAAAAGACTTCAGAACCGACGAAAGACAGGAAAAGCATGGGGCAGGATCATATCCGCTACGACATTCTGGCGCAGGATGCACTTCGCGGCGTCATCCGCAAGGTTTTGGCGGAGGTGGCAACGACGGGCCGCCTGCCCGGCGACCATCACTTCTTCATCACCTTCCTCACGGGCGCCGCCGGCGTGCGCATCTCGCAGCACCTGAAGTCCAAATATCCCGAGCAGATGACCATCGTCATCCAGCATCAGTTCTGGGATCTCAAGATCACCGAGACGCATTTCGAAATAGGCCTCTCCTTCTCCGACGTTCCTGAAAAACTGGTCATTCCGTTCAATGCGATCCGCGGCTTCTATGATCCCTCCGTCAATTTCGAGCTCGAATTCGACGTGCCGCTCGCTGACGGCGAGGAGCTGCCGTCCGGTGAGATCACCGCCTATCCCGTCGACGCGGCAGGAAAGCCTGACGAAGCCGCCGGCGCAAAACCGGCCGACGGCGAAGAGAAGAAACCGGGCTCCGTCGTCTCGCTCGACTCCTTCCGCAAGAAGCAGTGATTTCAAAGGGAGGCTCAGCCTCCCTTTTTCATAAGGATCAAGTCTCGCGCATGAGCGCCGAAATCATCAATCTGCGTCAGTTCCGCAAGAAGCAGGCCCGCTCCGAAAAGGAGAAGCAGGCCGAGCAGAACCGCATTTCCTTCGGCCGCACCAAGGCCGAAAAGCAGCTTACCCGCAGCCTGAATGAGAAGGCCGACAAGGCTCACCGCGACGGCCGGATCGAGACGGATGACGACGGCGCATGAAGCTTCACGCAAAGCTTGAAGAGCAGGAAACGACTCTGCGATCAGCCACTTGCGCGATTTCTTTGAATCGATCCTCCAAGCCGATTGCGATGTGAACCGGCTGATGATCCGCAAACACTCGGCGACACTGCATGGCCATCGCACCAGCTTTTCGCTGGAAGATGAATTCTGGGCCGAGCTGAAGACGATTGCGGCAAGCCGTTCGATGTCGCTTGCCGCCCTGATTTCCGAGATCGACGACCACCGCCCGCCGGACAGTAACTTGTCCTCGGCGCTGCGGCTCCATGTGCTTTCGTGGGCGAAGGCCGGCTGTGGCCGCCAGCCGTGACGCCGGGAATTCAAATAAAAACCTAAGATCTCAGGGGAGGCAAACCCCAAGTGTCTTCATTGAGCCTGAATGCCAGGCAGCTGGTCGAAATCGAGCTGACCCGGCTGCGTCTGCCCAGAGCGCCGGGCCGCTTCCGCCTCGGCGGCCGCCCTCGCCTGCGCATCGGCCTTGGCTTTTGCCTCCGCTGCACGTGCGGCCTCCGCCTCCGCGGCGGCCTTCTGCGCAGCCGCCTCCTGCGCCAGTCTGCGCAGCCGCTCTTCTTCCGCCTGCCGTTGCCGTTCGATTTCGGCCGCTCTGACGCGCTCGGCGTCGTTGAACCGATAGAGCGCCACTTCGCGGCGTAGCCGCTGCTTTTCGAGCACGATCGCCTGCAGCCGCTCGACGCGCCGCCGCTCGCGCTCGAAGGCGCGCAGCGACAGATAGCTGGTAATATCGGTCACGTCCATCGTCTTGCCGGGTGACGGCAGCATGCCGGAAAAGTTCAGCCTCAGCGCCGGCTCGACACCCGGAAGCGCATCCGCGCCTGGATTGAGGCCGATGCCGACCGTCGCGCTGATCCGCTTCTCCGGCAAGGCGATCTGTGCGTCAGCGGTAACCCGGGCCAGATCGTTGGCCACGGTCACATTCTGCACCCTGAGCGTTCCGTCGGTGACGTTGAAGGGAATTCCGAGCGGCGGCAGCTTCGCCTCGCCGTTGTTGAGCAACGTCTCGACGATCGGATGCACCTTGCCGGCATTGATCTGTTCCTGCATCGGGTCGGTGGCGGCAAGCAGCGGCGGAAGGATGGCAAGGTTCAGTCCGCGTATGCTCGTGTCGCCGAGTCTCAGCTCCCCCGAACCGTTGAGCGAGCTGGCGATCTCGCCAATCGTCTTTCCCGAGGCCTCCATCGACAGCGACAGGCCGAACTTGCCGTTGGCGATCGGTGCGCCATCGCGCAGCCAGATGACGCCCGCAAGATCGGAATCGGCAAGCGCCAGCTTCGTCTGCAGGAAACCGGTGCCGTCGGCATTGGTGAAGAGAAGATTACCGGAGAGCTTGCCGCCATCCCAGTTGCCGGCCATGTCGTTGAGCTGCAACTCGTCGCCCTTATAGGCGACGTTGCTGATGAAATCGGACACTGGCGTTTCCGGCAGGCCAGGCCAGAATTCCTTGGCCGACAGCTTCACCCTGACGTCCAGATCCTTGAAGGTGGGCAAGCCCAGCGGCGCCTTCGACAGCGTGCCGCTGGCGGGATCAACGATCTGGCCGAACACCGCCTCGCCGAGCCAGCCGGCATCTGCCTTGGCGAGCGTCAGCTCGCCGCTCGCCGTCGTCTTCGCAGCCTTGCGGTCGAAGGTCAGCGCACCGGAAAACGCATTGTCGGCCGCATGTCCCTTGAGATCGGACAAAACGATCTTGTCACGATCGACGGCGGCGTTGACCTGCAGGCCGAACGGCAACCCCGTTCCGGTCTGCGGCAGGGCTATGCCGTTCATGATGAGATAGGGGTCGATATCGGCGCTGTCGAGCGAGACGACGATCTGACCGTTCATGAAGCTCTCCGGCCGCACGTCAACCTTGCCCTTCGCGGTAAACGAGGTCCGGTCGGTCGCAAAGGTCAGCGCCGCATCGGCAGGATCGTTGCCAGACGCCTTCACCTTGAGCGTCAGGCGGCCATTCGCGCCGACATCGACCGGCAGCGGGTCGAGTCCGGCCTGGCCGAACAAGATTGACGGCACGGCGTTTTCGAGCGTCGCCTCGAGGCTCGTCGTGCCGTTGCCGGTCAGCGCCAGAAGATCGGACATGCGGTAATCGAGGTTGACCCGGCTGCCGTTCGAGACGCCGGCCAGTGTCACTGTCAGCGCATCACCCTCATCGCCACCGAGCGTCAGCGCGCCGCGCAACGCCGTATTGCCGTACCAGCCGGCATTGCGCACCAGCCGGTCGAGCACGGGGTGGTGTGGAAGATGCTCGCGCAGCATGGTGAAGAAGCCGCCGGGATCGGCCGATTTGAAGGTGATTTCGCCCGCACCCTTGTAGTCGAGCAGCGAGCCTTCGGCGCGGCCGGTCGCCGTCAACTCGGCGCCTGCGAGATTCTTGACCGACAGCCGGTCGACCGCAAGCGCCCCGTCCGCGATCGTGAAGGTGGTCTCGACATTCTCGGCGTCGACCCCGAAGGCGGTGAACCTGTCGGCCTTGAGCTGTGCGGCGATCTTATGGTCGAGGACATTGTCGCCGCTCTCCTGCCCGGTCGCGAGCCCGGCCAGCGCCTGCAGCGCGTCAAGATCGAGCGTATCGCCATTCAGAGCCACCGACAGGGTCGGCGTCTGGCCGGAGATCGCCTGCCGCTCCAGGCGGCCCTTCAGCGTCGCCGATCCGACGGCGATTTCGAGGTTCTCGAAACGCTGCAATTCATGAGTCAGGCTGACATTGGCGGAAAACCCCGCCTGCCGCAATTGACGGATGGCCGGGTCGACCGAGCCGGCCAGCCAGGAGGCTAGGCCCGTTGGCTGGTTAGAGGCCACCACGATCTGGCCGTTGAAAGACGGGTCTCCCTGAAGCAGGAGCTTGCCCTTGCCCTCGACCTGGGTCCGCCCCGGCAGCGTGCCGACGGCGCTATCGATCATCCAGCCCGTACCGGCCGGCTCCAGCTCCAGTTGAACATCGCGTAGCGTCGTGTCGCCGGCGACGATCGCCGGCAGCTTGACGCTTGCCTTCCCCGGCACCTGCGGGATCGGCACCTGCGCAACAATATCGATCAGAGAATTCAACCGCTGGCGCGCCGAAACCGCGGCATCCCGCGTCGTCTTGCCAGCCGCGCCCTGATTGCCGATGCGGTTCACGTCTATCTGCTGCCCGTCGGCGGTCAACAGGAATTCCGGCGCGTTGCCGGTATCGAGCGTCGCCTCCCCGGTTATCACATAGGGATCGTCCGTCGGACCGATCTCCATCCGGTATTCGGGAATGCGGATACGTTCGTTGGTAAGCTCGAAGCGCCCCTTGAGCCTCGGCGGCTGCTCGTTCTTGTTGGCCGACTTGGCGCTGTTGCCGCTTTCGATCGCCGCCGAAAGCTGGCCCTGATAGTTCGGCTTGCGGTCGACCAGCTTCAGTTCGCCGTCGAGATCGATACTGACCGGATGTTTGTCCGGCGACAGCTTCGTGCGCATGCGCAGCACGCCCCTCTCGTCCGGCTGGCTGCTCGAAATCGAGAAATTGCCATGTTCGCCGTCGAGGACCGCATCGCCCTCGACGCGCCAGGGGCCGGCGAGCGATTTGGCCGACATCTCCGCATTCAGGCCGGTGATGCGGCGCGCCCGGCCCGACTGGTCGTCGAGGAAGTCGACTTCGCCACCGCTGACATGCACATTTTCGAGAACGACTGTTTTGGCCGGTATTTCGGCGCGGCTGCCGCGCATCCAGTCGAGTGTGCCGTCCTTGAGCAATCTGAGGCGCACCTTCGGATTGACGACGCGCATATCGAAGATCAGCGCCTCGCCCGACAGGAATGGCGCAAGCTCGGCATCCATGGAAAATTGTTCGACCTTGACGATCGGCGTGCCGTCGGCCTCCTGACCGACACGCACGTCATGCAGCGTGACCGACGGAAACGGCAGCAGACGGGCATCCACCGTGCCATGGACGGTGACTTTCTTGCCAATGATGCGGCTTGCCTGATCCTCGAAGTTCTTGCGGAAATCGGTCCAGTCGATGAACAGCGGCGCAAGCAGCGCCACAAACAGCACTACGACGATCACTCCCCCCAGAAAGACGAGGAACCGGCCTACCAATGCGAGGATTCTCCATTCGGGATTGTGTTGCCGACACTGTTCAGGGTTCTGTTGTCGACACTAGCGCTATTCATGGGATGGGCAAGGCCCAAGTTCATGAGAATATTCCGTTTTCAGCCTTGGTGAAAAATCTTGCCGGGGTTGAAGATACCATCCGGATCGAGCGCCTGCTTCACCTGTCGCATCAGATCCACCGAGCCTCCGAGCTCCTGCTCTAGAAAGGCCATCTTGCCTTGTCCGATCCCGTGCTCGCCGGTGCATGTTCCGTCCATATCGAGTGCCCGGCGGTTGAGCCGCTCAACGAAGCTCTCGGCCCTGGCGATGTCTCCGGCGCTTTTGTCGTCGAACAGCAGCAGCACATGGAAGTTCCCGTCGCCGGCATGGCCGACGATAGGGCCGAGCAGCCCATGTTCCTCGATATCCGCCTGCGTTTCGGAAACGCAGTCGGCAAGCCTCGATATCGGAACACAAACATCGGTCGAAAGTGCGGCAAGCCCCGGCGCCAGCGCCCTCGCGGACCAATAGGCGTCATGGCGCGCCTTCCAGAGCTTTGTCCGCTCCTCGGCATTGGCGGTCCAAAAAAACTCGCCCCCGCCGCATTCAGCCGCGATCTCAGCGAAGGCTGCCGATTGCAGCGGCACGGTCTCGTCGGTGCCGTGGAATTCGAGGAAAAGTGTCGGGCTTTCGGCATAAGACAGGCCGGAATAGGCGTTGCACGCCCGCATCTGCACAGCATCGAGCAGCTCGATGCGCGCCACCGGAATGCCCATCTGGATCGTCATGATGACGGCATCGCAAGCTGCCTTGATGCTCGGAAAGGCGCAGACGCCGCCGGCTATCTTCTGCGGGATAGCCTGCAGGCGCAGCGTCACCGAGGTCAATATGCCAAGCGTGCCTTCGGCGCCGACAAAGAGCCGCGTCAGGTCATAGCCGGCCGACGACTTGCGGGCACGCCGCGCCGTGCGGATCTCCTCACCATTGGCGGTGACTGCCGTAACGGCAAGGACATTGTCCTTCATCGTGCCGTAGCGCACGGCATTGGTGCCGGAAGCCCGCGTCGACGCCATGCCGCCGATCGAGGCATTGGCTCCGGGATCGATCGGGAAGAACAGGCCGGTATCACGCAGATGGATGTTCAGGGCCTCGCGGGTGATACCGGGTTCGACCGTGCAGTCGAGATCCTCCGGATTGACCTCAAGGACCCGGTTCATGCGGCTGAAATCGATTGAAATACCGCCGCTGACGGCATTGACCTGACCTTCCAGCGAGGAGCCGGTGCCGAAGCCGATCACTGGAGCCTTGTGCGCCGCACAGGCCCTGACCGCCATCTTCACATCGTCGGCGCTTTCGGCAAACAGAACGCCGTCGGGCAGTTGCGGCGGGATATAGGTGGTCGTATGGGCGTGTTGTTCACGGAAGGACTGGCCGGTCTGGAAGCGCTCGCCGAAGCTCTGTTTGAGAATACCGAGGACGGCGGATATCCCCGCCTCATTGCGTGTTCCAGCCCTTGCGTCCTTCAGCGCCATCCCTTTGATCTCCCTGCCATTCCGCGTAGACGAGACCGCGTCCCGGAAACTACAGCGCCGTGCGCCTGCTCAGACGCACAAGGACGCTGTACAACTTTAAAATTGCTGCGTAATTCGCCTCACATCGATTCCGAGTTTAAGGAGATATGCAGCAGGCTGGGTATGGGGCAAGTCAACGCGGCTGTCCAGTTCAGATTGGGAAAAGATTTCACTCCTCTTTTGTTGGAGACCAGGGGCTATGGACAGGCCCCGGCCGCCTCAGACGATCGGTGGATTGAGGAGCGCAAAGCCCTGCTGCCGTCGATAGGGGAAATAAGGATAAGGTGCAGTCACCGCGCTGACCTCGTCGAGTCTTTCAATCTGATTCTTCGACAGGCTCCAGCCGGCCGCGGCAAGGTTCTGCCTGAGCTGATCTTCGTTCCGGGCGCCAATGATGACGCTCGATACTGTCGGCCGGCCGAGCAGCCAGTTTATCGCGATCTGCGGTACTGTCTTGCCGGTCTCCGCTGCGATCGAATCGAGCACCGCGATGATGTCGAACAGCCTCTCATCATCGACAGGTGGGCCGTATTGAGCCGTCTCGTGCAGGCGGCTTGCGGCCGGCAGCGGCTCGCCACGGCGGATCTTGCCGGTAAGCCGCCCCCAGGCGAGCGGGCTCCAGACGAGAGCGCCGACGCCCTGGTCCGCGCCGAGCGGCATCAGTTCCCATTCATAGTCGCGGCCCGCCAACGAATAATAGACCTGATGGGCGATATAACGCGGATAGCCTTGACGCTCGGCCGCGGCCAGCGACTTCATCAACTCCCAGCCGGAAAAGTTCGAGACGCCGACATAACGGATCTTGCCTGCGGCGACGAGGCCGTCGAGCGTCGACAGCACCTCCTCGATCGGCGTCGAGGCATCGAAGGCGTGAAGCTGCAAGAGGTCGATATAGTCGGTGCCAAGCCGGCGCAGCGCATCCTCGGTCGCCCGGATCAGCCGTGCCCGCGAGGTGCCCCAGTCCTGCCGCCCCTCGCCCATCGGCAGCGCGGTCTTGGTCGAGATCAGCACGGCGTCCCGCCGGCCGCGGATCGCCTGGCCGAGCACTTCCTCGGAAGCGCCGGCCGAATAGACGTCAGCCGTGTCGAAAAGATTGACGCCGGCTTCGAGGCAGATGTCGACGAGCCGCCGGGCCTCTTCGGCACCGGTATTGCCCCAGGCGCCGAACAGTGGGCCGCTGCCGCCGAACGTACCCGCGCCGAAGCTCAAAACCGGCACCCTGAGCCCGGAGGCCCCGAGTTTTCTGTACTCCATCGATCCGTCTCCTTTGTTTCCTCTGAGATAGACCCAGCCTCTCCATTGATATAGATTGCCTGATAGAACATCATCTGTGACTTGAATTCATCATGAGCCGTCAGGACATCAACCGCTCCGGCGAGATGGAAGTCTTCGTCAGCGTTGTCGAGCGCGGCGGCTTTTCAGCAGCCGCCACCGCGCGGCGCATGACGCCGTCGGCCGTGAGCAAGCTCGTCGCCCGGCTGGAGGCGCGCCTCGGCGCCCGCCTCGTTAACCGCTCGACCCGCAAGCTGCAACTGACGCCTGAGGGCTGCGCCTTCTATGAGCGCAGCATCGCCATTCTTGCCGATATCGCCGAGGCCGAACGCCAGGCTTCCTCAGGCGAACAGGCCTCGGGCCGCATCCGCATCAACACCAGCGGCTCCTTCGGCAATCATGTGCTGGCCCCGCTCGTGCCCGCCTTCCTGGCGCTTCATCCCGTCGTGACGCTCGATATCGCCCACACCGATAAGGTGGTCGATCTGATGGAAGAACGCGCCGATGTTGCGATCCGCACCGGCCCCTTGAAGAACTCCAGCCTGATCGCCCGCAAGCTCGGCGCCACCGGCAAGCTCATCGTCGCTTCACCCGATTATCTCAGGCGGCATGGCGAACCGCGCAGCGTCGCCGATCTCAGCCGTCATTGCCGGATCGGATTTTCCTACGCCCGCGCCGTAGAGGGCTGGCCGCTGCGCGAGGACAGCGAAACCGTGTCGGTGCCGATCACGCCCGGCGTGCAGGTCGCCGACGGCGAAGCCATGCGCCATCTGGCACTTGCCGGCGCAGGCCTTGCACGACTGGCCGCGTTCACGGTGCGCGCCGATATCGAAGCCGGCCGGCTGGTGCCGGTGCTGGAAGCGGCCAATCCCGGCGATATCGAGGAATTCTATGCCGTCTATATGGGCCAGGGCGGGCCGCTGCCGGCGCGCGTGCGCGCGCTGCTCGATTTCCTCGTCGAACATGTGCGTCTCTGATGAGATAACAAGGACTTGATGCGGCGGCTTGAGTCAAGTTCGCATGGCAGATCGGCCGGAAGCCAGATTTCGTAATTGACCGCACTCGAGGCAGCCGCCTATACCGAGGCCGCGCCGACCGGCCCTTCAGCCGGCCTCTCTTCGTCATGCCGGAGCTTCCTCCCATCTTCAGCCCTCAGGACTTGGCACCGGCCGGGAAACATACGGGGATTCATGCCACTCAGCCACGCACGCCGCCTGATGCGGGATGCCGGCCTGCCGAAATGGGCGCTGCTGCTCACGCTTTCCACGGCCTTCACCGTCTTTCTCGAACTCTTCGCCCTGCCCGCCTCGCTGCTGATCGGACCGATGGTTGCCGCCATCGTGCTGGCGCTGACCGTCGGCAAGGGAAAGCTTCGCGTGCCGCTTCAGCCGCTGCAGTTCGGTCAGGTCCTCGTCGGTCTGATGATGGCGCGCACCATCACCCCTGATATTCTCGGCGCCATGGCGAAGGAAGCGCCGCTCTTCCTGCTGTTCGTCTTCTCGGTGATCGCCATCGCCACCGGTCTCGGCTGGCTGTTGACGCGCTGGCAGGTGCTGCCGGGCACAACGGCCGTCTGGGGCTCGTCGCCGGGCGCTGCCTCCGCCATGGTCATCATGTCGGAAGCCTATGGCGCCGATGCCCGCCTCGTCGCCTTCATGCAGTATCTGCGCGTCGTCTTCGTCGCCGTCGGCGCTTCGGCGATTTCGCGCCTCTGGGTGGCGGCCGACGGTGGCGAGCCGCCGCCGCTCGTCCTCTTTCCCGCAGTCGACTGGCCGGCCCTTGCGGCGACGCTCGCCTTTGCCGGCTTTTGCACCTATGCCGTACGCCGCCTGCGCATCCAGGGCGGCATGATCATCGTTCCGCTCTTTCTCGGCGCCTTCCTGCAAGGCATCGGCCTGCTGAAGATCGAGCTGCCGATGTGGCTGCTCGCCACGGCCTATGCGCTCGTGGGCTGGAGCATCGGCCTGCGTTTCACCCGCTCGATCATCAGCCACGTGGCGCGCGCCCTGCCGCGGGTCGCCGCCTGCATCGTGCTGCTGATGGCGCTCTGCGGCTGCATGGCAGCGGCACTGCACGTCTTCGCCGGCATCGATCCGCTGACCGCCTATCTCGCCACCAGCCCCGGCGGAGCCGATTCCGTCGCCATTATCGCCGCATCAAGCGATGTCGACGTGCCCTTCGTGATGGCGATGCAGACCGGCCGTTTCTTGGTCATTCTGCTGATCGGGCCGGCGCTCGCCCGCTTCATCGCGCGCCGTTCCGGCCTTGCGGAAAATCCCGTCTGAGACTGACCCACTGGCCGGGAGTGACGCCGTACGCCTTCTTGAAATGGCGATTGAAATGCGCCTGGTCGGCAAAACCCGTCGCGGCCGCCACATCGGCAAAACCCTCGCCGGCACCCATCAGCGCCCTCGCCTGCTGCAGGCGCCGCATCAGCAAGTAACGGTGCGGGCTGGTGGCAAAGGCCGTGCGGAAATGCCGTGACAGCGTGAAGCGGTCGAGGCCGGTAATCTTCTCCAGTTCGTCCGAGCGCACCGGCCTGAGCGCATGTGCCTCCAGATAATCGCGTGCTGCCCGCACCTGCCGCCAGGCGACCGTGCCCAGTGGCCGGCGGCGCACCTGCGAATGCCGTAACAAGCCACCGGCGACGCGGCTGACGAAATCGTCGACGAAAAGCTCGTCCAGCTCCCGATCGAGTGCGCCGAGCGCTCCCAGAAGCACCTTCGCCAGCGCACTATCGGCAGTCACGGGCTGCTCGACGAAGGGAAGCCCGACCTTCTCCACCTCAAGGCATTCCATCAGCAGCGAAGGCTCCAGGTAGAGCATGCGGTAATGCAGCCCGGCCTCGGTCGCCGCGCCGCCGTCATGCTCCTCGTCGGGATGCAACACGATCACCTGCCCCGGCAGGCTGAAGCGCCGCTCGCCGCGATATGTGAAAGTCTGAACGCCGTGCAGCGTGACACCAAGCGCATAGGTATCGTGCCGATGCGGCTCGAAGACGTTGCCGGAAAACTGCGCCTCGATACGCTCGATGCCGGGAAAGGCGGGCGCAGTCAGGATGCCGCTGCCGGCGGGCACGGCCAGCATGCCGCTGCCCACCTGCGGCTCGCACAAACGTTCAAGACCCTCGAAGACCTGCGGCGTTAGATCCTGGCTCAACGCGTTTCGATACCCTGATGAGAGAGACTGGAATGTTTGATACCAAAATTGCGATCGTCCTGCGAAACAATCTTGCTGGCTGGCAGAAGCTGAACGTCACAGCCTTCCTGTCGACAGGCATCGTCGGACAATATCCTGAGATCATCGGCGAGCCCTACAAGGACCGCGCCGGCAATCTCTACAATCCGCTATCGATCCAGCCAATCATCGTGCTTTCCGCCGACGAAGCGACGATATCGACCATCCACCGCCGCGCGCTGGAACGTGAGGTAACCTCCTCCATCTTCATCGAGGAGATGTTTGCCACCGGCCACGACGCCGCCAACCGCGCCGTCTTTGCCGAGTTTGCCCCTGACGACGCCAATGTCGTCGGCATCGCGATCAGAGCCGACAAGAAGATCGTCGACAAGATCACCAAAGGCGCGACGATGCAGCATTGATGCGATCAGCGGAAACGAAAGAGGCCGAGCGCGAGCTCGGCCTCTGTTGTCTGAAAGAGCGCCTGCTCAGCCCTGCGTGATCGGCGCGATCTGGATTTCGACGCGGCGGTTCTGGGCACGTCCAGCTTCGCTCGCGTTGGAGGCGACGGGTTGGGACGGGCCGAAACCGACGGCGGAGACGCGGCGCTGGTCAATACCTTGGCCGCCGAGATAATCGGCAACCGAAAGCGCGCGGCGCTGCGACAGGTCCTGGTTATGCTGCAAGCTGCCAGTCGAATCCGTATGGCCGTTGACGTCAATCAGCGTGCGGTTGAACTTGCGCAGCACGATCGCCACCGAATTCAGCGTCGGATAGAAGCCCGGTTTCACGGCATCCTGGTCGACGTCGAAAGTGATGTTCGAGGGCATGTTGAGGATGATGTTGTCGCCCTGGCGGGTGACGGAGATGCCGGTACCTTCGAGCTGGGCGCGAAGCTCGGCTTCCTGCTGGTCCATGTAGTTGCCGATCGCGCCGCCGGCCAGCGCGCCGATACCGGCGCCGATCAGCGCTGCGTTGCGCTTGCCATGTCCGCCGCCGCCGACGGCCACACCGACGAGAGCGCCACCGAGCGCGCCGAGCGCAGCACCGCCCGCGGTATTGGAAACTTTCTGCTCACCAGTATAGGGATCGGTCGTCGTGCAGGCGCTGAGATAGCTTGCTGCGACAGCCAGAAGTATGAATTTCTTGATCATGGACAGGACGGTCTCCGTTCAAAACTGATGCGAGCAAATGGCAAGGATTACGGCAAGAAAATGAAGATGTTCCCTTGATAGGGGAATTTCAGGCGCCGAAACAGCAGCCATGTTGCAGCAATGCGCTGATATCACCAGTTTTTATCAATAGGTGGGGCGCTAGGCTGCATCTGATATCGCGCGGAACGCCAGTGGCCGGCCCCGCCCTTCGAGGCCCCTGTGAGGCACCTCAGGATGAGGTCGGAGTCGCGGCTTGCCAACGCAAGACGCAGTGAAGAGCACAACAATTAGCCCTCATGGTGCGGAGGCCCAAGGGGCCGCCTCGAACCACGAGAGCGGTTAGCTGGATGATCAACCTTTAGAAATTCTGGAACAGCTGCCTGACCGTATCGTAGGTCGCATTAGCGATGTTCAGCGATTGCAGACCGAGCTGCTGCTGCGTCTGCAGCGCCCTGAGCCTGCTCGACTCCTCCTCCATATCGGCATCGACGAGCCGGCCGATTCCGGCGGTGACGTTGTCGTGCAGCTGCGTGGCGAAGTCGTTCTGCAGCTCAATGCGTTTTTCCAGCGCGCCGAAGGCAGATCCGACCGTCGTCAGCTGCGTCAGCGCGGCATCGACGACGCTGATCATTTCGTCGACCTGCCCTTTCGTCGTGTTTGCCGATAGCGAAATGACGACCTGCCCTGCTGTGGTCCCGTTTTTGCTGGTTATCAGCACGTAGTTCTGCGCGGTCCCGAGCTCGGTGGCGAAATAGGCCGAGGTCAGCACGCCGTATTCGCCCGAACCGGTGGCCCGGTCGTCGATCAGGTAGCGCGCATCCTTTGAGGTTGTGGCCCCGACAGGCGTATTGTCGATATGGTAGCTCAGCATGCCCACAGAGACCGTGCCGTCGGCATTGCGAATGAAGGACGCCGGAATCTGGCGCGGCTGCGTGGGCGTCGCATCATTATTGAGGATCACCCAGTTATCGCTGTTGAAGGTCGCCGATTCCGAAATGCTGCGCAGTTGCTCCTGCAACTGTTTGAGTTCTTCGTTGATCTTGTTCTTGTCGACCCCGTTCTCGGTGGCGGCGACAAGCTTGGCCTTGATCTCGGAGACGACGTCGATGACGTTCTGCACACCGGTATAGGCCGTGCCCATCGTCGCAGCCGCCATACCGAGCGCGTCCTGGATCGCCGAAACGGCCTTGTTGTCGGTGCGTGCGGTGGTGGCGATCGACCAGTAGACGGCGTTGTCGGCCGCTTTGGCGACACGCATGCCTGTCGCGATGTGGTTCTGCGTGACCGTCATACTGCGATTGATATCACGCAGCACAGAGAGCGCCGCATCAACGGAAACGCGCTGATAAATACTCACGGAACTAGACTCCAAAAACACAACAGAACGCAACTGAACAGGGATGAACCTTCCACGCAGACACTCATGTCCGGGGTCGCTGGGTCTCCAGCGCATTGCCTTCAAGAAACGAAGAAGGCCACGGTTCCTGGCCACGATCATTGCCGCTTATGCTTAAAAAACGGCTAATCTTCAGAGGAAATTTATCTTATTCCGCAAGACTTCATACACCATAAGAAACGCCGCCGAAGGCAATCCGGCGGCGTGTTCAATGCGGATGGAAGGCTTATTCGGCGGCCTGCAGCTGCTCCTCGCCGGGTGCCGCAAGCGGCCTTGTCGCGACCGACATCTCCTCGTGCAGGCGCGCCTCCTCATGCGCATGCGGCTTGGCGAAGCGGGCAAGCAGGAGATAGGCGACCGGTGTGATGAACAGCGTCACCAACGTGGCGAAACCGAGGCCGCCGACGATCACCCAGCCGAGCGCCACGCGCGCTTCCGCACCCGCGCCATGGGCAAAGACCAGCGGCACGCCGCCGAGAATGGTGGCGATCATCGTCATCATCACCGGGCGAAGGCGCAGCGCGCAGGCCTTTTCGATCGAGCAGCGCACGTCCTCGCCCCTGTCGCGCAGCTGATTGGCGAATTCGACGATCAGGATGCCGTTCTTCGCCATCACGCCGACGAGCAGCACCAGGCCGATCTGGCTGTAGATATTCAGGCTGGAGCCGGTGATGATCAAAGCGAAGACGGCGCAGGCAAGGCCGAGCGGCACGGTCGACATGATGATCACCGAGGAGAGCACGCTTTCGAACTGGGCGGCGAGAACCAGGAAGATGATGACGATGGCAAAGCCGAAGGTCAGCGCCATGCCGCTCGAATTCTCTTCCAGCGTCGCGGCTTCCGCAAGCGGCAGTAGACGCGCGCCGGGCGGCAGCAGGGGTTCCGCAAGTTCCGTCACCTGTCTGACTGCATCGCCGAGCGACATGCCGTTCCTGAGGCCGGCGGTGATCGCGACCGAGGCGAGCTGCTGCTCGCGGTTCAGCTGCGGCGCGACCGAACCTTCCTTCATCGTGGCAATGACGGACATCGGCACGATCTTGCCGTCGCTGGTTTTCAGGAACACGTTTTCGAGATCCGTGGGATCATCGATCGGCCGCGTCGTCGAAGTCAAAAGCACGGGATAGGATTCGCCGTCGACGAAGACGTCGACCACCGAGCGCCCTTCGAGCAGCGACTGGATCGCCGTCGAAAGCCCTGATATGTCGATGCCGAGATCGGACGCGCGCTCGCGGTCGATCGCCACCGATACCTGCGCCTGGCTGGGCTCGTTGGTCAGCCGCGGCGTATCGTATTGGCCGGTGGCATCGAGCGCCTGCACCAGCTTGGCGGCCGCCGCCGTCAACGCCTCGTGATCGTTACCAACAAGCGCCATTTGCACGCCGCTGCCGGCGCCGCGGATGCGCAGGCTGTTGGAGGAAATGGCGTTGCCGCGCAGCGCCGGCACCTTCGCCGCCGCCTGGTTGATGTCGCCGACGATCTCCGCCTGCGTCCTCTGCCGCTCTCCCCAAGGGGCAAGCGTCAGCACCATGAAGCCGCTGTTCAGCGAGCCGCCCTGACCGGAGATCGAGAAGACATTGCGGATGTCACCGCTGTCGACCAGCGGCTGCAGATATTCCTCGACGAGCTGCATCTTGTCTCGGGTATACTCCAGGCTCGATCCCTGCGGCGTCGTCAGCCGCATCATCACCAGCGACCGGTCCTCTTCCGGGGTCAGTTCACTCTTGACCGTCGAGAAGGCGATGAGTGCCGCGCCGGCAAAAATCATCGAGACCAGGATAACGACGAAGGGCGCATTGAGGCATCCGTGCAGCGCCCATTTATAGCAACGGGCGAGCGCGCCGCCGAAACGGCCGAGGGCGCCGTGATCTTCAATCATCGGCTTCGTCAACATGCGCGAGGCAAGCATCGGGCACAATGTCAGCGCCACGATCGACGACAGTCCGACCGAGAAGGCGAGCACGAAGCCGAATTCGCGGAAGAGACCGCCGACCTGCCCAGGCAGGAAGGAGAGCGGGATGAAGACGGCCGCGAGCGTCGCCGTCGTGGCGATAACGGCGAAGAATACCTCGCGCGTGCCGAGCACGGCGGCCGCACGCGGCCCCATGCCCTCGGCGCGCCGGCGCACGATGTTTTCGAGCACCACGATCGCGTCGTCGACGACGAGGCCGGTGGCGAGCACGATGGCGAGCAGCGTCAGGATGTTGATCGAGAATCCGACCATGTAGATCGCGGCCAGAGTCCCGATCAGCGCCACCGGCATGCTGACGGCCGGGATCAGCGTCGCCCGCCAGTCGCGCAGGAAGAGATAGATGACGGCGGTGACAATGACGGCGGCGAGCACCAGCGCCAGCACCACCTCATGGATTGCGCCCTGGATGAAGACGGCGTCGTCGCTAGTGATAGCGATCGTCGTTCCCTCAGGCAGCGTCTTCGACAGCTGCTCGACGGCAGCCTTGATGCCGGTCGAGATATTCAGCGTATTCGACTGCGCCTGGCGGATGATGCCAAGGCCGATGCCCGCCTTGCCGTTTGAACGCAGCGCCGTATCGCCGTCGCGGGGCCCGAGCGTCACGGTCGCCACGTCGCCCAACCGGACGCGGTCCTGCAGCATAACATTGGAAAAATCCGCCGGCGTCTGCAGGTTGGCGGTAGCGCGCACGACGATATCCTGCGTCGTGCTCTTCAGCGAGCCGGCGGGAACGTCGAGCGCGGCATTGTCCAGCGCCTTCGTCATGTCGCCGATCGTCAGCCCGCGGCTGGCAAGCGCTCCCTGATCGACATCGACGCGGAATACCTTTTCCTGTTCGCCATATTCCTCGACATCGGCGACGCCGTCGACGGAGGCGAGGCGATCGATCACCTCGTTCTCGACCAGTTGCGTCAGGTCGTCCATGTTGAGCTTGGTCGAGGTGACGGCAAGGCGCATGATCGCCGAGGAATCTGAATCCGCCTTGACGATCTGCGGCGCATCCGCCTCGTCGGGCAGGTTCTGGGTGATGCGGCCGATTGCATCGCGCACGTCGTTGGCGGCGACCGCGAGATCGATCGCATCGGAGAATTCGAGCGTTACCCGGCTCTGGCCGAACGAAGAAGTAGACGAGATCGATTTCAGGCCGCTGACGCGGGCGGCGGCGCCTTCGATCACCTTGGTCAGTTCCTGGTCAATCGTCTGCGGCGAAGCGCCGTCGAAGGTGGTGCGTACCGTGACAACGGGACGGTCGACATCCGGCAGCTCTCGCACTTCGACGCCGACATAGGCTGCAAGGCCGGCGACGACCATTAGCGTGTTGAACACCAGCGCCAGGATCGGCCGGCGAACGAAAAGCGCGGTGAAGCTCTGCTTGCCCGACGCTCGGTCCTGAGGCATCTCGGTCACGCTCATTGGGTCGCGACCTCCCCGCTCGCGGCGATATCGGCGGAAACACGGACCGCGCCGCCCTCACGCACGCGCTGCAGGCCCTGCGTCACGATCTTATCGCCGTCCTTGAGATCGGCCTTGACGAGAATGAAGTCGGGATTGCGCTGCACGATTCTCACCCGCACCTTGTGCGACTTGTCGTCCGTCACCTGCCACACGAAAGATCCTTGCGAATCCCACTGCACGGATTGCGGATCGACCGCCGGGTATTTGTCGCCGGGAAATTTCATGCTGACGCTGAAGGACATGCCGGCGCGCAGCTCGTCGGAAGAGTTGTCGATCCGGGCGCGCAGGCGCAGCGTGCGGCTTGCCGCGTCGATACGGTTGTCGATCGCCTCTATCACGCCCGAAAACACCTGCCCAGGCTTTGCCACCGACATCGCCTCCACCGGCTGGCCGACTGCAACCGTATTGGAAAAACGCTCCGGCACCCAAAAGTCGACGAGGATTTCCGATCGGTCGTCCAATGTGACGATCGGCGTTGATGTCGTGACATTATCGCCGATATTGACCGGCACGATGCCGACGATGCCGTCAATCGGCGCCGTGATGTTGCGCCGGGCGAGATTGAGCTCGGCGGCCTGCAGCTGCAGCCGCGCGCCCTGCTCGGCGATCTCGGAATCGAAGACGTCCATGCGCGACACGCTGGATTTGATGTTGTGGTAGAGATTGGACTTCTCGACGGCGGCTTTCACCGCCACATCCGCCTGGCCACGGGCGATCACCTGCTCCTCGCTGTCCAGCTTGGCGAGAACCTGCCCCTCCTTCACCCTGTCGCCCGACTTGATGAGTATTTCGCGGATCGTGCCCGTGGCCTGCGGCGTCACCGCGACCGAGCGGATCGCATCCCCCGTGCCGATGGCGTTCAGCCGGTCGTTGACGACGCCTTGAACGACGGCCTGCGTCGCGACGAGAATGGCGCTGTTGCGCCCGCCGCCGCTGCGGTGGTTCTGTCCCTGTCCCGGCCCTTGGCCCCGTTGCCCCTGCCCCCCGCCGGAAGCACCGGCATCAGCTGTTTCAGGAGCTTTAGGCGCGATCATGGAAACGAGGCTATCCGGAATGCCTGCATCGCGCATCTTGTCGCCGGCGCCGGGCGCAAGGAAAACCCACGCGGCAAAACCGGCAATGATGACGATGAGCGAAAGTGCAAACTGCTTCCAAAAGGCCATTCACGTCTCCGGAGGGACTCGAGGTTGGACCAGGGTCGGTCGAAAGAGGCGCTGCGCGATCGGCATCCCGGAGATCTAATCCCCAGGGATCGAGATTCCCGGCTGGTGCGACAATATCGCGCTTTTGCAGCTTAACGGCAAGCATAAGCACCCGGCATTACCGATTTGTAATATCAGCAAAGATTGGAAATAATCCGGCCGCTCACTTTTGCTTGAACGAAGCTCGCAAACGTCTTCTCGCCGGCTCTGTCGGTACGGGATATCCAGCAAAACCAGTGAAGAGCAATGTCTATCGGCGCATCGACCACCGCAGGCCGATCGTCGCTGCGATCCCCAGTATCGGCCACACCGCCCAGAAGGTCCCGCTCCAGGTGAAGAGGTTGATGCCGATGATGCCGAGCGCGACGATCGCGAGCGTGGCAAACTTGCGATCGAACCAGGTCTGGCCGCGATTCCAGGCAAGCGCCGCCACCACGGCAAGCGCCAGCACGGGAAACCGCGCCCAGAAAACGCCCTCCCACGACAGGAGATTGATGGCGATCAGCATCACGGCGATGACGCCGAGCACGGCAAACAGCTTCCGTCCGCCAGGCGCCGGCCTTGCCTCCGTCATGACGGCGGCCGCTGGCTGCGGCCGGGCGGCGGCCGCTGGCTGCGGCCGGGCGGCGACGGGTCGTTCGGCAGGCGGGGCCTCGTCGCTTCCGTCGCCGATTCTCACCGCATAGCTCGGCACGCCCTCTTCGACGTTCTTCACCATCAGCGGCCCGAGAAACTCGAAACCGACCGCCACCTTGTTGCGCACCTGGTCGTAGACGGTGCTCGATATCACGATGCCGCCGGGGGCGGCCGAGGCCTGCAGCCGCGCGGCGATATTGACACCGTCGCCATAGATGTCATCGCCCTCGACGATCACGTCGCCGAGATTGATGCCGATGCGGAAGAGCATGCGCCCGTCGCTTGGGCGGCGGGCATTGAAGCCGGCAAGTTCGTTCTGCGTATCGACGGCGGCGCGCACCGCCTCGACCACGCTCGGAAACTCGGCGATCAACCCGTCGCCCCAGGTGTTGACGACACGGCCGCCATGGCTTTCGATGAGGTGTGCCATCGCCTCGCGGCAGCGCTTCAGCGTCGCGAGCGTCCCCTCCTCGTCGGCTCCCATCAGCCGCGTATAGTCCTGCACGTCAGCACAGAAGATCGTCGTCAGCTTCCGCCGGGTTTCGCTCATGGTCACTCGCCTTTGCGCTATCGGCCCCGAAAGGTCGCTGCAAGGTGGAATTGGGTTGAGTGGAGACCAATATGAACGATTGCAGCGGCGGTAAATTACGCAGCCTTTGTGTTTGTTGCCATCGATAATTGCAGATCGCCGCCGGATGCGGACGAATGGATGGACGCGCACGACGCGCGTTAGCCCGGCGCGCCGCAAGAAACCCAGATCATTGAACGATCTTGCGCGGACTCGCCGTATGTTCTTTCGCCACGGTGCTCGAACCGTCGATTTCCTGAAGCAACACATCGTAGCCCCAGAGATCGGCGAGATGTTGAAGAACGAGCTTCGTGTCACCTTCCTGCAGATAGCAGCCGTTCATGACGATATGCTGCAGCAGCAGTCGCCGGTCGCCGGCGAGATCGACATCGACGATATCGATTGCCGGATCGGTCCAGCCGATATCGTATTCGCGGGAGAGCTGGCGGCGGATGCGCAGATAGCCACGCTCATTGTGAATTGCCGAGACCAGCACACCTTCGGTCTGTTCCGGGTCGTCGTAGAGATGGAACAGCCGCAACCGCCGGATCAGGTTCGGGCTCAGGAACTGACTGATGAAACTTTCGTCCCGATAATTTGCCCAAACGTCGCGCAGGACCCCCATCGCGTCGCCTCGTCCCGCAATATCGGGAAACCATGCCCGGTCCTCTTCCGTCGGCTTCGTGACGACCCTCTCGATGTCCTGCATCATCGCAAAACCAAGCGCATAGGGATTGAAGCCCGAGAACCGCCGATCGTCGTAGTTTGGCTGGAAGACGACATTGGCGTGGGACTTCAGGAATTCGAGGAAGTTCCCGTCGCTGATCTGCCCCCGCTCGTGAAGCCGGTTCATGATCTGGTAATGGACAAAGGTGGCGGTTCCCTCATTCATCACCTTAGTCTGCCGCTGGGGGTGGAAATATTGCGCGACGTGGCGGACGATGCGAAGGATCTCGCGCTGCCACGGCTGCAGCCGGGGCGCGGATTTCTCAAGAAAATAGAGGATGTTATCCTGCGGGAGACCGAGCGCGGCACGGCGCTTCTCCAAGCCGATGTCACCCGCCTTCTTCGCCTTGCCGACGGGAACCGTGCGCCACAAGTCGTTGAACATCTGCTCTTCGTGGGCGCGACGCTCCTGCTGCCGCTTCTCCTCCTGGCGAAGGTCGATTGTGGTCTTGCCGGCATATCGATGCACCCCATGCGACATCAGCGCATGCGCCGCATCGAGCGTTCTTTCGACGGCCGTCTCGCCGTAACGCTCTTCGCAGCGGGTGATATAACCCTTGGCGAAATCAAGGTAATCGAGAATTCCCTCGGCATCGGTCCAGAGCTTGAAGAGATAATTGTTCTTGAAGAAGTGATTATGGCCGAAGGCCGCATGGGCGATGACGAGCGTCTGCATCGTCGCCGTGTTTTCCTCCATCAGATATGAGATGCAGGGAGAACTGTTGATGACGATCTCATAGGCAAGGTCGCGCATCCCGCGGCGGTAGAAGGTTTCATGATGCGCAAAGTGTTTTCCGAAGGACCAATGGCGGTAAAACAGCGGCATGCCGGTCGAGGAATAGGCATCCAGCATCTGCTCCGAGGTGATGACTTCGATCTGGTTCGGATAGACATCGAGACCGAGCTCGCCGAGCGCGATCTCCTCGCACGCATCATGGATGCGCTGCAGCGTTGCAAAGTCCCAGTCGGCTCCCTCGAATAAGAGCCGCTCTCTTGGCCTCACCGTCATGGTCATGGCGTCACCTTCGACTGTGCCTCACGTTTCTGGAAGAGATCGTGGAAAACAGGGAATATTTCGCTTCGCCGGCAGACCTTGCGCATCGAAAGCGGCAGCGGTTCGGAACGGATCCCGTCATAGAGCATCCAGAGGGGCGACCGCGACACTGAAGAATCGCCGCCTTCCTCGCCGACTTCGATATAGGCGAAATACTGGCACAACGGCAAAATCTCGCGCAGCAGCTGCCCGGTCAGATTTCCGTCCGAATGGGCGTTGTCGCCGTCCGAGGCTTGGGCGCCATAGATATTCCACTCCGCCGGATCGAAACGCGCCGCGATGATCGCCCGCATAGCGGCAAGCGCGCTCGACACCAGCGTGCCGCCCGTCGCAGGTCCGTAGAAGAAGGTTTCTTCGTCGACCTCCTCTGCCCTGTCAGTATGGCGGATGAAGACGATTTCCACTTTCTTGTAGCGTTTCGACAGGAAAAGGTAGAGCAGCAGGTAGAACCGCTTGGCAAGGTCCTTCATGTGCTCCGACATGGAGCCCGAGACGTCCATCAGGCAGAACATCACCGCTTTGGCGACAGGCTTCGGCTCGTTTTCGAAGCGGCGATAACGCACGTCGAGCGGATCGATATAGGGAATGCGCCGGCTTTTTTCCGTCAGGGATTTGAGTTTTGCCTCAAGCGTCACGCGGGTCTCGTCGTCCTCGCATTCCTCGATCTGCCGCTGCAGGGCTTCGATTTCTTCGCGGCGCGGGCGGCCAAGCGCAACGCGGCGCATCATCGCCAGCTTCGTGGTGCGACCGACGGCAATGTTGGCGGGGGATCCCGATACGGAATAACCGGCCCGAAACGGAGTTTCTTCCTCCGTTTCGGCTAGACGCCGCTTGGCAAGGTCTGGCAATTCAAGATCATCGAGGAACACATCGAGGAATTCCTCCCGCGTCAGCACGAAGCGGAAGCCGTCCTCACCGTCGCCTTCGCCTGCATCTTTTGGTTTTCCGCCCTTTCCACCCGGCGGCCGCGGAATGATGTCCCCTTCGACGAAAGCCCGGTTCCCGGGCAGGATGTGATCGGCGATGCCGCCTTCGCCCCGTCGAAAGCTTGGTTCGGCCATTCCATCGATCGGCAGGCTGATCTCCCCACCGTCGAGCACGTCTCGAATGTTTCGATTTTGCAGCGAACGTTTCACCGCCTGCTGCACGGCTCCCTTCATGCGTCGAAGGAACCGCTGACGATTTTCCAGACTTTTACCGCGCGGATTTAGCCGCCGGTCGACAATGTGCATAATGGCTCCGCATTAACTTGCCTGTTTGACGCGCATGTACCATTCGACGAGGCGCCGAACCTGCCGTTCCGTGTAACCTCGCGCGGCCATGCGCGAGACGAATTCGCTATGCTTCTTTTCTGTTTCCGAATCCTTCTTCGATCCGAAGGAAATGACCGGCAAGAGATCTTCGACCTGCGAGAACATACGCTTCTCGATGACTTCCCGGATTTTCTCGTAGCTCGTCCATGACGGATTTTTTCCGCCGTTGGCTGCCCGCGATCTCAGAGAGAACTTGACAATTTCGTTGCGGAAGTCCTTTGGATTGGCGATCCCCGCCGGCTTTTCGATCTTCGTTAGCTCCTGGTTGAGGAGCTCGCGGTCGAGAAGCTGACCGGTATCGGGATCCTTGAAGTCCACATCTTCGATCCAGGCATCGGCATAATCTACATAGCGGTCGAACAGATTCTGTCCGTAGTCCGCATAGGATTCAAGATAAGCCTTCTGAATCTCGTTGCCAATGAACTCTGCGTAGCGTGGCGCAAGATCGGCCTTGATGAATTCCAGATAACGCTTCTCGACATCGTCGGGAAACTGCTCGCGACGGATCGCCTGTTCCAGCACATACATCAGATGGACGGGATCGGCGCCGATATCCGTGGTGTCGTGATTGAAGGTGGAGGCGAGCACTTTGAAGGCGAAACGGGTCGATATCCCGTCCATGCCTTCGTCGATCCCGGCAGCATCCCGGTATTCCTGGACGCTGCGGGCGCGTGGATCGCTTTCCTTCAGGCTCTCCCCGTCATAGGTGCGCATCTTCGAGAAGAAGGTCGAATTCTCGTGCTTGCGCAGGCGCGAAAGGACGGAGAACCGCGCCAGCATTTCGAGCGTTGCCGGGGCGCATGGTGCATCCACCAGTTCCGATCCCTCGATCAGCTTTTCGTAGATCTTCTGTTCCTCTGTCACCCTGAGACAATAGGGCACTTTGATCACGCAGATGCGGTCGATGAAGGCCTCATTGTTCTTGTTGGCCTTGAAGGTCTGCCATTCCGCCTCGTTCGAATGCGCAAGGACGATGCCGGAGAAAGGTATGGCGCCGATATTCTCGGAGCCGATATAATTGCCCTCCTGCGTTGCCGTCAGCAGCGGGTGCAGCATCTTGATCGGCGCCTTGAACATCTCGACGAATTCGAGCACGCCCTGATTGGCACGGTTCAGTCCGCCCGAATAGCTGTAGGCGTCCGGATCGTTCTGAGAATAGGTTTCCAGTTTGCGGATATCCACCTTGCCGACCAAAGAGGAGATGTCCTGGTTGTTCTCGTCTCCAGGCTCGGTCTTGGCAATCGCGATCTGGCGCAATCGCGAGGGTTGTATCCTGACGACGCGGAATCGGGAGACATCGCCGCCGAAATCGTCGAGCCGCTTCAGGCACCACGGGCTCATCAATCCGTTCAGGCGCCGCTGCGGGATCCCGTACTGCTCCTGCAGGAGCGAGCCCATCGTCTCGGGATCGAAGAGATTGAGCGGGCTTTCGAACACAGGGCTGATCTCGTCACCGGCCTTCAGCACGTAGATCGGATACACCTCCATCAACTGCTTCAGCCGCTCCGCCAGCGACGACTTGCCGCCGCCGACCGGACCGAGCAGATAAAGAATCTGCTTGCGCTCCTCGAGCCCCTGCGCCGCATGCCGAAAAAAGGAGACGATGCGTTCGATTGTCTCTTCCATGCCGTGAAAGCCGGCAAAGGCCGGATAAACCCGGATGGTCCTGTTCATGAAGATCCTGCCGAGGCGCGCGTCCTTGGCGGTGTCCACCATCTGTGGTTCGCCTATGGCAGCGAGCAGACGCTCGGTCGCGTTGGCATAGGCGATCGGGTCGGTTTTGCAGAGATCGAGATATTCCGACACCGACATGTCGCTTTCGCGGCGCGCTTCATAACTGCGTGTGAACGCATCGAATACGGATTCACTCAGCATGGGACCTCCATTAAGGTAATGCCGCAGGCTCTAAGCCGTATAACCATCGAGATGGCCACGGCGTTCCTAAGAATCAATAGTTTCGTAGGTATATTCCACGCTGACCGGCCGTTTGTGGCAATGCACAAAATCGTGCATGCACCGGTATTTTTTTACTCCACGAAACTGTTTCTTATTGTAGTTGAGAAAAGGCTTGTCGCGATATCAGCACATTTAGCGACGTGACATGGAAGTAAAAAAGGTATGCAATAGCGCCCGTGATTCGAGCCGTAAATAATCGGCGATTGCCCGCCGGTGAGAGCCAGTCGGCTCCGACAGCGGGCAGCGAGTTCGCCGCCCGCAGAATGAAACCGGGCGAACGTCACATCCGACCGGCATATCCTACTCATGCGCCTCCTGGCTCTCAGCCGTTGAACGCCTTTTCCAGCGCAGCCACATCGATCTTGACCATGCCGAGCATGACTTCGGTGACGCGCCTTGCCCGCTCGCGATCTTCGTCGGCGATCATCTCGGAGAGCGCGCGCGGGACGATCTGCCAGGAAAGGCCCCAGCGGTCCTTCAGCCAGCCGCAGGCCTCCGGCGTGCCGCCATTGGCGAGGAAGGCATCCCATATCCGATCGATCTCCGCCTGGCTTTCCAGAAGGATCGCTATCGAAAAGGAATGGTTGAAGCTGTCGAGCGGACCGGCCTTCATCGCCAGGAAGGCTTGGTCGCCAAGCGTGAACTCGATCAGCTCGACGCTGCCGGGAGGGCCGCTCGGGGTTTCCGCCGGAAGTATGGTGGTTCGGCCGATCCTGGAATCCGGAATGATCGACACGTAGAATTCTACGGCTTCGCGTGCCTGCTCCGCGAACCAGAGATTTGAAATGACCTTGGGCATGGACAGCCTCCTTGTTGGCGAGTATCCCGGACTTCTGTCCGATGCTTCGAGGACGTCTGGTCGGCACCGGTTCCGACAGGCCGCGATCGGATTTTTTGGCCGCCCACCCCCCCGCAATAGCGGTGGCTCGGGAATGAAAGCAGAACATCTTTTCTGGTCTTTCCTTCCCGAATCACTACATTACGCGCCATGAGCAATAGTTTCGACGATATTCCCTTCTTCGACGAGGAGCCGGGCGAAGTGGCGCGTAAGCCGCAGCCGTCAGTCGCAACCGCCGGAAGGCCGGCCGCCGGCGGCGGCATCGCCGCCCGCGCCATGGCGGCCCGTGACGGCGGCAAACGGCCGGACTATCTCGCCGGATTGAACCCGGAACAGACCGAAGCCGTCGAAACGCTGGAAGGCCCCGTCCTCGTGCTCGCCGGCGCCGGCACGGGAAAGACGCGCGTGCTGACGACCCGCATCGCCCATATCCTCAATACCGGCCGCGCCTTCCCGTCACAGATCCTCGCCGTCACCTTTACCAACAAGGCCGCGCGCGAGATGAAGGAGCGCATCGCTCTGCTCGTCGGCGGCGCCGTCGAAGGCATGCCGTGGCTCGGCACCTTCCACTCGATCGGCGTCAAGCTCCTGCGCCGCCATGGCGAGCTCGTCGGCCTGAGCTCCGGTTTCACCATTCTCGACACCGACGACGTCGTGCGCCTGATCAAGCAGCTGATCCAGGCCGAAGGCCTCGACGACAAGCGCTGGCCGGCAAAGCAGTTCGCCGGCATGATCGACACCTGGAAGAACAAGGGCCTCGGACCGGCCGATATTCCCGAAGGCGACGCCCGCGCCTTTGCCAATGGCCGCGGCCGCGATCTCTATTTCGCCTATCAGGCGCGCCTGTCGACGCTCAACGCCTGCGATTTCGGCGACCTGCTGATGCATCCGATCGCGATCTTCCGCAAGAATCCGGATCTTTTGAAGGAATATCACGGCCGCTTCCGCTATATCCTTGTCGACGAGTACCAGGACACCAACACTGCTCAGTACATGTGGCTGAGGCTTCTTGCCCAGCGCGCCAAGGGTGAGCCGCAGAATGTCTGCTGCGTCGGTGACGACGACCAGTCGATCTATGGCTGGCGCGGCGCGGAGGTCGACAATATCCTGCGCTTCGAGAAGGATTTCCCCGGCGCCAAGGTGATCAAGCTCGAGCGCAATTACCGATCGACCGAACATATCCTTGGCGCCGCCGCCCATCTGATCGCCTATAATGAAGGCCGCTTGGGCAAGACGTTGTTCACCGATCGCGCCGACCCAGATGACGTCAAGGTCCAGGTTCACGCCTCCTGGGACTCGGAGGAGGAAGCCCGCGCCATTGGCGAGGAGATCGAGCAACTCCAGCGCAACAAGCATCTGCTGAACGACATGGCGATCCTCGTGCGCGCCTCCTTCCAGATGCGCGAATTCGAAGATCGCTTCGTCACCCTTGGCCTCAACTACCGCGTCATTGGTGGCCCGCGCTTCTATGAGCGCCTCGAAATCCGCGATGCCCTGGCCTATTTCCGCCTGGTGGCGCAGCCGGCCGACGACCTCGCCTTCGAACGTATCATCAACACGCCGAAGCGCGGCCTCGGCGATACGACGGTGCGCGCGCTGCACGATTATGCACGCGCCCGCGACATCCCGATGCTGGCGGCCGCCGCGCACATCATCGAGACGGACGAGCTGAAGCCGAAGGCGCGAAAAGCCCTCTTCGACGTGATTCAATCTTTCCGCCGATGGCAGGAACTGCTTGAAAACACGCCACATACCGAACTTGCCGAGCAGATCCTCGAAGAGTCCGGCTATACCGACATGTGGAAGAACGACAAGAGCGCGGAAGCCCCGGGCCGCCTGGAAAACCTGAAGGAACTGATCCGCTCGATGGAAAGCTTCGAGTCAATGCGCGGCTTTCTCGAACACGTCTCCCTTGTGATGGATGCCGAGACCAACGAGAACCTCGACGCCGTCTCGATCATGACGCTGCATTCGGCCAAGGGCCTGGAATTCGACACCGTTTTCCTGCCCGGCTGGGAGGAAGGCCTTTTTCCGCACCAGCGCTCGCTCGATGAAAGCGGCCGTGCCGGCCTGGAGGAGGAACGCCGCCTCGCCTATGTCGGCATCACCCGCGCCAAACGTCGCTGCCACATCTGGTTCGTCTCCAACCGCCGCATCCACGGTCTCTGGCAATCGACCCTGCCCTCGCGTTTCCTGGACGAATTGCCGGAGACCCATGTCGAGGTCGCCGAGATGGAACAGAGCTACGGCGGTTACGGCCGCGGCGGTTACGGCCAGTCCCGCTTCGACAAAGCCGAACCCTTCGCCAACTCTTATTCGACCCCCGGCTGGAAGCGCGCCCAGGCCAACAGGACCGACGCCACCCGCGACAATTGGGGCACCCGCTCCGGCCACGCCGTCGAACGCATCGGTTATGGCGAAAGCGGCCCGAAGGGACGCACGATCGACGGGGAACTGGTGGCGAAGTCCACGTCCTCTGAATCATCGCGCTTCACCCTCGGCGACCGCGTCTTCCACCTGAAATTCGGCAATGGCAACATCACTGGCATCGAAGGCAACAAGCTGACGATCGATTTCGATCGCGCCGGACAGAAGCGGGTGCTGGACGGGTTCGTCGAGCGCGTGTGATTTTGCGGTTATACCGCGTGGAAACCGTTATCCGAACATCCGCATACTGCTGAGCCCGAGAATATCGTTCAGCAGGGCGATGCCCATTCCGACGGCGACGATCGACAGCCCGATCAGGAACAGTCGCCGAGCCCGGTCATATTTTGCGGCGAGCAGGGAGTCGCGCGCGAGCAGATCCGCAAACACCTTCACCTGAATGGCGATACCGACGGTCAGAAATGACATCGGCAGCAGATCGACGCGGCTCCAGTCATTGGGATTGGACACCCAAAGACTGATGAAATTGAGGGAGAAACCAAGAATGATCCCGGTCGCCGTCAGCGACCCGTTGCGGAAGGTGGCGTCGATCTTTTCATCTGCTTGAGGCTCGGACATGGCTTCAATCTTGACTTGCTGATGAGCTCAGAAAGACAGAAATCGCGGCGGCCGGCAAGATCGAGCGGACGTCGCCGTCGAAGAAGGCGCTGCAGCACCTCAGCCGGCAGACCGATGAAGGCTGACACCGGAAAATGAGGCTCGGCCGGGGAGATCCGCAGTGTAAAACCTTCGCCTTCCCGCCGTTTCGAGAGGATAGTTACTGCGATCACATATCAATGGTTGCATTAGCGTGTGCTTTTTCGACTAGCCACTACCGGAGGTACCAGAATTAACACTTGCGCGCCCGCGCTGGGAAATCCACTACTGGTGTGTTGGTGTGTTCGGTGCATTTGGCATTTGCATTGCAATAACGCGAAGGGATTGGCCTTGATGAAAGCGCTGCTGCTCGTCGATATCCAGAACGGCTTCTGTCCGGGCGGCAATCTGCCGGTGCCAGACGGCGACAAGGTGGTCCCCGTCGCAAACCGGCTGATCGACAGTGGCAGATATGATCTGATCGTCGCCTCCCAGGATTGGCATCCGCCCGGCCACGGCAGCTTCGCCTCTGCCCATCCGGGTGCCACCCCCTTCGAGATGGGCGAATTGTCCGGCAAGCCACAAATGATGTGGCCCGACCACTGTATCCAGGGTACGCTCGACGCCGAATTGCATCCGGAACTGAGATCCGAAGAGATCGACCTGATCCAGCAGAAGGGCGAGGATCCCAGGATCGACAGCTATTCGGCATTCCGCGACAATGACCGCGATGCTTCGACCGGTCTTTCCAATTTTCTCCAGGAACAGGGTGTCACCGATCTCGACGTCTGCGGGCTGGCGACCGATTACTGTGTCAAGTTCTCGGCGCTCGACGCGCTCGAGATGATGCCTGGGGTGCGCGTCCGCTTCATCGAGGACGCAAGCCGCGGCATCACCCCCGAAGGTGTTGCCGCCGCCATCGACGAAATGCGGGCGCACGGCATCACTGTGATAAAAAGCGCAGATGCCTTGCGCCAATGAGCTTGCGATCGCCGGCTATTTCAACAAATAGGCATCGAATGTCTCATCGCTGCCGGCAACGGGGCCGAAGCGCTTGACCAGGGTCATCTCGCTCCGGAATGCGGAAATGTCCTCTGGCGTCAGGGACAGCAGCCAATTGTAACTTTCGCGCAATGACGCCGGCGCGGCAATTCGGTCAAGCCGTTGTGAGAGAAGAACGACGACAGGAGCATGCTCGCTCTGCTGCAACTGCCGCGCCGTCTGCAGAATGTCGGCAAGGCTGAGAGAAAGCCGCGCATTGCGGGTATAGTGCACAATGGCACCGAACCGCTCCTCTCTTAGGAGATAGGTGCGATTGGAAACATAATAGGGCAAGGCTTCCACGAGATAGTCGGGATCCGCCATGATGATCGCATCCTTGAGATCAGGACGGGATTGAATGAACGAGCCGAGATCCTGGGCTCGGCTGAGCGGCATGTCGGTGAAAAGGAATTGATGGACCCTCTCGATGCCGGAAGCGACCTGCAGCGCGAGCAATATCATGAAGCACAGGCGCCCGATCTTCACGATGCCGCCGGCAGCTTCGGTGCCGGCAACATCGGCGAGGCCGGCCCGAGGCGGCAGGGTCAAAGCGGTGATTGCGATCATGAAGACCAGCCACAGCGCCTGATGCCTGTAGCTACCTGGGTAAACCAGCGTAAAAAGCAGAGAAAGCCCGAGGAGAACCAGTGCTGCTGCGAACATCGCCGGTCGCCGGTTCGCCAGCCCCAACAGACTGCCATAGATGAGCACAGCCATGAGCGACGCGAATATCCGGGCGAACAATGGATCAGCCGAGACCAGTGCAAGGATCCGGTCGGGGTAGAACGCCATGAAATAGGAACTGGGGGCGACAAGCGCCGAAAGGACAAGCAAAGCGAAATTCTTGCCCGCAAGATCGTTCTGCCCCGCATCGTTGAAGGTCGGATAGACCGTCATGACGCAGAGAACAATGCCGACGGCGGCAATGGCAGCGGCTGTCGAAAAGGCCCGATATGCGCTCAAAGGGGGTCTTGGCCGCGCCAGAACCAGATCGAAAAACCAATGGGCGAGGAAACCGCCGACGAGGACCACCGAATGGACGTTGGTATTGGCCAGCAAGGCGAACAGCAGGCCGAGCAATATTCCGTTGCGTCGGCCTTTCCCCCAGTTCAGGACGATAAGGAAGACCACCAGCATGCTGATGCCGTAATTTCGCGACATCGCCGCGTAATCGAAGATCGAAAAGCTGCTGAACAGCGACAGCAGCATGATGGGAAGGGGCAGTTTCAACCGGAAAACAAGAAGGTAGGCGGCGGCGGCCGCAATCGTCAGTGCGACGATTTTCAAGACGACGGGCGAGCCGACCATGACATGGGCGGCGCGCAGCAGGATATACCACAGGGCAGGATGCCCCTCGCCACGCAGCTGGCGAAGCATGGCGGCGAAATTGTCTCCCTGAAGGGCCAGTGACAATGCGCGAACTTCGTCACGCCATACCGTTTCGGACCAGCAAAGCGCAGACGCCAGCGCAAGCCAGGCGAGAAAGAGCATCGCCTTGGCGAGCCTGGCGGATCGAGGTTCATCAATAACAGAGACAATCAGGGCCAAATGACACCAACCTGGTGAAGGAAAGCGCCGACCGTATCGCCGCAGCCATAATTTGGCGTTAAGCGGGCCCGCCGCCCGATTTTCAGGCGCTGGATTTCTGCTCTCTCTCAAGAAGATGAATATCTTCGGCCACGTCTTCCATTCTCTTCAGTAGGGCAGCCTGGGCATCTCTCAGCCCTCGATTGTAGAAGTACGGGCCAATCTCCTCGGTAAAAAAATCGAGCAGGAATTCGGCCGGCAGCATGCCGATGGGATCAAGTTCGCGGTCGAAATAAGCGCGGATGCGTGCAACGATCTCAGTCTTTTCTTCCCTGGAAAATTCGATCTTCTGCACGTCTGCCTCTCCGACAAATGCAATCACCACGTTGATGCTTCAGCGAAATCGATTGGTCAATCAACGAAATTCAATTGTCGCGGAAGACCATAGCTCATAAGGGAAACCTGAATTTCCAACAGGACACTCACATGAATCGCGCCGACTTTGTTGAAGGTTTGCGGGGCGGCTCGGCCGTTGCACTGGCATCGGCGCCCTTTGGCGCGCTGTTCGGAGCGCTGGCGGTTGAAAACGGCATGTCGCTTTCCGAGGCCGCCTTCATGAGCGCCACGGTCTATGCAGGCGCCAGCCAGATGGTCGGCATCGAACTCTTCGGCCACAATGTCCATGCCTGGCTGATCGTGCTGTCGATCCTTGCCGTCAATTTCCGCCACGTGCTCTATTCCGCGGCCTTAGCGCGCTACATCGGCCATTTCAGCTCGGTGCAGAAATTCTTCACCTTCTTCCTGCTCGTCGATCCGCAATTTGCGGCGGCGGTCAAGCGCGGCGAAGCCGGCAAGCCGCTCACCTTCGCCTGGTATCTCGGCTTCGGCATCATCATCTACATCCCCTGGGTGCTGATCAGCATCGCCGGCGGCATGCTCGGCGGCTTCATCGGCGATCCCAAGGCGATCGGCCTCGATATCCTGTTGCCAGCCTATTTTCTCGGCATTGTCGTTGGTTTCCGCAAGCGCGACAATTTCCTGCCGGTGGCGCTCGTCAGCGCGGTGGCATCAGTGCTCGCCTACCGTTACGTCGGCTCGCCCTGGCATGTCAGCCTGGGTGCGGCCGCCGGCATCGTGCTGGCTGCCCTGCTGCCGCTGCCGCGCGAGGTGCCGGATCTCGAAGCCGACGCCCTTCAATCCGAAGTGCACGAGGTCTGAGCCATGGAATTCGATCTCCACATGGCGCTCGTCATCCTCGCCGCTGCAGTCGCCACCTTCGCCACCCGCATCGGCGGCTATATCCTCATCACCCGAATGAAGAGCATTCCCCCGCGCGTGGAAGCGGCGCTGAATGCCGTGCCGGCCGCCGTGCTGACGACTCTTGTCGCACCTGCCTTCTTCATCGGCGGCTGGGAATCGAAACTGGCGCTGATCGTTGCCCTTATCGTCGGCCTGCGCATTGCTCATACATGGATGCTGGTTGCCGCCTGGGTTGTCGTGATGGCATGGCGCTACACGATCGGCGCCTAGCCCTGCCTTGCGCCTGAAAGATGCGCGACCTTGCAGCCCGAAAGCAGTGTCCGCCACCTCTTGCCTAATATTCGAGCGGCAGCGTCGCGTTTTCGAGCCAAGCCCTGACGTCGTGATCGTGGATCAGCGGCATCAGCGCCTCGCATGTGCGGCGGTGATAGTCGTTGAACCAATGCAGCTCATCATGGGTCAGAAGCTCGGGAATGACGAGGCTGCGGTCGATCGGGCAGAAGGTCAGCGTCTCGAAGCCGAGCATCGGCATGTCGCCGCCGTCAATCTCCTCGGCGCCGCGCACATAGATCAGGTTCTCGATGCGGATGCCGAAGCTGCCCGGCCGATAATAACCGGGTTCGTTCGAAAGGATCATGCCGGGCAGCAGCTCCTGCGTCGAGAGCCTGGAGATGCGCTGCGGTCCCTCATGCACCGAGAGATAGGAGCCGACTCCGTGGCCTGTGCCATGGGCAAAATCGGCGCCTGCCCGCCACAGTGCGATGCGCGCCAGCGGATCGAGGTCGCAGCCGCGTGTACCCTTCGGGAAACGTGCCGTGCTGATCTGGATCATTCCCTTGAGCACCATCGTGAAGAAACGGCGATGCTCCTCTGAAACCGTGCCGATTCCGACCGTGCGGGTAATATCGGTCGTGCCGTTGATATATTGCGCACCGGAATCGATGAGGAAGAGTTCGCCTGCCTCGATCATCCGGTTGGTCTCGGTGGTGACGCGATAATGCATGATCGCTGCATGTTCGCCGGCGCCCGAGATCGTATCGAAGGAAATGTCCTTCAGCGGGTTCTGCATGCTTTGGCCGACACGGGCGCGCACCGCCTCCAGATGTTCGGCGGCGGCGATCTCGCTTACGCTGCCTGGTTTCTCCTGCGACAGCCAATAAAGGAATTCCACCATCGCTGCTCCATCCTGCAGATGTGCAGCGGCCGAGCCGTTGATTTCGACGTCGTTTTTCACAGCACGCGGCAGCTTGGCGGGATCGGCGCCCTCCACCACTTCACCGCCAGCCCGGCGGATGATCTCCGCCAGCGCATGAGAGGCGATATCAGCGTCGATCAGCACGCGGCCGCCGTCCCTGGAAACGGCAGCGAGCCTCTCTTCGAGCGCCGAAGGCGGCAGCTGCGTGCAGATCTGCCCGAGATAGGCTTCGGGCTCGATGCCTGTCTTGCGCTTGTCGAGGAAGAGTTCGGCCCGTCCGTCGGCATGAATGATAGCGCGCGCCAGCGGATGCGGCGTGTGCGGCACGTCGGCGCCGCGGATATTGAAGATCCAGGCAACCGACGAGGGATCGGCGATCAGCACCGCAGCAAGGTTTTTCTTCGAAAGATCGGCAGCTATCGTCGCAATCTTGTCGCTCGCCAGCACGCCGGCCTGGGCAACATTCTGGATGGTGACGGCGCCGAGCGGCTCGGCGGGCCGGTCGTGCCAGAGCCTGTCGAGCGGATTGTACGGCAGGAAGACCAACGTCCCGCCGATCTGCGCCAGTGCTTTTTCCAGGCGCCGTACCTCCGCGCCCGCGTGCAGCCAGGGATCGATGCCGAGCCTCAGCCCCTTGCTTCCGTTTGCGGCAAGCCAGACATGCGGCGGCTCGTTGACGAGATCACCACCCGAGAACACCGAGCCGTCGACCTGTTCGGCCAGTTGCGTCACATAGCGCCCGTCGACGAAGACGATCGCTTGGGTCCGCAGGATCAGCGCAATGCCCGCCGAGCCGGTGAAGCCCGTCAGCCATGCCAGGCGCTCGGAGCAGGCCGGAACATATTCGCCGTTGAATTCGTCGGCGCGCGGCACGAGGAAGGCATCTATGCCGAGCGCATCGAATCCGGCACGCAACGCCGAAACCCGATCCTTGCCGAACTGCGGCGTGGAGGTGACCTCGAAAGACTGGAACATGCTGGGAAATCCGAATGGTTGAAACGAATCCGGTTAATGGGATGCGCGCCATGTTAGCGAAATTTCAATCGATGGGGAGAAAAAGCGACGAAACGAGTCGAAGTCACTGCGGACGCTCGTCATTTTGACAGAACGATGACGCCAAGAGTTTATTTGGCACGCTTTATGCATTGGCCGCATGGCTCCCATGAGGAAAACCCTCTGCCTCCGCATTTCAGAATAGCTATATAGGCGCCATCGAACAGTTCGGATGAACAGCAAACAAAGGTTTTTGAAATGACCGCCTCTCTCTCGCGCTTCGCATATAGCAGCCCGGTACAGGCTGGCGAACGCCAGACCGTGCGTCACGTGATCGGCGCCCGCCGCCCGCAGAACGAGGACAGCCTCAAGCTGCTCGGTGCCGGTCAGCGCGTCACGCGCCACCAGGGCGCACCCAGCTACGCGTTCTAAGCTTAAAGCCTGTCGTCTCCTCCCTCCCGGACAGGCCCATTGGAATGCAGTAGAGCCCGCTTGAGCACTCCTCCTCCTTCGAGCTCGCGGGCGTTGGCCGGATAGGCCGGTCTAAGGCGGTGCCACTGGCGCCGCCTTTTTCTTTTGCCTGAAGGGAGCTATTGTTTTTAGACAGCGCCAAAAGCAGTTTGTCTCCCATGGCGCGCGCAAACCTCCACCTCCCTCATTCCTGTGCTCGTCACAGGAATCCAGCGTGCCCAAGTCCTTGGGCACAAGAGACTCTCTTCAATCGCTCATAAAGCTATTCACCGCGCAGACGCGCGGTGGCTGGATTCCTGTGACGAGCAGCCGCGCCTTGGCAACGGTAAATGTTTCAGGGCGAGTTTGAGCTTCGTAGCGAAAACTCAAGGCCGATCGAAATGAATTGTCACCCAACCGTTCCGCCAGATCGTCCTGACATGGCGGAGCCGGGCGCCACTATAGGCGGCGATCACCTTCCACCGTTGTGACGCGAGAATGCCCGAAAGAATCACCGAACCGCCGGGCGCAAGATGCGTAGCGAGCTTTGGCGCCATTCGGATCAACGGCCGGGCGAGAATATTGGCGATGATAAGGTCGAATGGGCCATGCTCCAAGAAGGCCGTCGAATGAAAGCCCGGCGCGGTCTTCGTGACGATGCCCGACGCGATGCCGTTGCGTTGTACGTTCTCAGCCGCGACCCGCGTCGCGATCGGATCGATATCGGTCGCAAGCACCGGTATATTTTTGAGCTTGCGCACCGCGATCGCCAGAACGCCACTGCCGGTGCCGAGATCGAGCGCGTTGCGAACCCGGCGCGAACGCACCACGGCATCGATCATCTCCAAGCAACCGGCCGTTGTGCCGTGATGGCCGGTGCCGAAGGCTTGGCCGGCATCGATCTCGATGGCGATGTCGCCGGAGAGGACCTTGTCGCGGTCATGCGAGCCATGCACCAGGAAGCGCCCTGCCCTGACCGGCTTCAGCCCTTCGAGCGATTTCGCCACCCAATCGACATCCGGGATGACTTCTCGCAACAGCTGAGCATCGGGAAAAGCAACCTTCAGCGCCGCCTCGATGCGGGAGCGCACATCTGACTCGTCCTCGGTCATCATATAGACCGAGGCTTCCCAGACATCCTTCTTTTCATCGATTTCGGTGGTGCCGATGGCAAAGTCTTCTTCGCCGAAGACTTGGGTCAGGAGGTCGAGGATCGCTTCTGCCTCGCTTTCGGTGGTCGACACGTAAAGGCGGATTTCACTCACGATAGGCGGTCTTTCCCGTTTCCGTTGCCCGCCACCGGTCGAGCCAACGCCCTATCACGCTGAAGCCGTCATCCCTTACTGACGAGATTCTCCAGTTTCTTTACCGCCGTGTCCGGATTTTCGCCATAGGCGATCGTTCCGGCAAACCGCCCGGCTGAATCGAGCAGGAATACCGAGGCAGTATGATCCATCGTATAGTCGCCGTTTGGATCCTTCTCGTCGACCGGCACCTTTTTGGCATAGACGCGGAACCCCTTGATGACTTCGGCGATCTTGTCGGGCGGGCCTGAAATGCCGGTAATGCGTTTGGAAACGTTGGAGACGTACTCGTTCATGATCTCGGGCGTATCGCGTTCCGGATCGACGGTCACGAAATAGGCCTGCAGTTTGTCACCATGGGGATCGACCTTCTCCATCCAACCGTTCAGCTCGAAAAGCGTCGTCGGGCAGACTTCCGGGCAATGGGTAAAGCCGAAGAACAATGCCGTCGGCTTGCCGCGCAACGCCTGTTCGGTGATCGGCTGGCCGCTTTGAGAAACCAGCGTGAAAGGCACGCCGAAGGGAGCTTCCGCCACGACATCCCGCGACTTCATGGAATAACTCACCGCGCCGAGAACTCCGGCAAGTATCAGAACACCGATCCAGACGGCGATGCGGAATGTCTTCATGGCGTGATCCTCGATCGGGCGGATTTGCCACCCGCCCCTGTCGGCGTGATTATCGTCTCGGCCGAAGGCGCGCAATTCAAGAATATGTTTTTTGACCCGTGATTAATTGTCTCACGAACCGCAGCCGTCGATCACCCGAAAGTCAGCCTGCCAGACTTGGCGTTCATCAAAAAAGCATTGCGCTTGAACGACTTCCCTTCTGCCCGAACCGACGATCTCACGATCAACACCATTAGGAAAGGCTTAAACCGTCATGTCTATATTTAGCGGTGCGTGCGGCGTACTCGAGCCGTTCTGACATGAAGTCTGCCGAGTGGCGAAACCTCCGGACGTCCGCATGAGGGTAGGAAAAAGATAAACCCCGCGCGGTTTATGGGAGGTCTTTTCATGACGAAATCAGCAGTGCGCAAGAGCCTGTCGGTCAGCCAGCGGCTCTGGACGCTCGGCGGCGCGGCCTTCATTGGTTTCGGCACGATGCTCGGCATCGGCTGGTACGAAAATGTGCGGGTCGACGCCAGCTTGCGTCGCGCCGGCGAAATACAGACGAGCGTCAATCATATCGACGACATGCGGGTTGCGAACTTGACGATGGTCCTGGCCGCCATGGACATCATCGTCGACAAGGATGACAAGGTGGTGGAGCCGGCACGCCTTAAGCTGATCGGCGACTCCCTCGCCGCCCTTACCAGCGGCTCGAAGGAAATGCGTCTGCTCGCCGACGAGATGAATGACGGCAATCTGCTAAAGAGTTACGACGCCGACGTCGCCGCAATGGGTAAGGCCATCCAGACCGATCTAGTCGCGCTGGTTCAGCAGGGCGCGCCCGATGCGGACTTCGACAAGATCGACGACGCGATCGATAGCGCCGGCGACGAGCTGACCGCGACCCTCGACAAGCTGGCCGCTGACGGCACCATTTTCGCCCAACAACATGTCGAGCTCGCCAATGCCGTATCGCGGGAGGCCCTCATCCTGCAGATCGGCCTCGGTGTCCTGGCCATCCTCACAATGGGCGTCCTGCAATATGTCCATGGCGGCTCGATCCGGCGCGGCATCGGCGCCGTGCGCCAGAGCATGCAGCGCATCATGAGCGGCGACCTAGCCAGCGACGTTCAGGAAAAGAACCGCGGCGACGAGATCGGCGAAATGGCCCGCGCCGCCGACAGCTTCCGCCTCGCCGCCATCGAAAAACGCGACCTTGAAGCCCAGACTCAGACCGAAAGGCAACGCAGCGATGCCGAGCACCGTGCCCGCGAAGCCGCCAAGCTTGCCGATGCCGAAGCTCTGAACGCCGCCGTCAGCGCTCTCGGCGCCGGCCTCACCCGTCTGTCGGGCGGCGATGTGACCGTAACGATCGACCAGCCGTTCCGCGACGAGCTGGAGCGCTTGCGCTTGGATTTCAACCAGACGACCGTGACGCTGCGCAAAGCGATGAGCGACATCGCCATCAACAGCAGCTCGATCGAGGCGAACAGCCGCCAGATGCGCGCCGCCGCCGACGACCTCGCCAAACGCACCGAGCAGCAGGCCGCCTCGCTGGAAGAGACCTCCGCCGCCCTCGACCAGATCACCGCCACCGTCCGTAACGCCACCAACCGCGCCGAGGAAGTGGGCCACATGGTCTCCCACACCCGCGAAAATACAGCGAAGTCGGACATCGTCGTCGGTGATGCGATGGCCGCGATGGAGCGAATCGAGGGCGCCTCCCGCGAGATCGGCAAGATCATCAACGTCATCGACGAGATCGCGTTCCAGACGAACCTCCTCGCGCTCAACGCCGGTGTCGAGGCAGCGCGCGCCGGCGAGGCCGGCAAGGGTTTTGCCGTTGTCGCCCAGGAAGTGCGCGAACTCGCTGGCCGTGCTGCGGGTGCTGCCAAGGATATCAAGGCCTTGATCGGAAAATCCGGCGAGGAAGTGAAGATCGGCGGCGAACTGGTGACGGCCGCAGGTGAAGCGCTTCGCCAGATCGGCGAGGATGTTCTGCGCATCGATGAGCATGTTAAATCAATCGTAACCTCTGCGCGCGAACAATCGGTTGGATTGAACGAAATCAATACTTCGATCAGCCAGATGGATCAGGTCACGCAGAAAAACGCGGCCATGGTGGAAGAGACGAACGCCGCAAGCCATACGCTCGCCATCGATGCCGAAAACCTGACGCAGTTGGTCAAGCAGTTCAAGACCGGCGAGGGCATGAGCGCCCGGCAAACGCCGCGAGAGGCAACGGCCGCCTCGCATTCGAGACCTTCTCCCGCACGCAGCCTGATAGGCAAAGTCGCGGGCGCATTCAACGGCGGTTCCGCCGCCAAAGCCATCGCCGCTCCCGCCGGGGACAACTGGGAAGAATTCTGATCATGAACAACAACGCCATCAAGCAGTCGGGCGCCTACCTCGAAATCGTTTCGTTCCACCTGGGCGACCAGGAGTTCTGCATCGACATCATGGCCATCCGCGAAATCCGTGGGTGGGCGCCGGTGACGCCGATGCCGCACACCCCGCCCTACGTTCTCGGCCTCATCAACCTGCGCGGCGCGGTGATCCCGGTCATCGACATGGCCTGCCGCCTCGGCATGAAGATGACCGAGCCTTCCGAGCGTTCGGCGATCATCGTCACTGACATCGCGGGCAAGCTGGTTGGTCTGCTGGTCGAGCAGGTTTCCGACATGATGACGATCAAGAGCGAAGACCTGCAGCCGCCGCCGGAAATCATCCCGGAAGCCCAGCGCGCCTTCTGCCGTGGCATCGTCGCGCTGGAGAAGACCATGGTCTGCTTCCTGAACCTCGATACGGTCATCGCCGACGAGCTGAATCAGGCGGCTTGATATTTATCACCAGAGAGATTGCGAAGGCTCGGCTCGTCCGGGCCTTTTCGTTTTGGAAGACGTGACTGATCTGACCTATTGACCTGATGCCCCTCTCCTCCCTCATCCCTGTGCTTGTCACAGAGATCCAGCCACCGAGCGTCTGCGCGGTGAATGACCATCGCTCGGGCGGAGAGTCTTCTGCGCCAAAAGACTTGGGCGCGCTGGGTCCCTATGACAAGCACAGGGATGAGGGAGTTTGGGGAGACGACTCACCCCCTTCCTAACATCCGCAACCCTACTATGGCTTCCCATTCTTCCACGTCACATTCTGCCCATAGAGCGGAATGGTCGAAATCGACATCTTCGCCGAGCCGTCCGTCAACTCCCGCGAATGGGCGAGATAGATCAGCGTGTCGTTGCTCTTGTCGTAAATGCGGTTGACAACGAGCGTCTTCCAGATCAGCGACATGCCCTGACGAAACACCTCGCTGCCGTCCCTGGAGAGGTCGATGTTGCCGATCTCTATGGGGCCTGTCTGCCGGCATGCGATGGAATTGTTGGACGGATCTTCGAACCAGTTGCCGTTCTTGAAGCGATCGATCAGGCTGCGATCGAAATAGGTGACGTGGCAGGTGACACCCTTGACCTCGGGATCGGAGAGTGCCTCGACGATGATGTCGTTGCCGATCCAGTCGACCCCGACCTTGCCGACGACCTCGGCCGAGGTGGCGCCCGCGGAAATGGCAGCGAAGGAAAATGCGGCGAGAAAAAACGTGCGCAGCTTGGACATGGCGGCTCCCTGGATGATCCGCATCCTAGATAAGCATGCCCACAGGCTTTGCAAGAAAGCGCCGCTGCGGCGCGGGACACTCAGCCCTTCCTGCAGGTGCAGGGCTCATAGCCCCTCGCCGTCAACCGCCCCGGCGTCATTCCGATCAGCGCCGGGATCGCCTCCACGGCTTTCGCCTTGACTGCCTTCGCCATTTCGATCGCCGCTGCCGCGCAGACCGCCGCATCTTCGGCGGCGTTGTGGTGCATGAAACGCAGCCCAAGATGCTCGGCGATCAGGTTCAGCCGATGTGAGAGGAAATGCGGCCAGATCCGCTGCGCCATCTTCAGGCTGCAGAGATAGGTCAGTTCCGGATAGGATTGCCGGTAGAGATCGAGGCTCGCCCGCCAGACGCTGAAATCGAAGGCCGCGTTGTGCGCGATCATCGTCGCGCCGCTGATATCATCGTAGAACTCGTCCATCACCTCGGGAAACTCCGGCGCATCCTCGACATGCTCCGGCCGGATACCGTGGATCGCGATGTTCATGCCGGAAAACCGCATGTTGCGCGGCCGGATCAGCCTCTCCTCGACACGCGTCACCCGCCCCTCTTCGATCCAGGCAAGGCCGACCGAGCAAGCGCTGCCGCGCTGCTCATTGGCAGTCTCGAAATCGATGGCAATGGTCGTCAAGGAGAAATATCCGAATCGTCTGCCCTACCGGAATAACCATAGCGGCGCGCGAAGGCAAATTTCGACCTGTTGACATCTGCACACCGATGGGGAAACTTCCGCGCATGATCAACTCTGTGACCCTTACCATGCATCATATCGCCACGACCCTTCCGGGGTACGCGGGAGCGATGGTGCGTCACTAGCCGTCCGATCATCCCGAGAACCCTGCCGAGGCGAGCGGGGTTTTCGAAAAGCCGGCTCTCCTCCCCTGAAATCCAAGGAGGCCATCCAATGTCTGAAACCGAAGAGAATAAACCCCGCGACCGAGCGCGCCTTCCGGATGGCGTCGTCGTGCGCGCCGTCCGTCTTTCCGATGCCGAGGAAATCACCGATCTCATAAATTTGCCGGGCTATCGGGCAGGCACGCTGCGGCCGCCCTACCAGCGGGTCGAAGAGGTCCGCAAGAACATGGAAAATCCTTCGCCAGGCGCGCTCAACCTCGTCGTCACGCTGGAGGGCAAGATCGTCGGCAATTGCGGCCTCAACCGCCTCGGCGGCCGCCGGCAACACGTCGCCAGCATCGGCATGGGCGTGCATGACGACTTCACCGGCCGCGGGTTCGGCCTTATCTTGCTTGGTGCGATGGTCGACGCCGCCGACGACTGGCTCGACGTCAAACGGCTGGAACTGACCGTCTACACGGATAATGAGGCCGCGATCGCCCTCTACGAGAAATTCGGTTTCGAGAAGGAAGGGCTCCTGCGCGCATTCGCCTACCGCGCCGGAGAATATGTCGACGCCTACACGATGGCGCGGCTGAGGACTTGAGACAAAGGGCCATCGACACCGACGTCAAACGCAGGGAGGGCCTGCCAAACGCTCCTTCGTCATACTCGAGCTTGTCCCGAGCATCTGCAACGATCGATACAGGAGAGATCCTCGACACAAAGCCGAGGATGACTCCGAGGAACCCTCAAGGCTTTCACACCGATCTCCTACCCGCCAATCAGCGCCAGCCACTCATCCTCGTCCATCGTCTGGACGCCGAGCTCACGCGCCTTGTCGAGCTTCGAGCCGGCGCCAGGGCCGGCGACGACGATATCGGTTTTCTTCGACACCGAGCCCGCCACCTTGGCGCCGAGACTTTCGGCCCTCGCCTTCGCCTCGTCGCGGGTGAATTTTTCGAGCGAACCAGTGAAGACCACCGTCTTGCCGGCGACCGGGCTGCCTGACGTGACCGGTTGTTCGGCCTCCGTAGGCGTCACCTCGTCGAGCAGGCGGCCGATCACCTCGATATTGCGTGGCTCCTTGTAGAACTCGACCATGGCGCGCGCCACGACCTCGCCGATGCCCTCGATAGTGTTGAGATCGTTCCAGGCATCGCCGGAAAGCGGTGCCGCCTCCTTCATCGCGGTCGCAAAGGCCTCATAGGTGCCGTAGGAGCGCGCCAAGAGCTTTGCCGTGGTCTCGCCGACATGGCGGATCCCGAGCGCATAGATGAAGCGGTGGAGCGCGATGCTGCGCCGCTCGTTGATCGCCGCATAGAGCTTGCCGACGCTGACCTTGCCGAAGCCGTCGATATTCTCCAGCTTGGTGAGCGAGGATTGCTGGCGCTTCTCCAGCGTGAAAATCTCCGGGGCCGTGCGGATCTGCAGCGACGGGTCCTCGTTTTCAAAGAAGAAGTCGATCTGCTTCGAACCGAGCCCTTCGATATCGAAGGCATTGCGCGACACGAAATGCTTCAGGTGCTCTGTCGCCTGCGCCCGGCAGATAAAGCCGCCGGTGCAGCGACGCACCGAATCCATCTTGCCGGTCTTCTCGTTGACCTCGCGCACCGCGTGCGAACCGCAGACCGGGCATGTCTTCGGAAATTCGTAAGACCTTGCCGCCTCCGGCCGCTTCTCCATCACGACATCGAGGATCTGTGGAATGACGTCGCCGGCGCGCTGGACGATGACGGTATCGCCCTCGCGGATATCGTGTTCCTCCGGCCGGATGCGCTCGCCGCTATTGCCGATGCCCTTGATGTAATCCTCATTATGCAGCGTCGCATTGGTGACGACGACGCCGCCGACCGTGATCGGCTTCAGCCGCGCCACAGGCGTCAGCGCCCCGGTGCGGCCGACCTGGATCTCGATCTTCTCGACCTCGGTAAAGGCCTGCTCGGCCGGGAATTTATGCGCCGTCGCCCAGCGTGGGCTGCGCGAACGGAAGCCCAGGCGCTGCTGCAGTTCCAGGCTGTCGACCTTGTAGACGACGCCGTCGATATCGTAATCGAGATCCGGGCGCTTGAGGCCGATCTCATCGTAATGCGCCAGGATGTCGGCGACCGAATTCAGCCGCTTCATCAGCGGATTGACCGGAAATCCCCAATCCTTGAAGGTCTGCACCATGGAAAATTGCGTATCGGCCGGCATGTCAGACATCTCGCCCCAGGCATAGGCAAAGAATTTCAGCTTGCGGCTCGCCGTCACCTTGGCATCGAGCTGGCGCAGCGACCCCGCTGCCGTGTTGCGCGGATTGACATAGGTTTGTTTGCCCTCCGCCTCCATCTGCCGGTTCAGCGCCAGGAAATCGCTCTTGGCCATATAGACTTCGCCGCGGATCTCCACGACCGTGGGAACGCCCTTCGGCAATTGGTTGGGTATTTCGGCGATCGTCCGGATATTGGCGGTGACGTTCTCGCCCGTGGTGCCGTCGCCGCGCGTGGCAGCCGTCGTCAGCCTGCCGTTCTCGTAGCGGATCGACATCGAAAGCCCGTCGATCTTCGGTTCGGCGGTAAAGGCGATCGACTGGTCCGGCAGGCGACCGAGGAATCGATAAACGCTGGCGACGAAATCCTGCACGTCCTCCTGCGAAAAGGTGTTGTCGAGCGACAGCATCGGCCGCGCGTGGACGACGGGCGAGAAGGTGACCGAGGGCGCAGCACCAACCCGCCGCGACGGGCTGTCCTCACGGATCAACTCGGGAAACCGCGCTTCCAGCGCATCGTTGCGGCGCTTCAATGCGTCGTAATCGGCATCCGAAATCTCCGGCCGGTCCTTGCCGTGGTAGAGCGCATCGTGATGCGCGATCTCCTTCGCCAGCCGTTCGAGCTCGACAGCAGCCTCTTCGATCGTCACCGTATCGACGGCGGAACTTTCGGTGGACATGGAACATCACTCCAGAGAATCTGGCCAGAAATCTGCATTGTTTTTAGAGCAAAATCGACGGATGAAAAGAGAGGCTGCATATCCCGTATCGGGAAGATCGACCCGCCGGCTTCTCCACCCTCGTTCCTGTGCCTGTCACAAGAATCCAGCCACGGCGCGTCCGCGCCGTGAATGACTTACAGGTCGGCAAACAATCTCTCGCACCCAAAGACTTGGGCGTTCCGGATCCCTGTGACGAGCACAGGGATGAGGGAAGTTGAGGTAGGCGTATGCACCAGACCTCTGCTCACGAAACCGTTGTCGCCGTCCTGCCCGCCCTATTCCCAATCCCGCGCATTGCGCAGCCGGATGCCGCTGACATGCAGGCCGGTATTCCCAAGGCTCTTCAGCGGCCGCAAGCTGTCGACTACCCGCAGCTCCACCCCGCGCGGCGCAAACTCCCGGTCGAGGCGCGAGATCGCAGTTCGCTCGATGGGAACGACGCGTGTACGGGCGACCCACATGCCTGCATCGCCGAGATCCTCGAAATCCTCGACCGGCAGCTCGTAGCGATGGATCGTCTCCGCTTCGAGCTTTTCCAGCCACTGGCGCTCGATGAAGGCGGCAGCCCGCCAGTCGCCGAGCCAGTGCCGCCGCTCGGCTCCGGACGTCTCGGAGGTTGCCCATATCAGGATGCGCGGGCAATCGCGGGGAAAGAGATACATGAAGTCATGGTCAGCGTCGATCGCCCAGACGAGCGGAGCGTTCAGCCATTCCTTGCCCGCTGGGCGGGCCGAGGGAATGCGAACCCGGCGCGGCTCGAAGGCTGCAATGTCGGGACCATCACTGAAATGGAAAAGACGCATGGCAATGGATCGCCGCTGATCGGAGTGACCGGCATAATGTGAAGCGGAATATTTGTCACCGCTGCATGTATAGCATGCCGGATGGCTCAGCATCGGACAAGCTCGCCTACCTCTCCTCCTCATTCCTGTGCCCGTCACAGGAATCCAGCCACCGCGCGTCTGCGCGGTGAATGACTCACGCAGAATGAAAGGAGTCTTCCGCGCCCAAGGACTTGAGCTTGCTGGATCTCTGTGACCTCCCTCGGGCAAAGCCCTGAGGCCACAGGGATGAGGGAGATTGACGTGAATGTTCGCGCCAAACTTGATCGTAGAAATGGAAAGCGCTGGTCGGACAATATCCGTCAAGCCGAACGCTTGTCACCGTTGCCGGCAGCAGCGATCAGCCGTTACCGGCCAGCAACCGCTTGGCGGCCGCCCTCGCCTCCTCCGTCACCGAAGCGCCGGCGAGCATGCGGGCGATTTCTTCGGTGCGGTCCTTCTGCGCCATCGTCGCGACGCGAGTGGCGATCTTTTCGGAACCTTCGGCCGCCGGCCCCTTGGAGATCAGCAGGTGCGTCGCCGCCCGGGCTGCGACCTGCGGCGCATGCGTGACCGATAGCACCTGCACCCGATCAGAGAGCCGCTTCAGCCGCTGGCCGATCGCATCGGCCACAGCACCGCCGACACCGGTATCAATTTCGTCGAAGACGAGCGTCGGCGCGGACCCGCGATCGGCGAGCGCCACCTTCAGCGCCAGCAGGAAACGCGACAATTCGCCGCCGGAGGCGACCTTCATGATCGAGCCGGGGCGCGTGCCGGGATTGGTCTGGACATGGAACTCGACGACGTCGATGCCTTCGGGCAGCGCCTCCTGCGCATCCGTGGTGATCTCGACCATGAAACGAGCGCGTTCGAGCTTCAGAGCTGGCAGTTCGGCCATCACGGCGGCAGCCAGCGCGGCGCCGGCCTGATGGCGCTTGTCGGAAAGCGAGCGCGCCGCCGAATCGTAATTCTCTCGCGCCAGACCGACCTCCGCTTCCAGACGCGCAAGCCGCTCCTCGCCCGCATCGAGGTCGGCAAGATCGGCGATCATGCGCACCGCCAGCGCCGGCAGCTCGGTGACCGGCACGGAATATTTGCGCGACGCGGCTCTGAGCGCGAAAAGCCGCTCCTCCACCCGCTCCAGCTCCCTGGGATCGTATTCGGTTTTGCGCAGCGCTGCCTCGACTTCCATCTGCGCATTGGAAAGCTGGTCGAGCGCGGCATCGAGCAGCGTCACCGTCTCCTCGAGCAGCCCGGGCGCTTCATGGCTCTTGCGTTCCAGTCGGCGCACCAGCGAGGCGATATGCGGCACCGGCGAGGCATTGCCGTTGAGGAATTCGGAGGCTTCGGCGATGTCGCCGGCGATTCGCTCTGCCTTCATCATCCTCTGCCGGCTTTCGGCGAGTTCTTCTTCCTCACCGTCTTGCGGCGAAAGCTTCTCGAGCTCCTCGACAGAGGAACGCAGATAGTCAGCCTCGCGCGCCGCGCTTTCCACCTTCTCGCGGTGTTTCTTCAGCGTCCGTTCGCTGTCGCGCCACAGACGATACAGCCGGGACACCTCAGCGACTTCATCAGTAAGGCCGCCGAAGGCATCGAGCAGGTTGCGGTGGGCATTGGTGTCGACAAGAGCGCGATCATCGTGCTGGCCGTGGATCTCGACCAGCATCTGGCCGGCCTGGCGCATCAGCTGCACACTGACCGGCTGGTCGTTGACATAGGCCTTGGTGCGCCCATCGGCTGATTGTTGACGGCGGAAGATCAGGTCGCCATCGTCGTCTATGCCGTTTTCACGCAGGAGCACCCGCGCCCCGTGGTCCATGCCGACATCGAACACCGCCGTCACCTGGCCCCTGTCTTCGCCATGGCGCACCAGACCGCCATCACCGCGCCCGCCGAGCGCCAGCGACAGACTGTCGAGCAGGATGGATTTGCCCGCTCCCGTCTCGCCCGTCAGCACGGAAAGGCCGGTCTCGAAGGCAAGATCCAGCCGCTCGATCAGGACGATATCGCGGATCGAAAGCTGGATCAGCATGGGACTTAGGAACCGAGCAGGAGTTTCTTGCCTGCCGCAGCGATCCACGAGCCCTTGTTCTCACGCGGCTCGGCGCCACCCGTCTGCAGCAGCTTGTAGGAATCGGCGTACCACTGGCTGTCCGGATAGTTGTGACCAAGAACGGCTGCCGCGGTCTGCGCCTCGTCGACGATACCCATGGCGTAATAAGCCTCGACGAGACGGGCCAGGGCCTCTTCGATCTGGTTCGTGTTCGGATACTTCTCGACGACGATGCGGAAGCGCGAAATTGCGGCGAGATATTCCTTCCGCTCCATATAGTAACGGCCGATCTGCATTTCCTTGCCGGCGAGCTGATCACGGGCGTAGCGGATCTTCGCCTGGGCATCGTCGACATATTCGGAGTTCGGATAATTGTCGACGACCGCCTGCATCGCCTCGATCGTCTTGGCCGAGGCGCGCTGGTCCTGGGTGACGTCGACGATCTGTTTGGAATAGGTGAGACCGATGAGATACTGCACATAGGCAGCGTCCTGAGACTTCGGATATTGCGACATGTAACGGTTGCCCGACGCAAGCGCATCATCGAGCTTGCCCTGGCGGTATTTGACGAAGGTGCTCATCACAAGCGCCTTGCGCGCCCATTCGGAGAATGGGTTCTCGCGATCGATCGCATCGAACTTGCGCGACGCTTCCGCCATGTTGCCCGCCTTCATATTGGCAAGGCCCTGGGTGTAGAGCACGTCAGGCGGATCGGTTTCGAGGCCAAGCTTGGTGATGTCGATATCGGGATCCGACTGGCAGCCGGAGATCGAGGCGCCTGCGCTAAGCACCAGAAGCGATGCGAACAAAGCGCGCGCTGTCTTCATCATACCTTCAGATCCTGCATAAGCCATTCAAAAGAACCCCACTGCCGCCGCTCGCTCCACGACAGCCACGCCTCGCTGGCGTTTCTAGCCACAAATGTGCATCAAGAGCAACGCAATGATAAGGCATTAACGCATTTTTGTGGCAGCCGCCGCCGGATTGGCCGGCTTTTCATCTTCTTGCCGATCTGTTGCAGCAGCGCATCTGCAAGAAATGCCTGTTGCCGCCAGTGCGACCGGATATAAAAAAACCGCCTCCGGGAAAGAGGCGGCCTGGTCTTGAGAATATGCTGGAGGTCATGCCGACCAGGGAGTGAATTCCGAAGCGCTGACGGCGATCAGCTCACGAGCGGCGACGCGCTGGCGCGGCGTCGAAGTCTCGACCACCTCGTAGGCAGAGGGATCGGCGAGCAGCGCCTTCAAAGCATTGGCATTCATCTTGTGGCCGCCACGATAGGATCGGTAGCAACCGATGAACTGGACGCCGGCGAGAGACAGGTCGCCAACGGCATCAAGCGTCTTGTGGCGGACAAACTCGTCCTTGGCGTATCGCAGGCCTTCGACATTGATGACCGTATTGTCGTCCGAGATGACGACGGAATTTTCAAGCGAAGAACCGAGCGCATGGCCCGATGCCCAGAGACGCTCGACATCACGCATGAAGCCGAAGGTGCGGGCGCGAGAAAGTTCGGACTTGAAGACGGCGGCGCTTATGTCGCCGACCCACTTCTGCCGGCCGATCAGCGGGCATTCGAAATCGATCTCGACTTCGAAGCGCGTGCCGTCGTAGGGACGGAATTCGCTCCAGGAGCCGCCATGCTCGATCCGCACCGGCTTGGTGATGCGGATATAACGACGCTTGACGCCGAGCGAGACGAGACCGGCCTGCTCGATCGCTTCGACGAAGGGCAGCGAACTGCCGTCCATGATCGGCATTTCTGCGCCCTGCACCTCGATGATGACATTGTCGAGGCCGAGCGCATAGACGGCGGCCATGACATGTTCAATCGTCGCGATTGAACGCGTGGGTGAGAAACCGAGCACCGTGCAGAGGTCTGTATTGCCGACCTGCGAGGAGACGGCCTTCAGTTCGGTGATGTCGCCATTATCGTGCAGGCGCTGGAAAACGACGCCGGTGTCCGCTTCGGCCGGGTTCAGCGTGATCGAGACATTCGCACCCGAATGAACGCCGATGCCCGAGAGCGTCACGGGACGCGAAACCGTCGTTTGAAAACCCAGCAAGCCAATTGCCATAAAATCTGCCTTTATTTTTCCGCTCCAGCGGCTTGTCCCACGGCGCGGTTATCATTCCTTCTGCAGAAAGAGTCTCGTCCAGACGACTCCCAGCGCAGTTTTCTTGCGCCATATTTACGTGCGCCGGCGCTCCAATCCAAATCACTGTTTCTTTCGTTTTGTTACGAAGTCACACGGTTGATATCGCTCAAGAATTCCCGGCCGAAAAACAGCAATGCCCGGGACCTGGATCCCGGGCATGAACGGTGCCGATGCCCCGATATTTCAGTTCGACTGGCGGCGCAGGAATGCCGGAATTTCCAGCTGATCGTCTTCCTGCATCATGCGAGCCTGCGGAACCGCGCGACCCTGATCGTCGAGATTGCCGCGACGCGGCGCATAGAGGCTTGCTTCCGGCGACAACGGACGGCGCTGCTGTGACGCGGCCGGCGGTGCGGCGGTCATGTCGGCGGCAACGGCGTCATCGTCGCGGCGGCCAAGCGAATTGGTGATTCGCTTGAGCAGGCCCATCGGGCCGCGCTCTTCCTGGCTATGCGCGGAAGCCGGCTGCGTGCGATGGTCGAGTTCAGCCTGGACGACCGGCGGGAAATCCTCGACCTTCGGCATGCGCACCGGTTCAGCCGCCTGCCGGATAACCGGCTCCTGTCGGACCGGCTGCTGCTGGATGGGCTGCTGCTGGACGGGCTGCTGCTGGACGGGCTGGCTTATCACCGGCTGGCTCATTACCGGCGCCGGAGCCTGCTGCTGCACCTGCGGACGGATCGCCGGAGCTTCCTGTGCAGGCGCGAAAATCTTGCTCTGCGGGCGGAAGACTTCCTGCTGCGCAGCAGGCTGCTGGACGGGTGCTGCGGCACGCGGGGCCGAAATTTCGAGCTCACGTTCCATCTCGGCTTGGCGGATGGTCTGCGCGATCGGATCGATGGCCTTCGGTGCCTGCATCACCGGGGCAGGCTGAACTGCGGCCGCTGCCGGAGCAACAGCCGCGGAGGGACGGATAGCGGGCCTGGCGGCCGGCTGGAAGTTGCGCTCGGCGGCTTCGCTGATCGCCCGGTCGATACCGGTCGCGACGACCGAGACGCGAATGATGCCTTCGAGCGATTCGTCGAAGGTGGCGCCGAGGATGATGTTGGCGTCCGGATCGACTTCTTCGCGGATGCGGGTCGCAGCTTCGTCGACTTCGAAGAGGGTGAGGTCGCGACCGCCCGTGATGGAGATCAGCAGGCCCTGCGCACCCTTCATCGAGGTTTCGTCGAGCAGCGGGTTGGCGATTGCCGCTTCGGCTGCCTGGAGTGCGCGGCCGGAGCCGGAGGCTTCGCCGGTGCCCATCATCGCGCGGCCCATCTCGCGCATCACCGAGCGGACGTCGGCGAAGTCGAGGTTGATGAGGCCTTCCTTGACCATCAGGTCGGTGATGCAGGCGACGCCTGAATAGAGAACCTGGTCGGCCATGGCAAAAGCATCGGCGAAGGTCGTCTTGTCGTTGGCGATGCGGAAGAGGTTCTGGTTCGGAATGACGATCAGCGTGTCGACAGACTTCTGCAGTTCCTGGATGCCCATCTCGGCCAGACGCATGCGGCGGCCGCCTTCGAAATGGAACGGCTTGGTGACGACGCCGACCGTCAGGATGCCCTTGTTGCGGGCTGCCTGCGCGACGACGGGCGCAGCGCCGGTGCCGGTGCCGCCGCCCATGCCCGCGGTGACGAAGCACATATGCGTGCCGTTCAGGTGATCAATGATCTCGTCGATGCACTCTTCGGCGGCCGCACGGCCGACTTCCGGCTGCGAGCCGGCGCCGAGGCCTTCGGTGACGTTGGCGCCGAGCTGGATGATGCGCTCGGCCTTCGTCATCGTCAGCGCCTGCGCGTCCGTGTTGGCAACGACGAAGTCGACGCCCTGGAGGCCTGCGGTGATCATGTTGTTGACGGCGTTGCCGCCGCCGCCGCCGACGCCGAACACGGTGATGCGCGGCTTCAGCTCGGTGATGTCAGGCTTTTGCAGCTTGATGGTCATGGTACCTGTTCCTTCTCTCTCTGGCCGCATCGCCACGCCGGCCAATTACGCAAATTTCAGAAGCTTTCCTTCAGCCACTGGCCCATGCGGGCTATGCGGCTGTTATTTCCCCCAAGCGACATGAGCAGACCGCTCTGTGACGCATGTGTCTCCATGTCCGCGACCTGCGGATAAATCATCAGGCCGACGGCCGTCGAAAAGGCCGGGCCCTTGGCCGCCGTCGGCAGTCCCGAGACGCCCATCGGACGGCCGATGCGGACGTTGCGGGCCAGAATGCGCCGCGCCACCTCGGCAAGGCCGGTCAGCTGGCTCGCGCCTCCCGTCAACACGACGCGTTTTCCGACGATCGGGCTGAAGCCGGAACGCTGGATCCGGTCGCGGATCAGTTCCATCGTCTCTTCGATTCGGGCTGATACGATGCGCGAAACCAGCGCCCGCGGCACCTGAGACGGCTGGTCGCGATCGTCCTCGCCGATTGGCGGGATCGAGATCAGCTCGCGCTCATCGGAGGAATTCAAGAGTGCGGAGGCATGCACGACCTTCAGCCGCTCTGCATCCTCGATGCGGGTCGAAAGGCCGCGCGCTAGGTCGGTGGTGACATGATGGCCGCCGAGGCCGACGGCATCGGTATGAACGAGCTTCCCTTCGGCAAAGACCGAAATCGTCGTCGTGCCGCCGCCCATGTCGATCGCCGCGCAGCCGAGTTCGACCTCATCGTCGACGAGAGCCGCAAGACCGGATGCATAGGGGGTCGCCACAATGCCCTCGACCGACAGATGCGCGCGGTTGACGCTGAGTTCCAGATTCTTCAGCGCCGAGCGCTCCGCGGTCACGACATGCATGTCGACGCCGAGCGCATCGCCGTACATTGCCAGCGGGTCGCGGATGCCGCGCTCGCCGTCGAGCGAGAAGCCGGTCGCCAGCGAATGCAGCACCGAACGGTCCTGGCGCAGCGACTGCTGACAAGCGGCCGACAGCACCTTCTTCAAATCGTTGAGTTCGACTTCCTGGCCGCCCAGGTCGATCGTCGCGGTGTAGATGTCGCTGCCGAGGCGGCCGGCCGTCAGGTTGACGATCAGGCTTTCGACGGTCAGCCCCGCCATCCGCTCCGCCGCATCCACGGCAAGACGGATGACGCCTTCCAACGCGTCGAGATCGGCGATGACGCCGGTCTTGATGCCGCGGGAGCGCTGATGGCCGATACCGATGATCTCGATATTGTGCGTGCGGCCCGGCAGGATCTGGCTTTCCTCGCGCGGCGTCAGCCGGCCGATCATGCAGACGACCTTGGTCGAGCCGATGTCGAGCACCGAAACGACATGCGAGCGCTTCGACGAAAGCGGCTTCAGGCGCGGCAATCCGAAATGGGATGAACCGAACAAGCTCATATATTCTGCCCCGCCTTCTTCAATTCCTTGGTACGCTCCGTTACCGCCGCCTGCCGGCGGACCGCCGCTTCCGGTGTCAGCTGGATCGCGGTCCTGTCGGGCAATCTCAGATCGATCGCGGCGATGTCCCGCTCCAGGAGCTGATGCTCCCTGTCGAACTTCGAAAGCGTCGCCAGCGCCTGATCGATGCCGTCTTCCGGCAGCTTGACGATGACGCCGTTATCCATGTGCAGATCCCAACGACGGCCCGATATCCACACATAGGCCTTCACGCGGGCCTTCACGTCGGGCCACTTCGAGAAGGCGTCGCCGAGCGAAGCCGCCGCGGTCTCGGCGTCGCGACCGACGACGAGCGGCAGCGACGAAAACTTGTTGTCACGCAGTGGCGCAATAACGCTGCCGTTCTTCTCGATGAGCGAAAGCTCCTGCCCGTGCTGCCAGATCGCATAGGCCTCACGCTCCTTGAGCTTCACTTCGATCGTCCTCGGATAGACCTTTCGAACCTCGACATTCTCGACCCACGGAAGGTGCGCGATCTTCCGGCGGGCCGCATCGACGTCGAGCGCGACCAGCGAGGTCGTGCCGTCGAGACCGATCAGCTGCAGGATCTCGATTTCGGAGGTTTCCGAATTGCCGGAGACTTTTACGTCCTCGATCGCAAAACCTGCGGCCGTCGTCGTGGCCTGCGCGACGGCTTCAGTGTGACCGCCGAGCGACATGCCGTAGAGGCCGGTCGCAACCAGGAAGGCAAGCGCCGACACCGTCCCGGTATGGGCCGGAATGTAGATGCGGCCGCTGCCGAGACTGATCAGGAAACGGGTGACGCGGCGCAGCGGACGCGGCAGCACGAACCGCTCTTCGGCCTCCACGATCGGAAGCACGGCATGATGGCTGGGGCGCCCTATCCTTTTGACCGTCAACGCAAACAAGACGCGTCCTCCACCATCCACCGGAGAAACTCACCAAAGGAATAGCCGGCATGACCGGCCATTTCGGGCACGAGCGAGGTAGGAGTCATGCCTGGCTGGGTATTGACCTCCAGCCAGATGATCTCGCCGTCTTCGGAGAAACGATCGTCGTAACGAAAGTCGGACCGACTGACGCCGCGACAACCGATTGCCTGATGCGCCCTTAGGGCCAATGTTTGTATTTTTTGGTAAATATTCGGTGAAATTTTCGCCGGGATGACGTGTTTTGAACCGCCCGCAGCATATTTGGAATCGTAATCATAAAAATTGTGTCCCTGCGGCACCACCTCCGTGACACCGAGCGCAGTCTCGCCCATGACGCCGCAGGTGAGCTCGCGGCCGTAGACATAGCGTTCGACCAGCACTTCTTCGCCATAACGCCATTCGGGCGAACTGACGACCTGCGGCGGATGCGCCTGATCTTCGCTGACGATCACGACGCCGAAGCTCGAGCCCTCGCGCACAGGCTTCACCACATAAGGCGGCTTTATCGGATGCGTCGAAGGAAAGGCGAAACGGTTGATGACCTGCGATTCGGCGACAGGGATGCCGGCGGCGGCAGCGACACGCTTCGCCTTGTCCTTATCCATTGCCAGCGCCGAGGCAAGCACACCTGAATGCGTGTAGGGGATCTCCAGATATTCTAGGATGCCCTGGATGGTCCCGTCCTCACCGAACGGCCCATGTAGCGCATTGAAGACGACATCGGGCCTCAATGCCGCAAGCTTTTCAGAAACATCGCGGGCGACATCGATCGTGGTCACCTTGAAGCCTTCTGCTTCGAGTGCCTCTGCGCAAGCCTTTCCCGAGGAAAGGCTGACGGGCCTTTCCGAGGAAAATCCGCCCATCAGGACAGCAACATGCTTGCGACTCATCAACGCCCCCAAAAATAACTTCCACTTTTGAAATCGACGCTTGCGCGAAGCTGTCTACGTCGTTCGCGCCTTTGCCGGGCCTCACATGCATTAGAGCATCATTATGGTTAATGAAGTGTTTACTTTCGTTAACTGTTAGCCCGGAGTTTCGCGGCCTTTTAACATTTGCTCATTGTGCGACCGACCCATCGCCGTCCGGGAATGAACCTGCGCGGAGGTGAAAAAAGCCCCGCCGTTCAACGACATACCCGATTGCGCTCACCCGCGATGGAGATAGCCAGGGGAATCGGATGCAATCTCTCAGCCGGATACCGGCAACAGTGAGGCGGCGGCCGGCGTCTTGAATTCATTAATGCAGAGCGCCTCGGCGCGCGGGCGTCACCGCTTTTCTATTGATGCCGATAGCGCTTCCGGTTAGCGAAGGCGCATGGGTGAGCAGGGAGAAAATCATGCGATGCCTCGTCACCGGCGCTGCCGGCTTCGTCGGTAGTCCGCTTGTCAAACGGCTGCACACAGACAAGACTTGCGAGCTCGTGGCCACCACGAGATCCAAGACCTCTGCCTTTCCGTCTGAGGTAGCGCATTTTCCGATTGAAATTACCGACGGAACCGACTGGACGGCCGCGCTTGAAGGCGTCGACGTCATCATCCATCTCGCCGCCCGCGTTCACATCATGGACGACCGCGCAGCCGATCCGCTGGCGGAATTCCGCCGGGTCAACACCGCCGCCGCGCTCAATCTCGCCGAACAGGCCGCCCGCGCCGGCGTGAAGAGATTCGTCTTCGTCAGCACCATCAAGGTCAACGGAGAAGAGAACGACCGGCCGTTCCGGCACGACGACACACCGAAGCCGATTGATCCCTACGGCATTTCGAAGCTGGAATGCGAAATCGGCCTGCGCGAAATCGCGGCACGCACCGGCATGGAAGTCGTCATCATCCGCCCGCCGCTGGTCTATGGCCCCGGCGCACGCGGCAACTTCGCGCTTCTCGTCAATCTTGTCCGCAAGAAGCTGCCACTCCCCTTCGCTTCACTGAAGAACCGCCGCACATTGGTCGCGGTGCAAAATCTCGTCGATCTGATCATCGCCTGCATTGACCATCCCGCCGCCGCGGGCGAGACTTTCCTTGCCGGAGATGGCGAGGACCTCTCGACGCCTGAGCTCATCAGGGGAGTTGCCGCAGGGCTCGGCGTCAAGCCGATGCTGGTCCCCGTCCCGCCTGCGCTGCTGCACATGGCGGCGAAGGCAGCCGGGAAGGAAGCCGTCTACCAGCGCCTTTGCGGTTCGCTACAGGTCGACATATCCCGGGCGCGTGAGGTTCTGGGCTGGTCGCCCGTCGTCACCCCGCGCGATGGGCTGAAACTGGCAGTGAAGTAGGCCCTATTCGCTCGTCACGCCCTGGAACGGGCGCACTTCCCGGCCGGGCATGAAGACGCCGAGGCGCTTGATTTCCCATTCGAGCTTGATGCCGTCTTTCTCGAAGACCTCACGGCGAACCTGCTCGCCGAGATATTCGAGATCATAGCCGGTCGCCTGGCCCATGTTGATCATGAAGTTGCAGTGAAGCGATGACATCTGCGCACCGCCGATCACCAAGCCGCGGCAGCCGGCTTCGTCGATCAGCTTCCAAGCGGAATGGCCGGGCGGGTTCTTGAAGGTCGAACCGCCGGTTTTCTCACGCACCGGCTGCACCGTCTCGCGGTGATTGCGTACAGCGTCCATTTCGGCGCGGATCTGGGCGCGATCTTCCGGATAGCCCTCGAACAGGACCGAGGTGAAGATCAGATCGGCGGGTGCCTTTGAATGCCGGTAGGAATAACCCATCTCCGCATTGGAAAGCACATGCTTGTTGCCCTTGCGGTCGACGGCGTTAACCTCGATCAGCCGCTCACGCGTCTCGACACCGTTGGCGCCGGCATTCATCCGCGCCGCGCCGCCGATACCGCCCGGAATGCCGTAGAAGAAATGGAAGCCGCCGATGCCGTTGTCCATCGCCATTGCCGCGACGTGTTTGTCGGGGCAGATGGCGCCGGCGAGGATGCGGTTTTCGCCGGCAAGCTCGACGAAGCCGAAGCCTTTGGCCGAGAGGCGCAGCACAACGCCTGGAATGCCGCCGTCGCGCACCAGGATGTTGGAGCCGACGCCGACCACCGTCAGAGGTACCTCTTCCGGCAATATCTTCAGGAAGGCAATGAGGTCGTCGACGTCATGCGGCTGGAACATCAGTTCGGCGAGGCCGCCGGCCCTGAACCAGGTGACGCGATCCATGGGGGCATCCGGCGTGATACGGCCGCGGATATCCTTTACACCGTCTCCGAGAGACGCCAGAAGCTTTTCCCCATTCACCTGTTTCATGCGGACTTTCCCGATAGACCTTCCAGTTGCTTGGGCAGTGCTGCCGCCCATGATGTGATGCTCCCAGCCCCCAACAGAACCACGAAATCACCAGGCTTTGCAACCTCCGCAACCATTTGCGGCAGAAGCTCCGCCGAAGCGAGGAAGCGGGCGTCGCGATGGCCGCCGGATTTAATCCGCGAGACGAGCGACATGGAGTCGATCCCTTCGATCGCATCCTCGCCTGCCGCATAAACGGGCGCCAGGAAAATGCTGTCGGCGTCGTTGAAGCAGGCGGCGAATTCCTCGAACAGGCTCGCGAGACGCGTGTAACGATGCGGTTGATGGACGGCGATGATGCGCCCCTTGCAGGATTCACGGGCCGCCTTCAGCACCGCCTTGATCTCCACCGGATGGTGGCCGTAGTCGTCGAAGATCTGCACCCCGTTCCATTCGCCGGTCAGAGTGAAGCGACGCTTGACGCCGCCGAAGGAAGAAAGCCCCTTGGCGATATCTTCACTCGAGATGCCAAGTCGGTTGGCGACCGCGATCGCCGCCGTGGCGTTCGATATATTGTGGCGGCCGGGCATCGGCATGACCAGCCCCTTGAGCTCGGTCCTCTGGCCGGTGCGGCGACGGCGGATCTCGACGTCGAAGATCGAGCGCGTGCCGTCGATGCGCACATTCTTGAAACGCACGTCGGCTTGCGGGTTCTCGCCATAGGTGATGATCTTGCGGTCTTCGATGCGGCCGACCAACGCCTGCACCTCGGGATGGTCGAGGCACATCACGCCGAAGCCGTAGAACGGCACGTTTTCGACGAATTGCCGGAAGGCGGCACGCACGGCGTCGAAACTGCCATAATGGTCGAGGTGCTCCGGGTCAATATTGGTGATGACGGCGACATCGGCTGGAAGTTTCAGGAAGGTGCCGTCGGATTCGTCGGCCTCGACCACCATCCACTCGCCCTCGCCCATGCGGGCGTTGGTGCCGTAGGCGTTGATGATGCCGCCGTTGATGACGGTCGGATCGAGCCCGCCGGCTTCGAGCAGGGTGGCGACCAGCGAGGTGGTCGTCGTCTTGCCGTGGGTGCCGCCAATGGCGATCGCATTGCGGAAGCGCATCAGCTCGGCGAGCATTTCGGCGCGGCGTACCACCGGCAGCAGCTTTTCACGCGCGGCGATAAGTTCCGGATTGGTCTTCTTGATCGCCGTCGAAACGACCACAACTTCGGCATCACCGAGATTTTCGGCGCGATGGCCGACGAATACCTCAATGCCTTTGTCGCGCAGTCGCTGCACATTGGCGCTGTCGGATTGATCCGATCCCTGCACCTTGTGCCCGAGATTGTGCAGCACTTCGGCAATGCCGCTCATGCCGATGCCGCCAATGCCGATAAAATGGACGAGACCGATCGCCTTCGGCAGTTTCATGCGCGTGTCCTCTTGAATTCTGAGACTGTCTTGCCGGCGGCAATAGCCTCAACCATGTCGGCAAGCAAGTTCGCCGCATTCGGTTTCCCGGCGAGCCTGGCCGCCGCCGCCATCTGCGAAAGCTTGTCCGGATCGTTCATCACATGGCTCAGTATAGAGGCGATACGCTCAGGTGAAAGCTCAGACTGAGAGATCACCTTCGCCCCCCCGGTCGCAGCCAGTGCTGCGGCGTTCGCCGCCTGATCATGGTCGAGCGCATGCGGATAGGGCACGAGAATGGCCGGGCGTCCGATGACGGAGATCTCCGAAACCGTCGAAGCGCCGGAGCGGCAGATCACCAGATGTGCCTGTGCAAGACGTTCCGCCATATCGTTGAAAAATGGCGCGATGTCGGCTCCCATCTCCAGCTTGGCGACACAGCCGCTGACCATTTCCAAATCCTCAGGGCGCACCTGCTGCGTCACCCTGAGCCGTGTGCGCAGACCGTCATCGAGAAGGCTGATCGCCGTCGGCATGGCCTTGGAAAAATACTGCGCGCCCTGGCTGCCGCCGAAAACGACGAGATTGAAGGGCTCACCGGGATGCGACGGCGTGTAAGGCTGCTCGGCTGCGGCAAGAATTGCCGGGCGCACGGGATTGCCTGTTGCAACCGTCTTATCGGAAAAAGCATCGCCACTTTCCGGCAGAAAGCCGCCGGCAATCGCCCTGACGCGCGGCGCCAGCGCCTTGTTGGCGCGGCCCATGACCGCATTCTGCTCATGCAGCATCGAGGCGACGCCGAGCCGCGTCGCGGCCAGCAGCGGCGGCACGGTGGGGTAACCGCCGAAGCCGACAACAATCACCGGCTTCAGCCGCTGGATCAGCCTTTTGGCCGCTCGAATGCCGCTCCACAGTGTCCACAGCGAGCGGGCGACGGCAACGGGGTTCTTCGAGCCGATCGTCGCCGACGGCACGACATGGATCTCCTCGGCCGGGAACTTGCCGGCGTAGCGTTCGGCCCGGCTGTCAGTGACGAGATGCACCGAATAACCACGCTCCCTCAGCTTGAAGGCCAGCGCCTCCGCCGGGAACACATGGCCGCCGGTCCCCCCGGCGGCAAGCAGCACGATGCCTTTGCTCATGACCTCTTACTCCGCGGGCATGCCGTGCGGGACGCGGAAGAGGCTCCGGTCCTGCGCACGTTTTTCCGGGCGGTGGCGCGTCAGCGCCAGAATGAAGCCGGCGGTGACGCAGATCGCCACCATGGACGAGCCGCCGTAGGAAATCAGCGGCAGCGTCATCCCCTTCGCCGGCAGCAGTTCAAGATTGACGCCGATGTTGATAATCGACTGAATGCCCATCTGCAGCACGAGGCCAGCGACGGCAAAGCGGTTGAAATCATTGCGCTCGCGATAGGCATGCGAGAGGCCGCGCAGCACCAGCGCGGAAAACAGCGCAACGAGCGCCATGCAGAAGACGATGCCGAATTCCTCGGCCGCGACCGAGAAGATGAAGTCGGTATGCGCATCCGGGATAATACGCTTGACGATGCCTTCGCCCGGCCCCTGACCGAACCAGCTGCCGCGGATGATCGCCTCACGCGCCGTGTCGATCTGGAACGTGTCACCTTCGCCGGTCATGAACTTGTCTATGCGCAGCGCAACGTGCGGAAAGACGTAGTAGGCGCTGAGCAGACCGCCGGCGCCGCCGATGCCGAGCAGCATGATCCAGATCCACGGCATGCCGGCCATGAAGAACATGCCACCCCAGACGGCGGTCGTCAGGATGGTTTGACCGAGGTCGGGCTGCGCGACCAGCAGCGCCGCAACGATGCCGAACAGAATGATGGCAAAGAGATTGCCGGGGATTTCAGGCTGACGCGCATGCTCGGCAAACAGCCAGGCGCAGACGACGACGAAAGCGGGCTTCATGAATTCCGACGGCTGGATTGAAAGGCCGGCGATCCAGATCCAGCGCCTGCCGCCCTTGACCTCCTGGCCGACGAAGAGAACCAGCACCATCATGGCGAGCGAAATGATCAGGAGCAGGATCGCGGTTCGCCGCACCTGGCGCGGCGTCAGGAACGACAGCCCGAGCATGACGGCGATCGACGGGATCATGAAGGCCGCATGACGCTTGACGAAATGGAAGGGTTCGAGCCCGATGCGCTCGGCAACAGCTGGAGATGCCGCAAACGACAGCATGAACCCGATGCCCATCAGGAATATGAACATCGCCAGGAAGAAGCGGTCGATGGTCCAGAACCAATCGGCCAGAGGCCCACGTTCCGCGCGGCTTACCATGTCATCTCTCTCCTGTTGCCGGACCGATCAGCATCATCATTCCGTCAAGGGCGGCCACATGGCTGACGAAGGCATCGCCCCTGACTTCGAAGTTCTTATACTGGTCGAAGCTTGCGCAAGCCGGGGATAACATCACGGCGGAAGCAGCAGCTTCGTCGCGCTCCGCATCGGCCGCCGCATGTGCGACTGCGCGCTCCAGCGTGCCGGAGATCTCGTAGGGCACGGCCTCGCCGAGTGTGGCGGCGAACTCCGCTGCCGCCTCGCCGATCAGATAGGCCTTGGCGATGCGCGGGAAATAGGGCACGAGCGTCGTGATGCCGCCAGCCTTCGGCAGGCCGCCGGCGATCCAGTAGATGCGATCATAGCTCGAAAGCGCCGGCGCCGCGGCATCGGCATTGGTCGCCTTGGAATCGTTGACGAAAACGACGCGGCCTCGTTTGCCCACAGGCTGCATACGGTGCTTGAGGCCGGGAAAGGAGGCAAGGCCCGAACGAATGTCGTCGGCGGAAACCCCGACGGCAAGGCAGGCGGCAACGGCCGCGGCGGCATTCTGGGCATTGTGGCTGCCGCGCAGCGTCTGAATGCCGTCGATCTCCGCAAAGGGCAGCATGGCGCCGCCGCCGGCCTTAACGAGCGTAGTGCCCTCGGCATAGATGCCCTCAGCCACCACGTTGCGGCGCGAAATCCGGACCACCTTGACACCTGCCCGCTCGATCCGGTCGGCGATCAGCGCCGAATGGCTGTCATCGATGCCGACGACTGCGACATCGCTGCCGGCGACCAGACGCTCCTTGATGTCGGCGTAGTGCTGCATTGTGCCATGGCGGTCGAGATGATCGGGCGTCAGGTTGAGCAGGATGCCCGCGGAGGGGTTCAGCGTCGGCGCCAGATCGATCTGATAGGAAGAGCATTCGATGACAAAATAACGCCCCGCCTTCGGCGGATCGAGCGTCAGCACCGCCGTGCCGATATTGCCGCCGAGCTGAGTGTCGTAGCCTGCGGATTTCAGGATGTGGGCGATCAGCGCCGTCGTCGTCGACTTGCCGTTGGTGCCGGTGATGGCGATGAAGGGGCAATCCGGCGCATGGGCGCGGCGTTCGCGCACGAAGAGCTCGACGTCGCCGACGATGTCGACGCCGGCCGCCCGCGCGAGGTCGACGGTCCAGTGCGGCTTGGGATGGGTGAGCGGCACGCCGGGGGACAGCACGAACAGCGCCTGCTGGCTCCAGTCGATGACGTGCAGATCCTCCGTCCGGATGCCTTCCGCCGAAGCCTTGGCGACGCTGTCGGGATTGTCGTCCCACGCGGTCACCTCGGCGCCGCCCGCGACGAGCGCGTGAGCAGTCGCAAAACCGGAGCCGCCGAGCCCGAAGAGCGCGACCTTCTTGTCCTTGAGCGTCGTGGCGGGGATCATCGCCGCCTCACCGGAGCTTCAGCGTCGAAAGGCCGAGCAGGGCCAGGCCGACGGCGATGATCCAGAAGCGGATCACCACCTGGCTCTCGGTCCAGCCCTTCTTCTCGAAATGATGATGGATCGGCGCCATCAGGAAGACGCGCCGGCCGGTCATCTTGAAGAAGCCGACCTGGATGATGACCGACAGCGTCTCAATGACGAAGAGGCCGCCGATGATCGCCATGACGATCTCATGCTTGGTGGCGACGGCAACGGTGCCGATCGTGCCGCCGAGCGCAAGCGAGCCGGTATCGCCCATGAAGATGGCGGCCGGCGGCGCGTTGAACCAGAGGAAGCCGAGGCCGGCGCCAATAACGGCGCCGAGCACGACGGCGAGCTCACCGGTGCCGGGCACGAAATTGATCTGCAGGTAGTTCGCAAACACCACATTGCCGGCGAGATAGGCGATGACGCCGAAGGAGGCGGCAGCGATCATGACTGGCACGATGGCAAGCCCGTCGAGGCCATCGGTCAGATTGACGGCATTGCCGGCGCCGACGATGACGAAGCCGCCGAAGACGACGAACATGATGCCGAGATTGATCAGGAAGTCCTTGAAGAAGGGAAAAGCGATGGAGGAACCGAAGGTCGAACCGGCGGTCCCCGATGCAAGGGCCGTGCGCATCATGAAATAGACCGCGATGCCGGCGATGACGAATTCGATGCCGAGACGCGCCTTGCCGGAAAAGCCTTTGTGACTCTGCTTGGTCACCTTGAGATAATCGTCATAGAAGCCGATTGCGCCGAAGCCCAGCGTCACCAGCAAGGTGGCGACGACATAGACGTTGGAAAGATCGGCCCAGAGCAGCGACGCCCCGACGATGCCGGCCAGGATCATCAGCCCGCCCATGGTCGGCGTGCCGGCCTTCTTGAAATGCGTCTGCGGCCCGTCCGCGCGGATCGGTTGCCCCTTGCCCTGCCGGATGCGCAGCGAATTGATGATCGTCGGCCCGAACAGGAAAACAATCAATGCGGAGGTGAAGAGAGCGGCCCCTGTGCGGAAAGTGATATATCTGAACAGATTCAGAAATTTGAAATATTCCGACAGTTCGACAAGCCAGATCAGCATTCAGGGCCCCTTGTTTACCCGATCAAAGTTCGCGTTGCGTGTCGGCAAATGCTGGGAACTTGTCAAGGAGCGCGGCGACGATCTTGCCGAAACCGATGCCCAGAGACGATTTCACCATCAACACGTCGCCCGGTGCGACCGAGTTCAATACATATTTCGCCAATTCGTCCGTCCTCTCGCTATATTCGACCTGGACGCTTTCCGGCAGCGATTCCTTCAGCGCCACCATCTCTGCTCCTGCGAGCCAGACATGTTCGATGCCGGCCGCAAGTAGCGGCACGGCGAGATCGCTATGGACCTTCTGAGCATACTCGCCCATCTCGAGCATGTCGCCGAGCACGGCGATACGGCGTCCGCGGCCGGTCGGCTCGGAGGCCGCCAGCAGTGCGATCGCCGCGCGCATCGAAGCGGGATTGGCGTTATAGCTCTCGTCGATCAGCGTGAAGCTGCCGCTGCCGATCGACAGCCGGTGGCGCTTGCCCCTGCCCTTTTCCGGCTGCAGCGTCCCAAGCGCCCCGATCGCCTTTTCCATATCGGCGCCGACGATCCTGACAACGCCGAGCGCCGCGAGAGCATTTTCGGCGATATGGCGGCCCGGCGCACCGATCGCGACCTCCAGCGTCTCGCCGCCGATCGTCAGCCACAACGTCGAATTCTCGTCCGAGCCGTTGAATTCCGCGAGCCGGAATTCCGCCTTGGCATGCTGGCCGAAGGAATGAATATGCTCGATGCCGAGCGACTGCGCCGTTCGATCAAGGAAATTGAACTGGTCATTGTCGCGGTTGAGCACGACATGGCCGCCGGGCTCGAGCCCCTCGAAGATCTCCGCTTTAGCGGCAGCAATCTCCCTGATGCTCTTGAAATTGCCGAGATGGGCCGGCGCGATCGTCGTGATGACCGCGACATCGGGGCGAATCATCGCCACCAGCGGCCGGATCTCACCCGGATGGTTCATGCCGACCTCGAAGACGCCGTAATCCGTATCATCAGGCATGCGCGCCAGCGTCAGCGGCACGCCCCAGTGATTGTTGAAGGAGGCGACGGAGGCGTGCACCTTGCCCGACGGCGACAGCACGTGCCGCAGCATCTCCTTGGTGGTTGTCTTGCCGACAGAACCGGTGACGGCGATGATCTTTGCCCGCGAGCGCTCGCGGGAAGCCTGTCCCAGGCGGCCGAGTGCGGCGAGCACGTCGTCGACGACAATCATCGGCACCGTCAGGCGACCCATCGCGGGAAGCCTCGCCTCGCTGACGACCAGCAGCGAAGCCCCATTCGCCATTGCCATCGAAGCATAATCGTGACCGTCGACGCGGTCGCCCTTGATCGCGAAGAAGGCTTCGCCTGATCTAATCGAGCGGCTGTCGATGGAAATGCCGGTGATGCCTTCGGGCAGCGTGCCGAAGGGGCGCCCCGCCATCGCTGCGATCATGTCTTCGGTCGTCCAGAGCCAGCTCAAGATTGCAGTTCCTCCAAGGCCTTGCGCACCTCCGCGTGGTCGGAGAACGGCAGTGTGACGCTCCCAATCGTCTGCCCCTCCTCGTGCCCCTTGCCGGCAACGATCAGCGTATCGCCGGTTTTCAGCATGCCGACCGCCTCGCGGATAGCCGCGGCGCGATCGCCGATCTCGGAGGCGCAACCTGCTGCCGCCATGATCTCGGCCCGGATCGAAGCCGGCTCCTCCGAACGCGGATTGTCGTCGGTGACGATGACGACATCGGCAAGGCGGCAGGCGATTTCACCCATGATCGGCCGCTTGCCGCGGTCGCGGTCGCCGCCGCAGCCGAAGACGACGACGACACGGCCGGTGGTGAATGGCCTCACCGAATTCAGCACATTTTCCAACGCATCCGGCTTGTGGGCATAATCGACATAAGCGAGTGCGCCATCTTTGGTATGGCCGACCAGTTCGAGGCGGCCGGACGCGCCCACCAGTTTCTCGAGCGCCGCCATCGCGACCTTCGGTTCGACTCCCGTGGACATGGCAAGTCCTGCCGCAACCAGCGCGTTGGCGACCTGGAAATCGCCGGCCAGCGGAATATCCACCTCGAAGATCTCGTCGCCGATATGGATCTCTGCCGTCTGCTTGTGGCGAAAATGCTCGACGCGTTTCAATGACAGATATTGCCCCTTGCGCCCGACGGTGCGGACATCGTGACCCGCATCGGCAGCCGCCTTGATGGCCTGAGCAGACCACGGATCGTCCGCGAAGACGACGGCCGGGGCACCCTTGGGCAGCAGCGTATCGAAAAGCCGCATCTTGGCGGCCATGTAGGCCTCGATCGTCGGATGATAATCCATGTGATCGCGGCCGAGATTGGTGAAGGCTGCGGCGGCGAGCCTGACGCCGTCGAGACGGCATTGGTCGAGGCCGTGGCTGGAAGCCTCCATCGAGGCATGCGTAACACCCTCGTCGGCGAGCTCCGCCAGCAGTTTGTGCAGCGACACCGGATCCGGCGTCGTCAGTGCGCCATATTCATTGCGCGTCGGCGAAACGACACCTGTTGTGCCGATCATCGCGGCTGCCTGGCCGGCATGTGCCCAGATCTGGCGGGTGAAAGAGGCGACGGAAGTCTTGCCGGCCGTGCCGGTGACGGCGACCATGGTCTCGGGCTGCCTGCCGTAAAAGCGGGAGGCGGCAATGGAAAGGAAGCGGCGCGGCTCCTTGACCGCAAGCACCGGGATCGGAGCATCGACAGCCTGGGAGGTGATCGCGACGGCGGCCCCGCGGCCGGCGGCATCCGTGATGAAGCCCGCGCCATCCGCCTTGGTGCCGGCGACCGCGACAAAAGCGTTGCCCGGTTCCACCTTGCGGCTGTCCGAAGACAGGCCTGAGATATCAAGCAAGCCTGCCGGGCCTTCCAGTTGTGCTTCAAGTTCCGGAAACTGATCTCCGGCCAGGTCTCGCAATTTCATCGAACGCACTTTTCTCTCTTGAAGCCGGTTCACCCCTCGCGAATCGGCGTCGGTATTCATTCACACTCAATAAGACACCAGCAAGGCCGAACCGCCCTCCCCAAATTTCGGCTCGATGCCGAGAATGGGAGCCGCGCGGCGGATGATCTCACGAGCGATCGGGCCGGCAGTACCGGCGGAGATCGTTCCACCATATTGCTTCTCGCCTGTTTTCGGCTCGTCGCAGAAGGTGATGACCACATATTGGGGATTGTCGATCGGGAAGGCGGAGATGAATGAGTTGAAGTTGAGCGTCGCGGAATAACGCCCGTTCACCACCTTGTCCGCCGTGCCGGTCTTGCTGCCGACGGCAAAGCCCGGAACACGGGCGACGCGTCCCGACCCTTTGTAACCGTTGAAATCGAGAAGATAGCGGATCTCATCGCTGGTCGACTTCTTGAGGACCTGCTTGGCGACCTGGTCAGCCTGTTCGCGGGTGCGCGGCAGGAATGTCGGCTCGATCAGCTTGCCGCCGTTGACAAGGGCGGCAGCCGCCACGCCCGTCTGCAGCGCGGTCGTCGAGACGCCGTGGCCGAAGGAAATCGTGATCGAATTGATCTTCTTCCAGACGCGCGGCTGGCTCGGCATCTTCACTTCCGGCAGTTCGGTCTGCATCTTCGTCAGCAAGCCGAATTTGGTCAGATAGTCCTTCTGCGCGTCGATGCCGACGAGGTCGATGACGCGCGCCGTGCCGATATTCGATGAATACTGGAAGATTTCGGGAACGGTCAGCCAGCGCCGCTGTCCGTGAAAGTCATGGATGGTGAAGCCGCCGATATAGATCGGCTTGCTGGCGTCGAACGTGTCGGACATCTTCACCTTGCCGCTGTCGAGCGCCATCGCCAGCGAGAAGGTCTTGAAGGTCGACCCCATTTCGAAGGTGCCGTTCGTCATCCGGTTGAGCCAGCCTTCCTTGGCGCCCTCCTGCGGATTGTTCGGATCGAAGTCGGGTGCCGATGCCATGCCGAGCACTTCCCCGGTGTGCACGTCGATAACAGCCGCGCCGGCCCCCTTGGACTGGAAATTGTTGACGGCGTTGACGACGGCATCGCGAACGATGTTCTGCACGCGCAGGTCGATCGACAGCCGCACCGGCTCCAGCGGCTGGTCGCTCGTCATGCCGACCGAGGCGAGATCGGCGAGCCCCTGGTCGTCGATAAATTTCTCCATGCCGGCCACGCCGCGGTTGTCGATGTTGACATAGCCGAGGATGTGCGCCGCGGTCGAGCCGCCGGGATAGAAGCGGCGCTTCTCCGGCCGAAAGCCGATGCCGGGAATGCCGAGCGCCAGGATCTGGCTCTGCTGCTTCGGCGTCAGCTGCCGGCGCAGCCAGGCGAAATGCGAGCTCTTGACCGAAAGTTTCTTGTAGGTGTCCCTGACGTCGAGCTCCGGCAGAACAGTTGCAAGCTTCTCGACCGCCTCATCGACGTCAACGATCTTGTTCGGCTCGGCAAACAGCGAGACCGTGCGGATGTCGGTCGCCAGCACCTCGCCATTGCGATCGAGAATGTCGGGCCGCGAGGCCATAAGCCGGTCGGGCGGCAGGATGCTGGAGACGACCTCCTGATCCTTCATGGCATATTCGACCAGACGGCCGCCGATGACGACATAGACACCCATGAAGCCAAGGATCAGCAGCCCGACGCGGCTTTTTGCCTGCCCCGTCTTCTTCTTGCGCGACCCCTCGATGGCGACGCCGGCAGAAGGGCCGCCGAAGCGGTTATAGACGCCGGCGGAGAAATGCGCCTGGCTCTTCAGGACCATGATGCGGGAAAGAAACGACATTATTCCACCGACCCCGTTTCGATCTCGTCTGCTTCATCCGCCACCACTCCACGCTGCTCGGCCGCGTCGCGCTGCTGTGCTGCGCCGCGTGGCGCGGGCATCGGCACGGGCTGCGCTTTGCCGGTCGCGCCTTTGGCGCTGGCGACCGTCGCACCCTTGGCATCGGCTTTGGCCTCCGTTACGTCGGGTACCGGAACCGCGGATTTCAGCATCGGCAATTCCTTGGCATGCACGAGTGCCGTCGAATCCGTCGGCTGCAGCTGCAATTCCGCATTGTAGGCATTGACCAGCCGCTCCAGCCGGTTCGGCTGCGATTGCAGCGCCCAATCGGCCTTGAGAAGATCGATCGTGTCCTTCTCGAGCTTGATCTCGGCTTCGAGGCGATGAACCTCCTCGAGCTTCAATTCGGCGCGATGTTTGATCGTGTAGGTGACGGCGGCAGTCGCCGTCATGACGCCGATGAGCACGAGATCGAATGTTTTCAGCATATCAACCTCCGAGCTTTCCGAGCGAGGCAAGATTGGGAAACCCGAAGAGCGACATATCCGCGGCCTCGGCGGCCGCGTCTGTCCGCAGGCCGGCGCGCAGCTTGGCGGAGCGGGCGCGCGGATTGGCTTCAGCCTCCGCCTCGCTCGCAGAAACCATCGGCTTGCCGATTGCCGTGAACGTCGCCGCCCGCTCATGTGCTGCCGGCAGGTGCCGCGAGCCGGTCGCCTTGCCGGCGCGGTCGGAGAAGAATTTCTTGACGATGCGGTCTTCAAGCGAATGAAAGGTGACGACGACGAGCCGGCCGCCGGGCTTCAGAGCTCGTTCCGCCGCAAACAATGCCTGCGCCAGCTCCCCGAGCTCGTCATTGACGAAAATGCGCAATGCCTGGAAGACGCGCGTCGCGGGATGGATCTTGTCCTTCATCTTGCGCGGAGTGACCAACTCGATGAGACCGGCAAGATCGCGCGTCGTTTCGAAGGGCTTTTCCTCGCGCCGCTTCTCGATCGCATGTGCGATTCGCGGTGCCTGGTTTTCCTCGCCGAGAAAATGGAAGATGCGGATCAGATCCGCGACCTTGGCGCGATTGACGACATCGGCGGCCGAAACGCCTGTTGCCGACATGCGCATGTCGAGCGGCCCGCTCTTCTGGAAGGAGAAGCCGCGCTCGGGCTCATCGATCTGCATGGAAGAGACGCCAATATCGAGCACCACGCCGTCAAGCCCGCCCTGCGGCGCATGATCGGCAAGATTCGAGAACTGCGCGTGAATGAGCCGGAGGCGGCCGGCATGAGCGGCAACCATCGCCTGGCCCGCCGCAATCGCTGTGGGATCACGATCGAGCGCAATCACCTCGGCGCCGGCCGCGAGGATGGCCGCGCTATAACCACCCGCACCGAATGTACCATCGAGGATGAGCTTGCCGGGTGCGGGCGAGAGCGCTGCGAGGACCTCATTGAGAAGAACAGGAATGTGACGAACCGGTCCGCCACCGGCATCAGTTGAACCTCCGCCAGGATTCGTCACCATTCCGTTCCCTCGTTCCTTTAGGAACGCTTGCCCGCCAGCTTGCGCTCCCCTCGTGCCTGCGCCTGCGCAGCCAAGAATGCCTGCGGCTGCCAGAGCTGAAAATGATCCGCTCGACCGACGAAGGTCACTTCGTCCGAGATGCCGGTGAAGTCGCGGATGAAATCCGTGACCATCAGCCGCCCCTCGGCATCGAGCTTCATGAAGACCCCGCCTCCGTGGATCAGAAGCGACATCGCGTTCGCATCCGGCGAAAATGGATCTTCCGCAGCAATCTGCCGCTCGAATCTTTCGAGAAGATCCGAGCCGCCGACGCTGATCGCCGGAAACACAAAGTCCTGGAAACAGTAGAGCTCCTGGACGTTGCGCTGCGCCAGCACGGAACGGAATGCCGAAGGCACGGAAACCCTGCCCTTGGCATCGATCCTGTTGGTCGCGTTCGAAAGGAAGCGGCTCATGACTCGAAACATCCGTTCCCGCAGGGAGCCGGACAAAAAGACGCCCGAAAGTCCCAATATCAGGCACAGCCTCGCAAGCCGGATGAGCCAAATCCCACCCGACGCTTCCAGAGAGGAAGGCGCCTTTGCTTTGCGATGAATGGGCAAATGATTGCCCTGGTGCAGTGCGCATTTGGGATAGCATGGGACCATATGGGCGTCAATGGGATGCGACCGTTTTGCAACGGACGTATGATCAAACATTTATAAGCTGTTAAGTTTAACAAAGGGTTAGCGCAGCCATTTTGCAGATGGCAAGCATTGATTGCGCCTTATTAAAATCCGTCCATAACGTGCATGAATATCAGCTTGGAAACAGTCGGTTTCAGCGACTTAGGCTGAAAATCCAGGCCCTGCCGCAGCTCGGATGTTAATCGCCAGTTGGCCTGTAAGCCGGGTTCTGTATGGCTCCGGCGCGAACCGGAACGTGGCAGCCATTCCTCTGGGACAGCGCTCGCACGCTGCCTCACGCAACCCACCCGGATGACTGGCCTGGAAACCGGCCGGAGAGCCTTTCGGCCCTCCACGTCATCCCTATTCGGTCTTGCTCCCGGTGGGGTTTACCGTGCCATATCCGTTGCCGGAGATGCGGTGGGCTCTTACCCCACCCTTTCACCCTTACCTGTCTTGACAGGCGGTTTGCTTTCTGTGGCACTTTCCCTGAGGTCGCCCTCGCCGGACGTTATCCGGCACCGTGTTTCCGTGGAGCCCGGACTTTCCTCACCTTACCGCCTTTCGGCATTGGTAAAGCGCGGCTGCCCGGCCAACTGGCAGGGCTCCCATAAACGAGAGAGCCCGTAAATGCCACCGAAATATAGGGGACAGCCCTAACGGAAATTAGGTGTGAAATCCGTGGAGTAGCCCTGTTCGCTGATTCTGCCCGACAAAAGCAGCTCCGCGCCGAGTCTGCCGATTTCGTCCGAACTCTTCGCCGAGGTGCCGGCGCAGCCCGTCAGCACCGCGATCGCAGGCGAAGAGGTATAGCCGATCATCGGATAGCCGCTTTCCGTATAGGAGACGACGCAGGCGGCCGTCGAAATCGACAGCGGCGCCATATCGGGCACAAGGTCGGCGACGAAGCGCTGCAGATGCGAGCGCACGCTCTCTCGCCCTTCGGTCTTGAACCAGGCCCGCATCTCGATGTCGTTGTGTAAGATCAGATCGTCGGGATCGCCGCCAATCTTCAGGTAGAATTTGCGATCGGGATAACGGATCGGCGGCAGCAGATAGATATGGGTGCCGGGCACGTCGAGAATGAGCGACGGCATCGCCGCAAGGCGGAGCGCATCAGCCTCGCCGATCTCGAACAGCGTTACGGTCCGGCCATAAACCGTCATGGCAACAGGCCGTGGCAAGAGATTTTCGGCAATGGAAAATCCGCCCGCTGCCAGCAGCACCTTTTCACCGCGATAGCTGAGGCCCCCGGCAGTCTTGACGCTCGCTAGCCCGTCCTCCTCGCGGATCCAGACCACATGATCTCGGATGACAGTCGCGCCTGCCCTTTCTGCCAGCAGAGATTGTGCCTTGACCAGTTTGCGCGGGCTGATATGTCCGGCGCCCCTCGCCTCGAACACACCTGCACTGCCGGCGGGAAAGGCAAAGAAGGGAAATGCGGTCTTCAATCCGCCCGCGTCCAGAAGCCTGGTCTCGATGCCGAGCGAAACGGCGGCCTGCCGAGTCCTTTCGAGATAATCGCCTCTATCAGGCGCGACGACGACGCAGCCGGCCTCCCGATAGAAGTCGATGCCGCTCTCGTTCGCGATCTCGCCGTAGCGACCGATCGAGCGATTGGCGAGCAGCGCCCAGTTGCGGTCGGGATCGATGGTGCGGGTAATGCGCCCCTCGTCGTAATGGCTGGCGAAAACGCCTTCATGCGCCTTGCGATCGTCAGGCTCGTCCGGGCCGATTACCGCGACACCATCCGTCTGCCGCGCCAGATGCCGCGCGGCGGCGGCTCCCATCAGCCCGCGGCCGACGACGATATATTTGAAATCGACTGCCATGATATCCCTCTCAAGCGAAGACCGGCGTCAGCTCGCGGCCGAAATCCTCATCCCCGAGCCGCCCTTCCCTGAGAAGCACGGCGCCGAGACGCCCGAGTTCGTCGGAAGATTTGGCCGCGACGAAATTGCCGCCAGTCAGCACCGCGATCCGCGGCGACGGCGTGAAGCCGACGTAAGGATAACCGGTCGGGGTGAAATTCGCCACGCACGGAGCCGACGTGACCGGGCATCCGGCAAGCTCCGGCATCAGTCGCAGGGCGATGCGCGAGAGATGATCGCGCTCGGCCATACTGCCGTCGGAACGGAACCACGTGCCGGCCTCTTCCAGCCGGCTGAAGGAAAGCGCCTCGGTATCGCCGCCAAGCTTCAGATAGATCTTGCCGTCCAGATAACGCACCGGCGGCAGAATATAGATGTGGTCCTCCTCCCGGTCGCCGAGCACGATGGTCGATGGCATGTCGCCGAAAATCGCCATTTCGCGGTCGCCGATTTCGTAGAAGACAACGGTACGCGCCATCACTCTCAAATCGACGGGACGCGGCAGCAGGGCATGGAAATTGCTGAAAGCGCCGGCCGCGACCAATACGCGCTCGGCGCTATAGCTTCTGTCACCGGCCGTCACCTCGACATGGGAACCTGTGTCGCGCACCGACGTCGCGGTCGCCTCGATCAGCGAGACGCCGCCCTGTTCGGCAAGCCTGGCTTGTGCGCGCACCAGCGCCCGCGGATTGATGTGCCCGGCGCGCTTGCGCTCGAAATATCCGCTGAAATCAGGGCCGACGGCAAGATAGGGAAAACGCCGGTCGAGTTCCGCCGGGGCGACGATCTCGATATCGCTGCCGAGCGTCTCGCTGACGGTCAGCGCCCTCAGAAGAAAGTCCTGCTCGTCCTTCGGTGGGGGACCGGCAAAAAGACATCCGACTTCCGAAAAGAAGGAAATGCCGCTCTTCGCCTCGATGTCGCGGTAGCGCCGGAGCGCCCGCGCGGCGAAAGTTCCCCAGGCGAGATTGCCGTCGAAGGTGCGGGTAATGCGCGCTTCGTCATAATGGCTGGCAAAAACGCCGTGATGGACCTTGCGATCCTCCGGCTCCGAAGGGCCGATCAGCGCGACGCCGTCGGCCATGGAAGAGAGATGCCGTGCGGCCGCCGCTCCCATCATGCCGCGCCCGATGACGATGAACCTGAAATCGACTGCCATATCTCACCTCATATCGAGGTGACCACCTCGTTTCGAGGTGGGATATCACGGCGAGCGTCCCGATTCATATTACAAAAACAGCAGCGGAAGATTTCCCTCCGAGCCGCGCGGCGGCTCAGTCGAGCATCGCCAGGACCTTGCCGCAATAAGTCTTCGACACCGGATTCATGCGCGTTGCGCCATGGCCGGCATTATATTTGAGGATGGTGTTGCAGGTCTGCCCGCCGCCGAGCTGGTGGGCGGCCGCCAGATACTTCATGCCGTATTTGATGTTGGTCTCGGGATCGAACAGGCCTTTGCGCGTGCCGGAATATCCCATCATCCTGGCCGTTGCCGGCTTGATCTGCATCAGGCCGATTTCGCCGGCGCTGCCGCGTGCCTTCGGATTGAAATTGCTCTCGACGCGAACGACCGCCTGGGCGAGCGCCACCGGAACGTTGTATTCAGCCGCATATTTGTTGATCAGCGCAGCATAGGGAATGCTGTTGGAGAAATCGGGCATGGCATAGCCGCTCTGTCGATCGACGGTTTTCAGCGGGATGGTTTCGGCCCTGACGCCCCAGTCATCATTAGCCGAGGCAAAGTTATACCCCGCCAGCAGCATGCCAAGGCATGCCGCAGCACCAATAATAAACTCTTTCATATAGTTTCTTCACTCCGACCCAAAGAACTGCAGGGACTGCGCGCCTCGCTGTCATCCGGATACACGCGATCAAGGACTGATCGCGCTCCATGGCAATTCTTATCGTTTCATTTGGCGGCCACGGTTACACTTGAAATCAGCCGCGAGCGCCGTTCAGCGGGCGTCCTTAGACCATCGCAATGAGGAGATAATAGGGAAATGATGTGGCGGGGCGGATTTCTCGCTTGTGACGGCAAAACTGCCCGGAATTCCGGCTGCCGCCGTCAGGAAAATCGCGGTAGCGCCGACAGCAGCCGGTGCAGCGTGTCGATCGTCGAGAAATCGGCGATCCCGTCCACCCGTTCGGGCCGGAAATGGCGCTGGAAGGCTTCCACGTCGCCGGCCGTCTTTTCGGAGAATTTGCCCGTAATTTCAGTGCTGTAACCGTAAAGCGACAGCATTGACTGCAGCGCTTCCACCGGCTGGCCGGCGTCCCCGCGCTGGAAGAAACGCCCGCCGGTGATCGTCGCCGGCTCGACCCAATGGCCCACACCCGCCCGATGAAGCTCGGCCCAAGGGAATTTCTCGCCAGGATCAACCTTGCGAATCGGTGCGACATCGGAATGCCCGAGCACTCTTTCCGGCACAATCGACCAACGTTTGACACAGTCACGACACAATTCGATGACTGCTGCGATCTGCTCTTTCGGATAATCGGGAAGACCGCCGGGATGGCCGGCATTGGCGATTTCAATGCCGATCGACAGCGAATTGATATCGCTCTCGCCGTGCCAGTTGCTCTTGCCGGCATGCCAGGCGCGCCGCGCCTCCGGCACAAGCTGGATCACCTCGCCATTCTCATGCACGAAATAATGGCTGGAAACCTGACTCTCTTCCCGACACAGCCAGTCGAGCGCGCCATCGGCCGTCGGCATCCCGGTATAATGCAGGAGGATCATATCGGGACGACGCCCGCCCGCCCGCTCGCCTCGGTTGGGCGAAGGCCGCACGCAAGCGCCTCGATAATCGGCCTCGAAAGAGGTCATGCGGCGCGGCGTTCCTTCTCGATCGCCGCATATGCTGCGTTCAGCGCCGCCATGCGCTCATTGGCGATCAAATGAAACTCCTTCGGCACCCCGCGCGAGATCAGTCGATCGGGATGATGTTCGCTGACCAGGCCACGGTAACGGCGGCGGATCGTCGGAAAATCGTCGGAAGGCGACACGCCGAGCACCTTGTAGGGATCGCCGCCGGACGAGACATGGCGAGCTGCGATCTGCTCGAAACGAGTCTCGCTCATCTGGAAGATCTCGGCGATATGGCCGAGGAAATTCAGCTCCTTCTCGTGAATCAGCCCATCGGCCTTGGCAATGTGGAACAGGCCGTCAAGCACGTCTTCCAAGACCGGGCAATTGGCCGCGCAGGTGACGCAGAGCGTCGAAAGCCGCTCGGCATAGGCTTCGTAGCCGGCGACATCCTGGCGTGCGAGATTATAGAGCCTGGCAACATTCTTGGCCTGGTCCTCGGGAAATTCGAAGATCTCGCGGAAAGCCTCGACCTCTTTCTCGCTGACGATGCCGTCGGCCTTGGCCATCTTGGCCGAAAGCGCAATGATCGCCACGGAGAAAGCCACTTTGCGCCGGGTCTCGGGATCGCCTTCGAAAACCGTTCGAATAGCCTCGACCACCGCGGAGAGCGCATTGCCCGCGGTATTGCCAATGGCATTCAACAATTTTTCCCAGAAGGACATCGAAATCTCTCGTAAGCGTGCCAAGTATGAGCAATCAGCTTGACCAAAGAATCGTAGCCTTTGCAAGGCGACTATTGGTCGTAGCATCGAAAACAGTTTTCACGATTCAGTAATTATTGCACTGCAGCAAGCGATCGACCGGTTCGCCGGATCCGCCGTGAGAGGGGTTGCCGCACCACGCTCGCTCAATGCTTGACCGCCGATTTCCACAAACAGTTCCCGGCGGCAGCTCGGGCTTGAAACGATTATATCGCGCTTCCCGCCGCCTTTGCCGTTCAACTCGGCAGAAAGCCGCGTTTTTCGTAAATTCTTTACTTTACAGGGCCCTTTCCCTGCCGCATCCATGCGCTAGCTAACGCTGCCCACAGAAACATCGCAGGAGGGATCCATGGCCAAACAGAAAGTCGCAATGCTGACCGCTGGAGGCCTGGCGCCCTGTCTTTCCTCTGCCGTCGGCGGCCTCATTGAACGCTACAGCGACATCGCCCCCGAAATCGACATCGTCGCTTATAAGTCCGGCTATCAGGGCGTGCTGCTCGGTGACCGCATCGAGATCACCGGTCAAATGCGTGCAAAGGCGCCGCTGCTGCACCGCTATGGCGGCTCACCGATCGGCAATAGCCGCGTCAAGCTCACCAATGCCGCCGACTGCGTCAAGCGCGGCCTTGTCAAGGAAGGCGAGAATCCGCTGAGGGTCGCCGCCGAGCGTCTTGCCGATGACGGCATCACCATTCTCCACACGATCGGGGGCGACGACACCAATACGACGGCCGCCGACCTTGCTGCCTACCTCGCCGCCAACGGCTATGACCTGACCGTCGTCGGCTTGCCGAAGACGGTCGACAACGATGTCGTGCCCATCCGCCAATCGCTCGGCGCCTGGACGGCCGCCGAAGTCGGTGCGCATTTCTTCGACAATGTCAGCAACGAGCAGACGGCTGCGCCGCGCACGCTCGTCATCCACGAAGTGATGGGCCGCCATTGCGGCTGGCTGACGGCAGCCACCGCCCGTTCCTATCTTCAGCGCACCAGCCGCAACCAGTATGTCGACGGCCTGCTGATGGACGCGCATCTGAAGAGCATCGACGCCGTCTATCTGCCCGAAATGTCCTTCGACCTCGACGCCGAGGCCGCCCGCCTGAAGGAAATCATGGACCGCACCGGCCATGCCACCGTCTTCGTCTCGGAAGGCGCCTGCCTCGACGCTATCGTCGCCGAGCGTGAAGCTGCGGGTGAGACCGTAAAGCGTGACGCTTTCGGCCACGTGAAGATCGACACGATCAATGTCGGCGCCTGGTTCCAGAAGCAGTTCGCCAACCTCCTGAACGCCGAGCGTTCGCTGGTGCAGAAATCGGGCTATTTCGCTCGCTCGGCCCCGGCCAATGGCGACGACCTCAGGCTGATCCAGAGCATGGTCGATCTCGCCGTCGAAAGCGCGCTCAATAAGGTGTCCGGCGTCACCGGCCATGACGAAGCGCAGAACGGTAAGTTGCGCACTATAGAATTTCCCCGCATCAAAGGTGGCAAAGCTTTCGACCTGTCGACGGCGTGGTTTGCAGAAGTCATGGACAATATAGGGCAGAAATACAAAGAAGCATGATTGACGGACGGTTAATATGGTGTCTTTGCTTATTCCCGACGGAATAGGAGGAGATTCCATGTCGCTTGAAGCCTGGCTCGCTTTTGCTGCCGCATCCGCCATCATGCTGGCCATACCGGGACCAACGATACTGCTCGTCGTTTCCTATGCGCTTGGCCATGGCCGCCGGACGGCCTTTGCGACGGTGAGCGGCGTGGCGCTTGGCGACTTCACCGCAATGACCGCATCCCTCTTCGGTCTCGGCGCAGTGCTCGCCACCTCCGCCGCCCTCTTCACCCTTTTGAAGTGGATCGGCGGCGCCTACCTGATCTGGCTGGGAATCAAGCTCTGGCGGGCTCCCGTGATTGGCGAGCCGGTCGCCGACAACGACAATCTGCCGGAGGAAAAGTCGCTTAAGATCTTCCTCCACGCCTATGTCGTCACCGCCCTCAATCCGAAGAGTATCGTCTTCTTCGTCGCCTTCGTGCCGCAGTTCCTCAACCCGACCCTGCCCTTCTTCGGGCAGATGGCGATCATGGAAGCGACCTTCCTGGTGCTGGCGATCCTCAACGCCGCTGCCTACGCTTTTCTCGCCCATTCCGCTCGCGGACTGATTCGCAAGGCGAGTGTCCAGCGCGCCGTGAACCGGACCGGCGGCACCCTGCTGATCGCTGCAGGCGCCGTAACGGCTGGGTATCGCCGTATTGCGGCTTGAAATCCGGGTATCGCGCTATTGCAGCTGAGAAATATTCCGTGGTTGCCGGAATGCAACGAATAGGTTAATGGGGTCATCGGGTTTAAATTTTTTAGTAACTTTTATACGCTGCCGGGGCGGCGCGGTTTCACGAAAGTGACGGAATGGTAGCGATCGGATTGTCCGGCCTGAAACGCAGTCTTGTCGTTTCCACGGTGCTCTGCTGCGGCGTGATCACCGGCTGCACGAGCGTTGAATATACCTCTCAGGCCGAACTGACAGCCGCTCAGACAGTGGTGCCGACGCCGAAGCCTGGCGAAGACGCGACACTCGCCGCGATCCCGACGGCAGAAGGCGCGACCGGCCAGGCAATTGCAGGCGCCATGCTTCCCCAGCCACGCCCGTCGCTCACCGCAACGGCAATGCCGGCGGTGGCCGCATCCCAGCCGGTCGATCTTACCATGCAGGCAGGCATACAGCCGGCAGCCTATGCGCAGATCCCGTTGACGCCTGAGATGACGGCGATCCAATCCGTCGTGCCGACCCCGCGCCCGGGAACGCCGTCACAGCCGGCGACGCAGCTTGCCTTTGCCGCCACCCCCCAGAACAGCGCGCTTGCAGCACTGGCCGCCGTCGACACGACGCCGCGCTCCATGGATTACGGCTTCGACGAATCCGGACCGATCGATCCGCCGACAGCTCCCCCGATGTTCAGCGACGACGACAGGGACGATGCGCCGACCGTCGAGAAGAGCTTCGTCACCAAGCTCATCCAGAAATATTCGAAGATCTACGAGATTCCCGAGACGCTGCTCCACCGCATCGTCCATCGCGAGAGCCGTTACAATCCGAAGGCTTATAACAAGCGCGGCTATTTCGGCCTCATGCAGATTAAATACAACACCGCCAAATCCATGGGCTATGACGGTGCGCCGGGCGGCCTCTTCGACGCCGAGACCAACATCAAATATGCCGCGAAATATCTGCGTGGCGCCTGGCTCGTCTCTGACAACAAGGAAGACGACGCCGTCCGCCTCTATGCGCGCGGCTATTACTACGATGCCAAGCGCAAGGGCATGAATGATGTCGCCCAGGGTAATTACTGAAACCGGGCAGCTATCGAGACAAACCAATCGAAACAGCGGTCGTAGCCTACGGCTGCGGTTGCGGCTGATGCCCCTGTGATTCGGCCTGCTGTTGCGGCGCTCGCGCTTGCGGCAACGCCGCCAGGACTGCCTTCAGAAGCGTCTGCGGTTGATAGCCGAGCCAGCCCGGTGTCAGGCCGAGCCTAACGACGATCAGATTGGCGGAAGGCACGATCGCCATGCTCTGCCCGTCATGCCCCGTGAGCCAGAACGTATCCTCGGGCAGCCCGAACGCGGCGCTTGAGCCACCGGGCGCGAGCCAGGCCTGACCTTGAGTATACCGGCCGTTCGACGCCGCCGTCGGCGTGCGCATGGCGCCGACGAAACCCTCCGGCAACAGCCGCTGGCCGTTCCACACGCCATCCTGCAGCAGGAACTGCCCAAAGCGGGCCCAATCATGCGCCGTCGCGTAGAGATAGGAGCTTCCGACAAAGGTGCCACGCGCGTCGAGTTCGAAGACGGCACTCGTCATGCCGAGTGGGGAGAAGAGCGCGTCGTGCGGGTAGGAGAAGGCTGCCGGCGCCCTGCCGACTCTGTCCATCCAGATGCGCGACAAGAGCACCGCCGTGCCGCTCGAATAGAGGAAGCGCTGACCCGGCGCCGCCTCCATCGGCGCATTGGCCGGCAACGACACCATGTCGGGGTCGAGATAGAGCATGCGCGTCACATCCGCGACATCGCCATAATTCTCGTTGAAGGCAAGACCGCTCTCCATGCCGAGCAGGTCGGAAACTTTGATTTTGGCGCGCGCATCATCCTTCCACTGCGCCAGCAGATGATTGTCGTCGAAGGAAATCTTACCATCGAGCATCAGCCGGCCGAGGATGGCCGCATTCACCGTCTTCGTCATCGACCAGCCGATCAGCGGCGTCTTCGCTGAGAATCCGGGACCATAGGCTTCGGCGACGATTCGGCCATCGCGCACGACCACAATCCCTCGCATGGCCGGGCCGGCAATCCCTGTGTCGTTAAGCACCGCAGCGATCTTTTCGTCCCGACCGCCGACACCCTCGCCTTCCGGCCACAGCGCCGCGTTCGCCTCCATTCTTGCCGGCGCGTCGAAAGCTACGGCATTCGCCGCCGCCTCGAAATCGCCGTCGGGCACGCTCGTGCAGCCGAAAGCGCCGCGGTAAAGCGCGTAGCTCGAAGCAAACAGCCCCAGGAAGCGCGCGGTCACACGGTTGTTGTCGCGGTCGACGCTGACGCGCACGAGCCGCAGCAACGGATTTCCCGGCGCCTGCACGTCATCCGCCAGCACGTCTTCGGCGTTCCGGCCGGCAACGAAGACATTGGAGCAGACGATCTTGGCGGCATAGCCGTCGCCGACGCGCAGAAGCTCCGGCGGCCGGACGAGCAGCCAGACGGCGCCGGCAACGACGATGAGAACGACAAGGAGCGCAAGCGCCTTCAGGACACGCAGGACAAATCGCATGGCATTCCTCCGAATGCCCGGAGAGAAGCAGGAATTCCGCCTGCCTGGAAGGGCGCGGCGCCAAGAATATCCCGTCACCCCGATCACTTTCCGAGGAGGGGCGATGTTTTCGAACGGCACGGGCCCACAGCCCGCGTCATCAAACTGTAGCAGTGGCGCGCTACACGCCCTGAACGCTAAAAAGGTGACAGACTCATGTCAGAATTTGCACCGGATGCCGGCTTCCGCAAGAACCGGAAACTCAAGGACGCCCTTCTCCGCCACAAGGCTTTTTCAAAGGAGGGCTTCTCCGAGCGTCTCTTCAGTCTTCTCTTCTCCGGTCTCGTCTATCCGCAGATCTGGGAGGATCCGGACCTCGACATGCAGGCGATGGAGCTGAAGCCCGATCATCGCATCGTCACCATCGGCTCCGGCGGCTGCAACATGCTCGCCTATCTCTCCAAGGCGCCGGCCTCGATCGACGTCGTCGACCTCAACCCGCACCACATCGCGCTGAACCGCCTGAAGCTTGCTGCGTTCAAGCACCTTCCCGGTCACGCCGATCTCGTCCGATTCCTGGCGATGCCGAACGAGAAGTCGAACAGCCGCGCTTATGACCAGCATCTCGCTGCCAAACTCGATGAAGCGACCCGCAGCTATTGGAACGGCCGCAAGTTCGGCCGCCGCCGCGTCACCGTCTTCGACCGCAACATCTACGAAACAGGCCTGCTCGGCCGCTTCATCGGCGCAGCCCATCTTCTGGCCCGCCTGCATGGCGTCAAGCTGCGCGAAATGACCAAGACCCGCTCGATCCGCGAACAGCGCCAATTCTTCGAAGAACAGATCGCCCCCCTGTTCGAAAAGCCGGTCGTGCGCTGGATCACCGGCCGCAAGAGCTCACTCTTCGGCCTCGGCATTCCGCCGCAGCAATATGACGAGCTCGCAAGCCTTGCCGCCGATCATTCGATCGCACCGGTGCTGAAGCATCGCCTGGAAAAGCTCGCCTGTCATTTCCCGATGCGCGACAACTATTTCGCCTGGCAGGCCTTCGGCCGCCGCTACGGCACCGAAGAAGAGGGCCCGCTGCCGACCTATCTAAAGGCGGAGCACTACGAGGTGATCCGCGCCAATGTCGACCGCGTCAACGTCCACCACGCAAGCTTCACCGAACTTCTGGCCTGCGAGCCGGCAGCCTCTCGCGACCGTTATATCCTGCTCGACGCGCAGGACTGGATGACTGACGACCAACTGAACGACGTCTGGCGGGAAATCACCCGCACGGCGCGCGAAGGCGCGCGCGTGATCTTCCGCACCGCCGCCGAAAAGAGCATCATCGAAGGCCGTCTGTCTCCTTCGATCCGCGACCAATGGGATTATCTCGAGGAGAAATCGCGAGAACTGACCGCGCTCGATCGCTCCGCGATCTACGGCGGTTTCCACATTTACGGGAAGAAGGCGTGAGTAAGATCGGCGCCGAGACGGCAGGAAAGAGCGATCAACATGCCAGCCTGATGGATGGCATGTACCGCTACCAGCGCCATATCTACGACCTGACCCGCAAATATTACCTCCTCGGCCGCGACAGCACGATCCGCCATCTCGACGTGCCAGACGGCGGCACCCTGCTCGAAGTCGGCTGCGGCACCGGCCGCAACATGGCCTTGGCGCACAAGCATTTTCCAGGCGCAAAGCTGTTCGGCCTCGACATTTCCCAGGAAATGCTGATTTCGGCCCGCAAGACCTTCGCCACCAAGGCGACCATCCCGGAATTCCGCGTCGCCGACGCGACGGCGTTTACACCGCGCGAATTCGGCGTCAGCGGCTTCGACCGCATCCTCATTTCCTATGCCCTGTCGATGATCCCGGACTGGGAACGCGCCGTCGACGCGTCGATCGCCGCACTTAATCCCGGCGGCCAGTTGCATATCGTCGATTTCGGCCAGCAGGAAGGCCTGCCGCGTTGGTTCCGCCGCATGCTGCAGGCTTGGCTTGCGAGATTCCATGTCACTCCGCGCGCCGATCTGCGGGAGGTCCTGGAAGCGCAGGCCCAGGAACACAATGCGCGTTTATCCTTCGAAACAGTCGGCGGCGGTTACGCCTGGCGGGCGGCCATCATCAGCAGGCGCTCATAATTCGCTTGAAACTAACCGATTTTTTACGTTGATATGATGAAAAGAGGGTTATTCCTCTGCTGGGCTAGTCATTTTCGAAGGTCAGGCTGTGGAGCAAAGAGATCATTCGGTTCACGACGGGATACCCATGCGCCGGCTTTTGTTTTGCGTTCTGCCCCTGGCCATCCTGCTGGCGGGGTGTTCCTCCTCCGGTCACGACTATCTCGAAACCGCATCGATCAAGCCGAAGACGCGCTTCCGGGATACCGATCCGCAGGATTTCGGCCCCAAGCATCCGCAGCAGAATGCGATCCACGGCATCGACATCTCCAAATGGCAGGGCGATATCGACTGGAGCACGGTGAGGAATTCCGGCGTCGCCTTTGCCTTCATCAAGGCGACGGAAGGCAAGGACAGGGTCGACCCCCGCTTCGATGAATATTGGCGCGAGGCGCGCGCCGCCGGCATCCCGCACGCCCCCTACCATTTCTATTATTTCTGCTCCTCGGCCGATGAGCAGGCCGACTGGTTCATCCGCAACGTGCCGAAGGAGGCCATGCGCCTGCCGCCGGTGCTCGACGTCGAATGGAACGCCGAATCGAAGACCTGTCGTTACCGCCCCGACGCGGAAACCGTGCGCTCCGAAATGCAGCGTTTCATGGACCGGCTGGAGGCCTATTATGGCAAGCGCCCGATTATCTACACCTCGGTCGATTTCCACCGCGATAATCTCGCCGGCTACTTCCAGGATTATCATTTCTGGGTCCGCTCGGTGGCAAAACATCCCGAGGTGACCTATTCCGACCGCCGCTGGGCCTTCTGGCAATATACCTCGACCGGCGTGATTCCCGGCATCAAGGGGCCGACCGACATCAACGTCTTTGCCGGCAGCGCAAAGAACTGGAACAATTGGGTCGCGGCCGTTTCCAAGGATAGAAATTCTTAGTAACGTCTTTCAATCTTTCTTGCTTCCGTCACATTCCTCTGTGAAAGCGACGGGCATCCATTTGCTATAAGGACCGCATTCATGCACCGCTCGCTCACAAGCCGCTCTGCACTCGCCCTCCTGTTTGCCCTCGCTTTTGCAGGCGGCGCGGCCGCCCAGCAGGCGCCCGCGGCCTCGGCTCCGGCAGCCCCCTGCGGCGGCGATCTGTCTGCCTTTCTCCAGGGCGTCAAGGCTGATGCGGTCGCCGCAGGCGCCAGCGCCGCAGCCGCCGACGAGGCGCTGGCCGGCGCCGAAATCGATCCCAAGGTCCTGAGCCGGGATCGCGCCCAGGGCGTCTTCAAGCAGACCTTCCTAGAATTCTCGCAGCGCACCGTCAGCCAAGCCCGTCTCGACATCGGCCGCCAGAAGATGAAGCAATATGCCGACGTCTTTGCCCGGGCCGAGCAGGAATTCGGCATTCCCCAAGGCGTCATCACCGCATTCTGGGCGATGGAAACCGATTTCGGCGCCGTCCAGGGCGATTTCAACACCCGCAATGCTCTGGTGACGCTGTCGCACGACTGCCGCCGCCCAGAACTCTTCCGCCCGCAGCTGATCGCCTTGATCGAGATGGTCGAGCACGGCGACCTTGACCCCGCCACCAACACCGGCGCCTGGGCCGGCGAGATCGGCCAGGTCCAGATGTTGCCGCGCGACATCATCGCCTATGGCATGGACGGCGACGGCGACGGCCATGTCCGCCTGAAGCAGAGCGGCCCGGACGCCATCCTGACGGCAGCGAAATTCATCCAGCATCTCGGCTTCGAGCGCGGTCAGCCCTGGCTGCAGGAAGTCACCCTGCCCGACAACCTGCCTTGGGAGAAATCCGGCCTTGGCGGCGCAATGAAGGCCAGCGAGTGGTTCGCGCTCGGCGTCAAGCCGCGCGACGGCAATACGGCCTTCGGTGAGCTCGAGGGCGATCTGGTCCTGCCGCAGGGCCGCATGGGACCGGCCTTCATCGCCTACCCGAATTTCAAGATATATCTCGAATGGAACAAGTCTTTCATCTACACGACCTCGGCCGCCTATTTCGCGACCCGCCTTTCCGGCGCCCCGACCTATCTCAAGGGCGCGCCGGAACAAGGGCTTGCCAACGACCAGATGAAGACGCTGCAGACCAAGCTGCAGTCGCTCGGCCACGATGTCGGAGAGATCGACGGCATTCTCGGTTCCGGCACGCGTATCGCGATCCAGAAGGAACAGCAGCGCTTGGGGATACCGGCCGACGGCTGGGCGACGCCTGCCCTTCTCAACGCTCTCTGATCGCCGCTGACGTTTACCGCCACCCGTTTTGCAAGAAACGGGTGGCGGCATTTGCCGCTTGGGCTAAAGCTTCCTGATGAAGAACCGGTGCCGGTTGCGGACGGTTCGCTTGCGGTGGAGGAAGCGGCATGGACAGCAAGATGAATGCCTGGACTTGGGGGCTGCTGGTCCTGCTCGGCCTGATCTGGGGCGGCTCCTTTTTCTTTGCCCGCATCGCCGTCCAGCACGTGCCACCGCTGACCCTCGTCTTCCTCAGGCTGTTGCTCGCCGCGCTCGCGCTGCATGTCTATATTGCCGGGCGTCTTGACATCTATTCGATCTTCAAGGCCCGCTGGCGCGAGTTCCTGATCCTCGGCGTCATCAACAATGTCCTGCCGCATGCCCTGATCTTCTTCGGCCAGACCCGCATCGGCGCCGGCCTTGCGGCGATCCTGAACGCGACGACGCCGATCTGGACGGTGCTCATCGCCAATTACCTCACCTCGGACGAGAAGTTGAGCTCGGCCAAGATCGCAGGCTGCCTCGTGGGTCTCCTCGGGACGATCGTGCTGGTCGGCCCCGGCATCTCCACCGGCAGCGAAGCCCCGCTCTGGGCGCTGCTGTTTCCGGTGCTCGCCGCCGTCTCCTACGGTTTTGCCGCCACCTACGGCAAACGTTTCAAGGGCGTCCCTGCCGCGGTCACCGCCGCCGGCCAGTTGACCGCATCCTCACTGATCGCTCTGCCATTGTCGCTGCTGGCCGATCGACCCTGGGCACTGACCATACCGCCGCTCGAAGTGCTGCTTGCCATCCTGGCGCTGGCGCTGCTTTCGACCGCCTTCGCCTATATTCTCTATTTCAGGGTCATCGCGACCGCCGGCGCCACCAACGCCTCGCTCGTCACGCTGCTGGTGCCGCCGAGCGCCATCCTTCTCGGCGTGCTCTTCCTCCGCGAAAGGCTCAGCCTGAGCGAATTCGCCGGCATGGCGTTGATCGGTTTCGGCCTCGTCATCCTCGACGGGCGCGCCTATCGCCTGCTGGCCAAGCCCGCCTGACCTCAGGTTGCATTTTTCGTATGTTTTCAACCAGTTGCGGCTTCGCCAAGTTTCGGGCGCATAGGTAAATTCGCAGTCGCCTGATTTAACGCCGTGTTAAAATGTGTGAAGAAAAATTTTCTCGAAATTATCGTTTTATCTCATGGCCTTAGGAAAATGATGTTCGACTTGTCCACTGGCCGTTTCGGCAGCGCAGCATAAAATCCGCTTCCCAACCGACATATTTCAGACATAATATCCGACGGCTAACGCGAGGAGACAGACATGGGACTCACGCAATCCTTGAATGTTCTGTTGGTCAGTGCAGCGTTTGCTTTCGTCTTATCCATGCTCTTCATTTGAGCCGGAATGACGGAGGCGGAATGCTGATAGTGCCTAAACTCCCCTGATCAATCCGCCAACGAAAAAGCGCATGTCCCGCCCGACATGCGCTTTTTCACTTTTGAACGTCTGCAAGGATCAGGCGGCGGCTCCCGCGCTCTTTGTCGTTCGGCGGGCAAAGCCGAGATTGTCAAGCACCGCGGAAACCAGCGGCGCGCGATTCATCGTATAGAGATGGAAATCACCGATGCCGCGCCGGACGAGATCCTCGATCTGCTCGGCGGCAACTTCGGCCGCGACCTTCGCCCGGTCCTCGGGCTTATCGTCGAGGCCCGCGAAACGCTCGTCGAGGAAGCCAGGGATGACCGCGCCACAGGCGCCGGCGAAACGCTTCAACTGCGTCAGGTTCTGGATCGGCATGATACCTGGCACGATCGGGATCGAGATGCCGGCGGCGCGCACCCGCTCCAGGTAGCGCTCGAAATTGTCATTGTCGAAGAAGAACTGCGTCAGCGCCCGGTCGGCGCCGTTATCGGCCTTGCGCTTCAGCATGTCGATATCGGCGGCCGTATCACGGCTTTCCGGGTGCTTTTCCGGATAGGCGGAGACCGAAATCTCGAAATCACCGACCGACTTGAGGCCTGCCACCAGTTCTGCCGCATTGGCGTAACCGCCGGGATGCGGCTGATAGGGCGCGCCGACGCCGCCGGGCGCATCACCGCGCAAAGCCACGAAATGCTTTACGCCGACCTTGCGAAACGTATCGATCATATGATGCGTTTCCTCCTTCGTCGCACCAACGCAGGTCAGGTGCGAGGCGGTGGCAAGCGGCGTCTGCGACAGGAAACGCGTAACAGCAGACAGCGTCGGCGCCTTGGTGGTGCCGCCGGCGCCGTAGGTCACCGACACGAAATCCGGATCCCAATCCTGCAGCTTGCTGACAGTATCCCAGAGCTGCCCTTCCATTTCCTCCGATTTCGGCGGAAAAAATTCGAAGGAGATCCCGAAGTTGCGCCCGCGTCCTTCGCTTTTCAAAGCCATGTCATACTCTCCCGGCAAATGTGGGTTCGGCGCCTTCGCTCGTTTGCGAAGCCATGAGGCGCCTCGGATCGCGCGCGAGCCAGACGGTGACCGTCAACCCCTGCCCGCCCTGCTGACCCGGATGAAGATCGACGACCTGCTCGACGTCGAGCCCGGCCTTGCGCAACCAGTCGGACATCGCCTGGTGCGAAAAGCCGAGACGGACATGGGCATGTTCGTCTCTGAGATATTCGAGCGTGTGCGGCGCGAGGTCGATGACCACGAGCCGCCCGCCCGGCCGCAGCATGCGCGCCGCTTCCGCGATCGCAATCTCCGGCTGATCGAAGAAATGCAGCACCTGATGGATCGTCACAAGGTCGAAATCCTGCCCCTCGAACGGAAGGTTCAAGATATCGGCGTGGCGCACCGTCGCCTTGGTGATGCGGGACTTGTCGAGATTGGCGCGCGCCACGCTCAGCATGTCGCGACTGGCGTCGACACCGACAGCACGGCGGTAAAGTCCGGACAGGAGTTCGAGGATGCGGCCGGTGCCGGTGCCGAGATCCAGCAGCGAATCGATCGGCTGGTTGCCGAGCAGCCGAATGACGGCGGCGTCGACCTCCTCATCCGCCGCGTGCAGGCGGCGAAGCTCGTCCCATTCCGCGGCATTGCGGCTGAAATAGGCTTGCGCCCGCTCGGCCCGCTGGCGCTTGACAGCCGAAAGACGCTCGCCGTCACGAAGGATGGTCGGGTCGTTCTCGGAGACATGTTTCAGCAGCGCCCGCACCAGCATGGCCGCCTTGCCGTCCTGCTTGAGGCGAAAATAGGCCCAGGCGCCTTCCTGATAGCGTTCGATCAGTTCGGCCTCGCCGAGCAGCTTCAGGTGGCGGGAGATGCGCGGCTGCGACTGGCCGAGGATTTCAGTAAGATCGGTCACCGTCAGGTCGCCGCCGTCGAGAAGCGCCAGAAGACGCAGACGCGTGGGTTCTCCGGCCGCCTTCAAGACGTCCACCAGCCCATCCAGTCCCAGCTTCAAAGGTTCGCTCATCATTGGCCCAATCAAGATATAAAGATATCTTTATGTGATTTGAAAAGCGGTGGCAAGCGGCAATTCGCACTGTTCGCGAAATTGCCTGCGCAAATTGCGACGGGGTCTGACACGAAAAAGCCCCGGTCGAACCGGGGCTTCGGAAGCAGAAATGAAGCAGGGATCAGCGTGTCAGGCGCTTATGGGCCTGGCTGCCCGGATTGAGCGCATCCGGGCCGAGGCGACGGACCTTGTCCTCCTCATAATCCTCGAAGTTGCCTTCGAACCATTCGACATGGCCCTCGCCCTCAAAAGCCAGGATATGCGTCGCCAGGCGGTCGAGGAACATGCGATCGTGGCTGATGACGATGGCGCAACCGGCAAAATTCTCAAGCGCGTTCTCAAGGGCGCCAAGCGTTTCCGTATCAAGGTCGTTGGTCGGCTCGTCGAGCAGCAGAACGTTGCCGCCGGATTTCAACATCTTGGCGAGGTGAACGCGGTTACGCTGGCCGCCCGAGAGACTGCCGACCTTCTGCTGCTGATCGCCGCCCTTGAAGTTGAAGGCGCCGCAATAAGCACGGGAGTTCATGTCGAACTTGCCGAGCTTGATCACTTCGGCGCCGCCGGAGATTTCTTCCCAGACGGTCTTGTTGGGATCGAGCGCATCGCGGCTCTGGTCGACATAGCTGAGGTGCACGGTTTCGCCGATCCGGATCGTACCACCATCCGGCGTTTCCTGGCCGGTGATCATCTTGAACAGCGTCGTCTTTCCGGCGCCGTTCGGACCGATGATGCCGACAATGCCCCCCGGCGGCAGCTTCAGCGACAGGTCGTTGACCAGCGTGCGGCCGTCGAAGCCCTTGGTGATGCCCTCCATCTCGATGACCACCTGACCGAGGCGCTCGCTCACCGGGATGATGATCTGCGCGTCGCCGGGACGCTGCTTCTCGGCCGCCTCCACCAACTGCTCGTAGGATTTGATACGCGCCTTCGACTTGGCCTGGCGAGCCTTCGGGCTGGAAGCAATCCATTCCTGCTCGCGGCTGATCGCCTTCTGGCGTGATGCCTCTTCGCGGTTTTCCTGCAGCATGCGCTTGGCCTTGGCCTGCAGATAGGCGGAGTAGTTGCCTTCATAAGGGATGCCGCGGCCGCGATCGAGTTCGAGGATCCAGCCGGTGACGTTGTCCAGGAAGTAGCGGTCGTGGGTAATCATCATCACGGCGCCGGGATAGTCGCGCAGGTGCTTTTCGAGCCAGGCGATGGTTTCGGCATCCAGATGGTTGGTCGGTTCGTCGAGCAGCAGCAGATCCGGCTGCGACAGCAGCAGACGGCAGAGCGCGACGCGGCGGCGCTCACCACCGGAAAGATTGGTGACATCGGCATCGCGCGGCGGGCAGCGCAGGGCTTCCATCGCCATCTCGACCTGACTTTCCAGATCCCAGAGGTTCTGGCTGTCGATGATGTCCTGGAGCTTCGCCCCCTCTTCCGCGGTCTCGTCCGAGTAGTTCATCATCAATTCGTTGTAACGATCGACGATCGCCGTCTTCGCGGCAACACCTTCCATGACGTTCTCGAAAACCGTCTTGGTGGGGTCGAGTTTCGGCTCCTGCTCGAGATAGCCGACCGTGGCCCCCTCGGCGAGCCAGGCTTCGCCGGTATACTCCTTGTCCTGGCCGGCGATGATGCGCAGCACAGTGGATTTACCGGCGCCGTTCGGTCCGAGGATGCCGATCTTGGCATCCGGGTAGAAGGAAAGGTGGATGTTCTCCAGGATCTTCTTGTTGCCATAAGCCTTGTTGAGGCCGGACATATGATAGATGAATTGACGTGCCATGCTGCGCTGCTCCGGGCGGGAAACTTCGTTTCGTGCCGCTATGTAGGCGAAACAGCGCCTGTGAGCAACGCCGAAACCCGTTTACGCCGGATTCCGGTCAGAAGCCCGCCGCATCGACAACGCCCTCGTCACAGCCGAACGTGGTTTTTCCCGCTCCCTGGATCAGATCGGCAAGGCCCGCGCTTTTTGCCGATGCCGTTCCCGCATCCGCAGACAGGCCGATCGTCAACTCGCTGATCACCCTGACATTGCCGGCTCGCCGGCAGCTCATCTTGACGCGCTCGCCCGCACCCGGCCCGAAGCTCTTGTCGAAAGCAGCCTTGATCGCCTCGGCCTTGACCGCCTTGCCGATATTGGCGGCAAAGAGATCGCGCACGGCCGATGTATTGAGCGCATCCACTAAATGGACGCCGACGCCGAAATAATCCTCAACGCTCATTTTCGTGCAGGTGCCATGCTTTATCCATTCGTGCCGTTCAAGGCCGGACTGGGTGCCGGGCATTGCCTTTGCAAGCGACGCCTGCGTCTCGGCCGAAAGCGCAACCGCGGGCAATGTATCCCATTTGCCGTCCTTGTCGGCAGCCTTCTGGTCCTCACTGACGCCGCAATAATCCTGCCGCATCGGCCACAGGCCGTGCAGCGAGAAATTCGTCGCGTCATGGCGCTCGCCGGTCTGGCTGGCGCATTCGGGCTTCTTCTGGTTCGTCTGGCAGAAGGCGGGCTGCCAGCTCGCAGCAAGAATGAAAAGGGTACGGCCATCGGCCTCCTGCGCCACGGCAGCGCCGGCAAGGATCATCGACAAGGCGAACGTAAAGGTACGCAACTGCATGCTGCTCATTTCAACCCCCAAAGAAGAACAATGCAGGAACAGATAAGCACAAAGAGTAAACGGCAGCAACCCTGAATCGCAGCCGTGCCGAAATTTGTTATCGACTGCGCGTCGCCGGAAACAGCTGACTATTGCGGGGACCTCACTGTCTTAGAGTTACGCGAGCACCGTGTCGCACTTATAGTTGCAGCATATTCGCTTAAATCGATTCCGCTTTAAGGAATTATGCAGTAGCGATCTGCTCTGCTGGGGCGGGGAGGATCCGGATGTTTTCTGATACGCAAAGACTCGCGATAGGGGAAGCGTCTCTGGCCTATCACCATGCCGAGGCTACCCACCCGGCGCGCGGCGTCCTGTTGATATCGCACGGCCTGGCGGAGCATTCGAAGCGGTACGGCCGCTTTGCCGCGGCGATGGCGGCGCGCGGCTACCACGTCTATGCCCATGATCACCGCGGCCACGGCGAGACGACGGCGCCCGACGCGCCGATTGGCCGCTTCGCCGGCCGGGATGGCGTCGACCGGGTGATCGGCGATGTCCATGCCGTGCGCGCCCATGCGGCCTCGCGCCATCCCGGCCTGAAGGTGATCCTCTTCGGCCATTCGATGGGCGGTCTCGTGGCGCTCAATGTCGCCGTCACCGCTCCGGGCGACTTCGACGCTGTCGCCGTCTGGAATTCGAATTTCGCCGTCGGCCTTGCCGGCCGAGCCGCCCAGGCGATCTTGCTTGCCGAGCGGATGCTGAAGGGCTCCGACGTGCCGAGCGGCCTCTTGCCGAAGCTCACCTTCGGAGCTTGGGGAAAATCGATCCCGGACCGCCGCACCGAGTTCGACTGGCTGTCCCGCCATGCCGATGAAGTCGACAAATATATCGGCGATCCGCTCTGCGGCTTCGATGCTTCGGTCTCGCTCTGGCTCGATCTCTTCGAACTGACGTTTCGCGCACCGCAGAAGCTCCATCTCGACCGGCTGCCGCGCGACATGCCGATCCATCTGGTCGGCGGCGGCGAGGATCCGGCGACGGGGCGTGGAAAAGCCATCCTCTGGCTGTCAAACCATTTGAAAGCGCAAGGCTTCTCTCGTATCAGCACTCGGATATATCAGGATATGCGGCATGAAACGCTGAACGAGATCGACGCCGAAGCGGCGACCGCCGCCTTCGCGGACTGGTGCGACGAGGCACTCGCAAGATCCTGAGCCAGAGAGATCCCATCATGAGCAGCACCTCCGCCCGGCCCGCTTCGTCCGCCTCCGAAGTGACGACGGGGCTTGCGCTGATGTTTCTTTCGGTGATGTTCTCGCCGCTCATCGACATCTTCGCCAAGCTTGCCGTCGTCACCGTCCCCTCCGCCGAGATCACCGCCGGCCGCTTCCTCGTGCAGGCGCTCTGCATGCTGCCGATCGTGCTATGGCGACGCAGCTTTACCGATTTCTCGTGGCGCCAGAGCCTGTTCCACGCCATCCGCGGCTTCGTCATCACCGTCTCGATGATCTCTTTCGTCACCACGCTGAAATATATGGCGGTCGCCGACGCGATCGCGATCTTCTTTATCGAGCCGATCATCGTGACGATCCTCGGCGGCATTATCCTCAAGGAGACGATCGGCTGGCGGCGCTATACCGCCTGCGGCGTCGGCTTCTTCGGGGCGATGCTGATCATCCAGCCCAGTTTCGAGGAGGTCGGCTCCATCGCGCTCCTGCCTGTCGTCAGCGCGCTCTGCATTGCGATCTTCGTGTTGATGACCCGCGTCCTCTCGCACCGGGAGGACCCCTGGTCGATGCAGTTCCAGATGGGCATCTGGGGCTTGCTCTTCTGCGCTTTCCTGCTTTTTGTCGGCGAAGGAAGCGGCTCCGATCTCTTCGATCCCGTCATGCCTGCAGGCAGCGCCTGGTTCTACGTGGCCGGCGTCGGCGCCATGGCCGCGATCGCCGGCATCCTCGGCGTCTATGCCTTTCGTGCGGCACCGGCGTCGACGCTGGCGCCGCTGCAATATTTCGAGATCGTTTCGGCAACGATCTTCGCCTGGCTTGTTTTCGGCGATTTTCCGGATGCGATCAAATGGCTCGGCATCACGATCATTATGGCGTCGGGCTTCTACATCCTCTGGCGCGAGCGCCGCTTTGCTTCAAAGCCGGTATCCGATACATCTGAGGTGACGCTGGCGCCGTAGACACCGACGGGAGGAACATGACCGAGACCGCGACGAACATGCCGCCGCTTGCCGGCATCCGGGTGATCGAGCTTGCCCGCGTGCTCGCCGGCCCCTGGGCGGGCCAGATGCTTGCCGATCTCGGCGCCGACGTCATCAAGGTGGAAAATCCCGACGGTGGCGACGACACCCGCCAATGGGGACCGCCCTTCGTCGAAGGTGCCGACGGCGAAAATCTCTCGGCCGCCTATTACCACGCCGCCAATCGCGGCAAGCGCTCAATCACCGCCGACCTCAAGAGCTCTGAGGGCCAGGATCTCGTTCGTCGCCTCACAGCCACAGCCGATGTAGTGATCGAGAATTTCAAGGTCGGAGGCCTCGTCAAATACGGGCTCGATTACGACAGCCTGCGCAAGCAGAACCCGAGGCTCGTCTATTGCTCGATCACCGGCTTCGGCCAGACCGGCCCCTATGCCGGCCTCGCCGGCTACGATTACATCGTCCAGGGCATGTCCGGCTTCATGTCGATAACAGGCGAGCCGGACGGCCAACCGATGAAGGCGGGCGTGGCGATCGCCGACATCTTCACCGGCATCTATGCCGTCTCGGCGATCGAGGCCGCCCTGATCCATGCCCTGAAAACCGGACAAGGCCAGTTGATCGACATGGCCCTGCTCGACGTGCAATCGGCCGTCCTCGCCAATCAGAACATGAATTACCTCATCTCCGGCGCCGCACCGACCCGCCTCGGCAACGCCCATCCGAACATCTCGCCCTATGAGGTCGTACCGACGGCCGACGGTTATCTCATCCTGGCCGTCGGCAATGACGGCCAGTTCCGCCGCCTCTCTGCCATCCTCGGCCTGGAGACGATCGCGGATGACGAGCGTTTCTCCACCAACAAGGCCCGCGTCGCCAACCGCGGCGAGGTGCGCCGCCTGATCTCCACCGAGACGCTGAAATGGCAGAAGGCGGATCTCCTGAAGGCCTGCGAGCAGAACGCGGTTCCATCGGGCGCGATCAACACGATCGAGGAAATGTTCGCCGACCCGCAAGTGAAGGCTCGCGGTCTGCGCATCGACCTTGCCGATGCCGCCGGCACCGTCATCCCCGGGGTCAGGACGCCGGTGGGGCTGTCGGAAACACCATTGCGCTACGTCAGGCCGAGCCCGCGTCTCGGCGAACACAGGGAAGAAATTCTGGCGGAACTCGCCGAGCTTGAGAGGAAGACATCGTCATGAAGAAGGTATCATTATGAAACAAACGGGCGGGGAACTGATCGTCGAGGCGCTGAAGGCGAACGGTGTCAAACGCCTCTCCTGCGTGCCCGGCGAGAGTTTCCTCGCCGTGCTCGACGCCTTGCGTGACAGCGATATCGACGTCCTCGTCTGCCGGCAGGAAGGCGGGGCGGCGATGATGGCGGATTGCTGGGGCAGGCTCACCGGCGAACCCGGCATCTGCATGGTGACCCGCGGCCCCGGCGCCACCAACGCCTCCGCCGGCCTGCATATATCAAGGCAGGATTCGATCCCGATGATCCTCTTCATCGGCCAGGTGCAGCGTGATGCACGTGAGCGCGAGGCCTTCCAGGAGGTCGAATTCCGCCGCGCCTTCACCGAATTCGCCAAATGGGTGGGTGAAATCGACGATGCCGCCCGAATTCCCGAATTCGTCACCCGCGCCTTTGCGATCGCAACCTCCGGCCGTCCCGGCCCCGTGGTGCTGACGCTGCCGGAAGACATGCTGCGCGACGAGGTCGAGGCGCCCCTCGCCAGGCGTTATGCCAACGTCGAGGCGCATCCCGGCCCCAGCCAGATCGACGATCTCTATCTGCGTCTGCTCAAAGCTGAGCGACCGGTGGTGATCCTCGGCGGCACGCGCTGGGATGCCGATGCCGTCGCCGATTTTGCAATCTTCGCCGAGCGTTTCCAATTGCCGGTCGGCTGCTCCTTCCGCCGGCAGATGCTGTTCGATCACCTTCATCCCTGCTATGCCGGCGATGTCGGCATCGGCATCAATCCGGCGCTCGCCAAGGAGATCAAGGAGAGCGACCTGGTGATCCTGCTCGGCGCCCGCATGTCGGAAATGCCCTCGTCGTCCTACACGCTGATCGACATCCCCTACCCCCAGCAATCGCTGGTCCACGTCTATCCCGATGCGTCCGAACTCGGCCGTATCTATCGCCCGGATCTGGCGATCTGCGCGGCACCGGCCGATTTCGTCGCTGCACTTACCGATCTGAAAGCGCCGACCGAGCCGCACTGGGCGGAGCGCACGGAGCGCATGCACCAAGCCTATCTCGCCTGGTCGAAGCCGCCAGCGATAGGTCCTGGCGCTGTCCATATGGGACCGATCATGGAGTGGCTGGAGGCGAATACCAGGCAGGACGCAATCTTCACCAACGGCGCCGGCAACTATGCCACCTGGCTGCATCGCTTCCATCGTTTCCGCCGCTTCAACACCCAGGCCGCGCCCACCTCCGGCTCGATGGGTTACGGGTTGCCCGCCGCGGTGGCCGCCAAGCGGCTTTTTCCCGAGCGTGAGGTCATCTGTTTTGCCGGCGACGGCTGTTTCCTGATGCATGGCCAGGAATTCGCCACCGCCATCCGCTACGGTCTGCCGATCATCGCAATCGTCGTCAACAACGGCATGTACGGCACGATCCGCATGCATCAGGAGCGCGAATATCCCGGCCGCGTCAGCAGCACCGATCTCACCAACCCCGACTTCGCGGCCCTTGCCCGCGCCTATGGCGGCCACGGCGAGACGGTGGAAAGCACGGAGGAATTCGCCCCGGCTTTCGAGCGCGCGCGAAGAAGCGGCAAACCGGCGATCATCGAGGTGAAGCTCGATCCGGAAGCGATCACACCGACCAGAACGCTTTCGGAAATCGCGCAAACAAAAAGCCGGTAAGGGCGCCCCACCGGCTTTGAGAGACGGAACTGCGGCGAACTTAGTCGAGCGCAGCCGTAACGATGAACTCGACCTTGTATTTCGGCGCGGCGAGCTTGGCTTCGCTGGTGGCGCGTGCCGGCGGATTGGCCGGATCGATCCAGGCTTCCCAGGCTGCGTTCATCTCGCCGAAATAAGCGATGTCGGAAAGATAGACGAGGGTCTGCAGGATCTTCGACTTGTTGCTGCCGGCGGCCGCCAGCAGACGGTCGACTTCGGCGAGCGCAGACTTGCACTGATCGGTGACGCTTTCGCCCTCACCCACCTGGCCTGCGAGGTAGACCGTGTTGCCGTGAATGACGGCGCCGCTCATGCGCGCGCCGACGTCGATACGCTTAATGCTCATTATCGTCTCCTGCATCAATGAAAGGTGCCGGCGCTGAGGTTCAACGCCGGAAGTAGGAGCCCGGAAAGGGCGGTTAATTGCGGATATGCTGAGTTTTCTGATAGATCGCCGTCGAGCGCGCGCCCGAGCGGCAATAGCCAAGCATTGGCCGCGGGAATTCGTCGAGCGCGTCGACCATGCCCTGCACTGCCTCTTCGGTCACGCCCATCGGTCCAACCGGCACATGAGCGATGTCGAGTCCGAGCTCTTTGGCACGCGCCTCGATGACGGAAAACGACGCCTGGTCGTGGCTTTCATGGTCGGGGCGATGGCAGACGATCGATTTGAAGCCCAACGCCTTGATCTCATCGAGGTCCTCAAGCGTGATCTGTCCCGAAACCGAATATTCATCGTCGATCTGGCGAATATCCATCGTCTTGTCTCCTCAAAGATCGTGGGCTGAAGGTCTACGACGGGAGGCCCGCAAGCGTCAACAACACTTCACTCACAGGAAGGCAAAGGTCAGCGCATAGCTGCGGCTTTCGCCCGGGGCGAGCATGTTGAATTCACCGGCCGCATGAAGCTCGTCGCGCAATACCCAGCGATGCGACACCGGCTCGATGCCGATAATATGAGCGGGCGCCTTCTGGTTCCGCCAAACCTGCAGATAAGGCAGCGTATCGGCGCGGAAGCGCACGTTGAGCGTCCTGCCGCCAATTGCGGCGATCGGCCCGAGCCGGACTTCCGCCGAGCCCTCCTCCGTCGCCGTCGCCGGCACACAGAAGATGCCGCCGGGCTCCTCGCCGAATGTCCAGGGGAAGCCGCCATTCTCCAGCATCCGGCCTTCGAGCCGCGTGCCGTCGTCCAGCCATTTGCCGCCGACATTCATATGGTACATCAGGAAGGTCGGCACCGCCTGATCGCTGGTATTGATAACCCGGTCTTCGAGCCGCACCTCGCCGTTCGCGCCGTCGATCCGCCACAGCCGCTCGATGCGCTGCGGCAGTCCCTCGACCGTGGTAATGTCGATATCGGCGCGGCATTCGGCATTGCCATTCTCGTGTTTCGTCCACAGGATCTTGGCGGCGTGGCCGGAGGCCGATCCGTGCAGCGGATAGACCTTGCCGTCGGCACGGCCGGCGATCGGCTGGCGATGGCGGATATGGTCCGGGCCGCAGGTGAAGAGGAAACCTTCGAGCGAGTGATCGATTCGCGGATCGCCATCGTCCGGAATGGCACGCTTTGGCGCAATATCGACGCCGTCGACAATGCATCCGCCGATATCGAGCACCGATGTTTCATCCAGCATCAGGCGCGGCCCGCTTGCAGCGGCAAATTCGATCATCTCGGTCTCCTCAAGGTTAGCGGCCGCCGTAGCGTTAGAGCTTTTCCGGGTTAGATTGCAGCATTCTGTTGGCTCAAACGGTCGGATGGTCGACCGGCCGGCGCGCGTCGTAGCCAAGCTCTACGGCCAAGCCGGCCGGTCGATCAGCCGCCCTGTTTCAGCCAACCCTCCCGCAAATTTGGCTGGCAAATCTGCAAGACTTTGGAATCGCCGGACGCACATCGCTACGCCACGGCGAAGCGGTGCGGCCGGTGGGCCGGGCATGTTTCCGCCAGGATCAGAGGCGATCGGCTCGGACGTACCTTGGGGTATGCCCTTCGCCAATCGCCTTTGCCCTGACGAAAACCTGCTCCGGCAGAATGCCGCAGTCTAACCCGGAAAAGCTCTAAGTTTCGCGCCCTCTTTCGTCAATCGCGCCGTTCTCCTCTTGCGCTTTTGCCGCAACCGTGGATTTTGCGGAACGGACACAAGGATGCAAACGTTTATGAGTAAAAGGAAATCTTAGGGATTTTCATATTTTGTTCAGCACGCTTTCATAAATTCCACACTAGCGTCAAAATTCGCGGGTGTGTGTCGGCCCAGTCACTGTTCGAGGTGTGAGACGTGAATCGCTTTTTGAAGTCGGCATTTTCGCTTGCGGCCGTGCTGGCAGCCGTTGCGGCTGCAGCACCGCAGGCCGGCGCGCAGCAGTTTCGTGACCGTCGCCAGAGCGATGTCGTGCTGGTCACGCCGAACGGCGAAATCCTCGATTATGTCCCGCGCGGCTTTGCCTATGCCCGCGACCGCAGCGGCAACCGCGTGCTGATCGACGCCTACGGCAACGTCGTCGCCACCGAAATGCGCGCCCGCGGCTACTATCCACCACGGCCCGGCCCGCGCGAGGTTTATACCGACCAGGGTGGCAACGATCCCTATTATGCCGACGACAATTCCTATGGCGATACGCGTTATTCCGAACGCGGCGCCGTCACCGGTGGCATTCCGCGCGACGCTGCAATCGAGCGCCTGCCGCTCGGCGAGGAGCCCTATCCGAACGACAACAGCATTGGCAATCCGCAATCGGGCGACGATTACGCTTCGATCGATCCCGATCAGCAGATCCCGCCCGCCGATGCGCCGAAGGCAGCACCCGACGAGCCCGTGATCACGCTGAAGAACAAATCGAAGCCCGAGATCGTCGCGCTGCAGGTCTTCCTCGACCGCGCCGGCATCTCTCCCGGCGTCATCGACGGGCACATGGGCTCGAACGTCACCAAGGGCATTTATGCTTACGACCAGATGACGGGGTCAAAGCTCGACCCCAACGACACCGATGCCATTCTGGAAGAGCTGCGCATGAACGGCGGCCTGCCCGTCGTCAGCTATACGATCACGCCGGCCGATGCCGCCGGCCCCTTCGTCGCGGAGATCCCGGAAGATTATTCGCATAAGGCGCTGCTGCCGTCGCTCGCCTATACCTCGACCACTGAAATGCTGGCCGAGCGTTTCCATATGGACGAGGCCTTCCTCAAGGAGATGAATCCCGGCGCCGATTTCAGTGTTCCCGGCACGGTGATCAAGGTCGTCAATCCCGGCGAGATGAAGACCGGCGAGGTCGCCCGCATCATCGCCGACAAGGGGCGCAAACAGGTTTTCGCCTATGACGGCGCCGGCAATCTTATCGCCGCCTACCCGGCTTCGATCGGCTCAACCGACACCCCCTCCCCGTCCGGCACGGTGACGGTCGAGCGCGTCGCGTTCAATCCCGGTTATACCTACAACCCGAAGATCAACTTTCAGCAGGGCGCCAACGACAAGATCCTCAACATTCCCCCAGGCCCGAACGGCCCGGTCGGCACCGTCTGGATGGCGCTTTCCAGGCCGACTTACGGCATCCACGGCACGCCGGAGCCCTCCAAGATCGGCCGCACCCAGAGCCACGGCTGCATTCGCCTGACCAACTGGGATGCAACCGAGCTTGCGAAAATGGTCAAGCCCGGTGTGACGGTCGAGTTCGTCGACTGAGCCAAAGCCAAACTGGTCACCAACGATAAGGCCGCCGGATCGCCCCGACGGCCTTTCTGTTTCAATGCTTGGGTATTCAGGCCGCCGTCGCCATGCGAGCCGAGGCTGTCAACCGAACAGGCACCTTGCGCATGATTTCCTGGGCGAAACAGGCGGCGTTCTCACGCGCCTTGTCGAGATTGCTGACGCGCGTGGGGTCCATGGTCTGCAGCGTGCCGCCACAGTCGAAGATGTCGCGGAAGGCCGAACGTTCGATAATCGCCGTGTCCAGCACCGGCACGTGCCGCTCGCTGAGCAGCGACTTGACGAGTTGCAGCGCCCGGGTCGTCACCATCGAGCTGACGCGGGTCAGCACCACCGAATGGCCGATCTTGATGCCTGCCTTCTCGTCCAGATACTGCAGCAGTTCGAGCACCTGCGCGCCGCCGCGCGCATCCATGGCACAGCCCTGGATCGGGATCAGTACATGGTCGGAAAGACCGACGGCGGTGGCAAGCAGCGGATTGCGCGCGCCCGGCAGGTCGACGATGAAATAGTCGGTATTATGCTTGTTTTCGCTGATATGCTGCGGCAGCGAGGCGGTCGTCACGAAATCGATCACTGAAATATTAGGCACGTGCCCCGATATCTCGTGCCAACGTGAAATCCAATGCTGCGGATCGGCATCCAGAATGGTCACGCGATAGCCCTGACGGGCAAGCTCGGTCGCGAGCAAGAGAACAGCGGTCGTCTTGCCGGCGCCGCCCTTGGTATTTGCGAATGTAATGACTGGCATGTTCGGTCCTCGGAGGAAATGGCGCGAGCCGGCATCGCTCTTGTGCGCACTGTCGGAGCATCGTGCGGTTAACCCATCCTTTACAATCATGGTTAACAAATTGCGAACGCGCGCGGCGAAATTGCAGGCGGTATTTTTCACATCCCTAAAATTCAGGATGCCTCCAAAATGAAAAAGCCCGGAAGCAAGAGCTTTCCGGGCCAATCTGCAGGTCCAGCTGATCTTATCAGAAGCAGTCCCTGAAAAGCGCCTTGGTGTTTTCGAGCGTCATGGCAACCGGATTGCCCCCGGCGCTCGGATCTTCGATCGCCATGGCCGACAATTCGTCGATGCGGTCGGGCGCGATTCCCATTGCCGTCAGCGTATCCGGCACACCGAGATCGGAACGGAGCTTCAGCACATAATCGTAGAAGCCGTCGAAACCGCCCGAAATGCCGAGATAGGCGGCCGCCCGGCCGATCTTCTCCTCGATGACAGCGCGGTTGAAGCGCAGCACCGCCGGCATGACAACCGCATTGGTCATGCCGTGATGGGTGTTGTAGACCGCGCCGATCGGGTGCGACAGCGCATGGATGGCGCCGAGCCCCTTCTGGAAAGCGACCGCGCCCATGGCGGCGGCGGCCATCATGTTGGCGCGGGCTTCGAGATCGGTCCCTTCTCTATAGGCGCGCGGCAGGAATTCCTTGACGAGGCGCATGCCTTCGAGCGCGATGCCGGCCGACATCGGGTGATAGAAGGGCGAGGAATAGGCCTCCAGGCAATGGGCGAAGGCATCCATGCCGGTGCCGGCGGTGATGATCTTCGGCATGCCGACCGTCAGTTCCGGATCGGAGATGACGACGCCTGGCAGGAACTTCGGATGGAAGATGATCTTCTTCACATGTGTGACGGAATTGGTGATGACGCTGGCGCGCCCGACTTCCGAGCCGGTGCCGGCCGTCGTCGGCACGGCGACGATCGGGGCGATGCCTTCGAGGCTCGCGCGTGTCCACCAGTCGCCGATATCCTCGAAATCCCAGACTGGCCGGCTCTGGCCGGCCATGAAGGCGACGCACTTGCCGAGATCGAGACCGGAGCCGCCGCCAAAGGCGACGACACCGTCATGGCCGCCATCCTTGAAAGCCTTGACGCCGGCCTCGAGGTTCTTCTCGTTCGGGTTCGGATCGACATCGGCAAAGATCGCCCGGCCGAGACCGGCATCTTCGAGGATATCGAGCGCGTTCTTGGTGATCGCCATCGAGGCGAGGCCTCGGTCGGTGACGAGCAGCGGCTTTTTGATGCCAAGGCTCTTGCAGGCGTCGGCCAGTTCCTTGATGCGGCCCCGGCCGAGCTTGACCGATGTCGGATAGCTCCAGTTTGCAGTGATGTTGCTGCTCATGCTGTGACTTTCTTCAGGTGGAAGGATTTCGGGCGAGTCAGATTCTGGAAACCGATGATCGAGAGCGAACCGCCGCGGCCGGTCTCCTTGACACCGGTCCAGCAGAGCGCCGGATCGAGATAGTCGGCGCGGTTCATGAAGACGGTGCCGGTTTCGATCTCGCGGCCAAGCCGCGCCGCCCGCTCGACATCCTTGGTCCATAGCGAAGCGGTCAGCCCGTACTGGCTGTCGTTCATCAAGGCCAGTGCCTCTTCGTCGCTCTTCACCTTCATGATGCCGACCGCCGGGCCGAAGGTCTCCTCGCGCATGAAGGCCATGGAATGGTCGACATCGACGAGGACCTGCGGCGCGAGATAGGCGCCGCCGTCATCCTGTGGGAAAAGCTTGGGGTCGACAAGCGCCTTGGCGCCCTTGGAAACCGCATCGGCGATCTGCTCGCGCACGACCTTGGCGAAGCGCTTGTTCGCCATCGGCCCGAGCGAAGTCTCAGGATCGAGCGGATTGCCGAGCTTGTAGTTCGACACCCAGGCGACCGATTTCTCGACGAAGGCATCGTAAAGAGACTCATGCACATAGATGCGCTCGATGCCGCAGCAGCACTGGCCGGAATTATAGGTCGCGCCGTCCATCAACGTGTCGACGGCCGCATCGAGATCGGCGTCTTCCATGACGTAGCCCGGATCCTTGCCGCCGAGTTCGAGGCCGAGGCCCGTGAAGGTGCCGGCGGCGGCCCGCTCCATCGACCGCCCGCCTTCGACCGATCCGGTAAAGTTGACGAAATTGAAGCTGCCGGCGGCAATCAGCGCCGAGGTCGTCTCATGGTCGAGGAAGACGTTCTGGAACACATCCTCGGGAACACCGGCCTCGATAAAGGCCTGCACCAGCCGTTCGCCGACGAGCAATGTCTGCGAGGCATGTTTCAGCACCACCGTATTGCCGGCCATCAGCGCCGGCGCGATCGTGTTGATCGCCGTCATATAGGGGTAGTTCCAGGGTGCAACGACGAAGACGACGCCATGCGCTTCGCGTTCGATACGGCGCTCGAAACGGTCGCTCTCCTCGACGACAACAGGTGCCAGCGCACCCGCCGCAATCGACGCGACATAATTGGAGCGCTCGTTGAAGCCCTTGTATTCACCGCCGTATTTGATCGGCCGGCCCATCTGCCAGGCAAGCTCCGGCACGACGACGTCGGACATTTCGTTCAGCCGTGCGGCGCCTTTCAGGACAAGCTGGACACGCTCTTCAAGCGGTCGCCTCGCCCAGGCCTTCTGCGCCTTGCGGGCGCGCGCCACCACGTCCTTGGCGGCGTCGAGCGAAAGTGCCGGGCGCTCCGCGTAAACCGATCCGTCGACCGGTGAAATGCATTGGATCATTGCCATGATCGATTTCCTGTCCTCGTATTCATCAAAAATTGAGTGAGGCCGCAGCCCCTCATCCGCCTGCCGGCACCTTCTCCCCGCTTACGGGGAGAAGGGATATGCAGCACCGTTTTCCTCAACCGCCAGCCCCGCAAGGGCACGTCCCCTCCCCGTTTCTACGGGGGGAGGGTTAGGGTGAGGAGCAATCCCGCGAAATCCGTATTAAGCTCTTTCGAAACCCCGCGCCACTTCCCAATCGGTGATGCGGCGATCGTATTCTTCCTGCTCCCATTCGGCAGCACGGGTGTAATGGTCGATGACGTCGTCGCCGAAGGCTTTGCGCAGCATCGCCGATTCCGTCATTTCAGTCGTTGCCGCGCGCAGCGTGCGCGGAATTTCGCGAATGTCCTTGCCGCCATAGGCGTCACCGACGAACGGAGCTTCGAGCTCCAGCTTGTTCTCGATGCCGTCGATACCGGCGGCAAGCAGCGCGGCGAAGGCGAGATAAGGATTGAGATCGGAGCCTCCGACGCGGCATTCGATACGGATTCCCTTGGTCTCCTCGCCGCAGAGGCGGTAGCCGGCAGTGCGGTTGTCCTTGCTCCAGATCGCCTTGGTCGGTGCGAAGGTGCCGGCCATGAAGCGCTTGTAGGAATTAATGTAGGGCGCCAGGAAATAGGTGATCTCGCTCGCATGGGCGAGAAGCCCGGCGATGTAATTGTGCATTAGCGGCGACATGCCGTATTTGCCGGTGTGATCGAAGAACAGCGGCTTTTCCTCGAGGCTCCAGAGCGACTGGTGGATATGCGAGGAGCTGCCGGCGGCATTGTAGTTCCACTTGGCGAGGAAGGTGATGGCCTTGCCCTTCGACCAGGCGATCTCCTTGCAGCCGTTTTTGATGATCGCATGCCGGTCGGCCATGGCGAGCGCGTCGGCATAGCGCACGTTGATCTCCTCCTGACCGGCGGAAGCCTCGCCCTTGGAGTTCTCGACCGGAATGCCGGCGCCCTGCAGCCCGGTGCGGATCGCCCGCATCACCTCTTCTTCCTTCGTGGTCTGGAAGATGTGGTAGTCCTCGTTGTAGGCGCTGGCGAGCTTCAGGTTGCGGTAACCCGAGGCATGCGCCGCCTCGTAGCTCTGGTCGAACAGAAAGAATTCCAGCTCGGAGGCCATATAGGCCTTCATGCCCATGTCTTCGAGGCGCTTCACCTGCTTCTTCAGGATCGCACGCGGCGAATGGGCGACTTCCTCATGCGTGTGATGGTCGAGCACGTCGCAGAGTACGAGCGCCGTGCCCTCGAGCCAGGGAATGCGGCGCAGCGTCGCAAGATCCGGCTTCATCGTATAATCGCCGTAACCCTTCTCCCAGCTCGTCGCCTTGTAGCCGGAGACGGTCTCCATCTCCATGTCGGTGGCTTGCAGGTAGTTGCAGCTGTGCGTTTCCTTCCAGGCGCTTTCGACAAAATATTCGGCCTGGAAGCGCTTGCCCATCAGCCGCCCCTGCATGTCCACCTGGCAGGCCAGAACGGTGTCGATGCGCCCTTCGGCAACATCCTTCCTGAGATCGTCGATTGTATAGCTGCTGCTCATGAGTGATCCGCCTGAAATTGGGATTGAAAAAATCGGGGCAACAAAATCGCATGCGCCCGGCCTAGTGTGGCGGCCCGATGCCTTTTCGTTGAACCGGTGATGGGGCCGCAGGAGCGGCCCCGCCATTTGAGAGGGAAGCCTCGTTGCTTAACGTTCGCCGCTTTCGCCGACGGCCGCTTCTGCCGCCGCGATTTCGGCCTGGCGCTTCGCCACTTCGGCGCCGATCGGCGGCCCCTTGAAGCGCCGGCTCTCGAAGCCGAACCAGACGATCGCCGTCAGCAAGAGGAACCCGACGGTAACGTAAAGCGCAGCACCGTTCGGCGGCTGGACTCCGAGAACGAAGATCAGGACCATCGCGATGATCGAGAGCACGGCAAAGAGCTTGAAGAGGCCTTCGCCGAGGTTCCACGGGCCCATCTTGTCCCACTTAGACGTACCCCAGGCGAAGAGGCCGAGCGTTATCGGGATCGCAAAGGAGAAGAACAGGAAGATGACCGTGCACGAAACTACGATCGTGTAAACCGGCGTATCGCCGATTTTCACGAAGTCGAGTGAGGTGAACCAAACGAACAGAACCGACAGGATCGATCCCGTCCAGATCGCGGCCACCGGAGTGCGGTATTGCGGGCTGACCTTCGACAGCGCCTTGGCGGCCGGAAGGCCACCGTCACGCGAGAAGGCGAAGATCATGCGCGAGACCGAGGTGACGGTCGCAAGGCCGCACAGCCACTGGCTGACGAAGATCGCTAGATAGAGGATGTCCTTGACGACGGGGTTTACCTGGCTGTCCATCGCCCAGAAGAACACGTTCCAGCCCTGTTTGGCCGCGTCGTCCATGTTCGGCAGCATGAGCACAAAGGCGCACAGCATGATATAACCGAACAGCGCCGACCACAGGACCGAGGCGACCATGCCGCGCGGCACCGAATGGGCGGCCTTGACCGTCTCCTCCGACGTATGCGCCGAGGCGTCATAGCCGGTGATGGTGTAGATCGGCAACAACAGGCCGAGAAGGAAGACCCAGGCGCCCGAGGTCGACGGCCATACGCTACCGCCGACTTCGCCGGAATAGTTGGCGAACGTGAAGAGGCGGCCGAACTCATAGGAAGGGGCCGCGATAAGGCAGACGGCCGCCAGCGCGATCGAGGTTGCGAAGATCAGGTAGCCCGAGAAGTCCGTGAGCTTCGCGGTCAAGCCAATCCCCATGTGGTTTACCAGCGCCTGCGCGCCGGTAATTATGACGAGGAAAATGATCCGCACCGTGATCGTGTCCGTCAGCCCGAGATAAGTGGTGCCGAAGGAGCCCATGAAGAAGTAATAGGTACCGACGTTGATGGCGCCGAGAACGGTGACGAGACCGAGCAGATTGAACCAGGCTGTCAGCCAGCCGGTGAAGCGGTTGCCGAGGATCGAGCCCCAGTGATAGAGTCCGCCCGCCGTCGGATAGGCGGAGCTGATCTGCGCCATGGCGACGGCGAAAACGAGCGAGATGAAGCATCCCACGGGCCAGCCGATGCCGATCGCCGCTCCGCCGGCGCCCGAAGTCGCCTGCGCCAGCGAATTGATGCCGCCGGAGAGAATGCAGATGATGGAGAATGAGACGGCGAAATTCGAGAATGAGCTCATTCGCCGTTCGAGTTCCTGGGCATAGCCCATGGAATGCAGGATGTGCACATCCTGCTTCTTGTCCAGTTCGGTGTAGTCCGACATGACTTCCCCCTGTTGACGAACCGGCCGCGGGATTGCAGGCCGGTTCAGTGCCAATTGCCCGCGGCATTTTCGCCGTGCGGACGTCCGCAGATAAACTGCTCCCTCGGGTCTTTTTTTATTCAGGCTTCCAGGCTGCGCTGGAGAAGCCCTGTCAGATAGTCGGCCATGACCCTTTGGCCGCCATCGTCTGCGACGAGGTCGTTGCGGACCTCGATCATCACATTGCGCAAGCCGTTCGAAAGCCCGTGCAGGATCAGCGTGTGGGTCACGCCGTCCTCCGGCCCATAAGGCTGGTTGCGTTCAGTCCTGTAAAGCGGCGCTTCAGCAGCAGCATCCATCATGCGGTCGGCCAGCCGGCTATCTTCGTCGTGCAGTATGCCAAGTTCGACGGCGCGTTGCCGGCCGTGATAGACCGGCGTGAAGCTGTGCATCGTCACGATAATGCTGTCTTGCCCCCTCGCCCTGCGATCGCGGATCAGCTCGCGAATGGCGTCGTGAAATGGCACGTAGAGCGCATCGGTGCGCGCCAGGCGTTCTTCGGCGGTCAAATCTTTGTTGCCGGGAATGGCATAGATTTCGCTGGTCTCCGGCATGGCGCCCGGTGAACTCGGCGGCCGGTTGCAGTCGTAGATGAGTCGGGAGAAGCGCTGGTAGACGAGCGTTGCGTCGAGTGCTTGCGATATGGCGCGGGCAACGGCGAGCGCGCCGGGGTCCCACGCAATATGGCTCGACAGCGCTTCGCTCGGCAAACCGAGATCGCTGAAGCAGGCAGGAAGCGCATTGGAAGCGTGCTCGCAGACGAGCAACACCGGGCTCTGGCCGCCGACGCGCTCGATCCCGACGCAGTTGCCGTCCGCTTCGCTGAGGATTTTCGGCCGGGCCAGCACCAAAGGCGCCACTCCTATCCATTAATAAAATGTTATAAGAAAAGAATTCTTCAGGTTTCCATCACTGTCAAGCATCCTCTGAAAAATTCTTTTCATGACACCGGTTGACATGGATTATGACAGCGTTGTTAACTTTGGTTGGGAAAGTGGCGCTAGACCATCCCGGGGAGCAAGATTAGGTGACAGTTGCGTCAAAGACGGTTTCGGACGTCATACACTCGCATTTCGGGCTGTTGACGCGCGCCGAAAAACAATTGGCTGAAAGCCTTCTCGACAATTATCCGGTGTCCGGCCTCGGCAGTATTACCACCATCGCCGAGAATGCCGGCGTGTCCACGCCGACCGTCGTGCGCATGGTGCAAAAGCTCGGCTTCAAAGGCTATCCGGATTTTCAGGCGCACCTGCATCTGGAGGTCGAAGCGACGATCTCCAACCCAATTGCCAAGCATGATCGCTGGGCGCAGAATGCACCGGGAACCCATATCCTCAACCGTTTCGCCGATGCCATCATGGGCAATCTGCGCCAGACGCTGACCGATCTCGACACCGCGACCTTCGACAGCGTCGCCTCGCTGCTGTCGGACCGCAAGCGCGGCCTCTACTTCGTCGGCGGCCGCATCACCGGCGCCCTTGCCGAATATTTCTTCACGCATATGCAGGTCATCCGGCCTGCCACGACGCTGCTGTCCTCCAATTCCAGCAGCTGGCCGCAATATGTCCTCAACATGAATGCCGGCGATATCCTGATCATCTTCGATATCCGCCGTTACGAACAGGAGATGGTGAGCCTGGCAACCGCCGCCCGAAAGCGCGGCGCCGAAATCGTCGTCTTCACCGACCAGTGGGGCTCGCCCGCCGCCAAGCTGGCCAGGCATGCCTTCCGTGTGCGGATCGAGGCGCCCTCAGCCTGGGATTCGTCCGTCGTTACTCTTTTCATCGTCGAGGCGCTGATCGAGGCCATTCAGAATTCCACCTGGGATGAGACGAAGGAACGCATGAAGACCCTGGAGGGCTTGTTCGAGCAGACCACGCTTTTCCGCAAACTCGGTTAGGAGGACAAGACTAAAGGAGAGGAAAAACAATGACGGATTTGGCGGAAGTGAGCGATGCAGTCGCAATCGAAACATCTGTCGCAAGCGCCTGCTATCCCGGCAAAATTAACGTCATCCAACCGTCACACAAGCTTCATGTAAGCTGATTAACAGCATCGCCAGACACTGAAAACCCGAAGGAGAACAACAGTGATCTCTAATCTTTCTCGACTCCTGTCGCTTTCTACTGCGATGATCGTGGCTTCGACCGCGATTGCTGCCGCAGAACCGAGCGCTGAACTCATCGCCGCCGCCAAGAAGGAAGGCACGCTGACCACGATCGCCCTTCCGCATGACTGGTGCGGCTACGGCGACGTCATTGCCGGCTTCAAGGCCAAGTATGGTCTCGAAGTCAACGAACTGAACCCGGATGCCGGTTCGGGCGACGAAATCGAAGCCATCAAGGCCAACAAGGGCAACACCGGCCCGCAGGCTCCCGATGTCATCGACGTCGGCCTCTCCTTCGGCCCGTCCGCCAAGAAGGACGGCCTGATCCAGCCCTACAAGGTCTCCACCTGGGACTCGATCCCGGATTCCGCAAAAGATTCCGAAGGCTACTGGTACGGCGACTATTACGGCGTTCTCTCGTTCCTCGTGAACAAGGATCTCGTCAAGGAATCGCCGGCAGACTGGGCAGACCTGAAGAAGAGCGACTATGCAAACACCGTCGCACTCGCCGGCGACCCGCGCACGGCCAACCAGGCCGTCCAGGGCGTGTATGCCGCTGGCCTTTCCGCGTCCGGCGGTGATGCAGCCAAGGCAGGCGAAGAAGGCCTGAAGTTCTTCGCCGAACTCAACAAGGCCGGCAACTTCGTGCCGGTCGTCGGCAAGGCTGCCCCCTTCGCGCAGGGCTCCACGCCGATCATCGTCGCCTGGGACTACAACGCACTTTCGTGGGGTGAAAGCCTGAAGGGCAATCCTCCGTTCGAAGTCGTCGTTCCGAAGACCGGCGTCGTTGCCGGCGTCTATGTGCAGGCGATCTCCGCCTTCGCTCCGCACCCGAACGCTGCCAAGCTCTGGATGGAATACCTCTACTCCGACGAAGGTCAGCTCGGCTGGCTGAAGGGCTATTGCCACCCGATCCGCTTCAACGATCTTGCCAAGAACAACAAGATCCCGAAGGACCTGCTCGACAAGCTGCCGCCGGCAGCAGCCTATGAAAAGGCTGTCTTCCCGACGCTCGAAGAACAGGCTGCCGGCAAGGAAGCCATCACCAAGAACTGGGATTCCGTCGTCGGCGCAGCCGTCAAGTAATCTCCGATCCGGCCTCCCCGCCCAAAAGGCGGGGAGGCTTTCTCACTCCGACGCCCCAGGATGAGCTTTCCATGAGTACCGTTTCAACACCGATGGTAAGCAGCGCCCCCTTGATCAACAAAGACCGCGTGATCGACTGGCTGGGTATTGCACCCTTCATTATTTTTTCCCTGCTGTTCCTGATCATCCCCACGCTTTATCTCGTGGCCGGCGCGTTCCTGACGCCCGAGGGCGATTTCACGCTGAAGAATATCGGCGATCTCTTCACTCCATCCATTATCAGCGCCTACTGGATCAGTATTCGCGTGTCCGTCGCCTCCGCTCTCGGCGGCGCGCTGATCGGCTTCTTCCTCGCCTGGGCCGTCGTGCTCGGCGGCCTGCCCGCCTCGGTGCGCTCGACGCTTCTGACCTTCTCCGGCGTCGCCTCGAATTTCGCCGGCGTGCCGCTCGCCTTCGCCTTTCTCGCAACACTTGGCCGCACCGGGCTCGTGACGGTTTTCCTGCGGGAATGGTTCGGCTTCAATCTCTATGGCACAGGCTTCAACCTGCTGTCTTTCCTCGGCCTCACTATCACCTACATGTATTTCCAGATCCCGCTGATGGTGCTGATCCTGACGCCGGCGCTCGACGGCATGAAGAAGGAATGGCGCGAAGCATCGCAAATCCTCGGCGCCACCAACCGCCAATACTGGACGATGGTCGCCCTGCCGATCCTCTGGCCGAGCCTGCTCGGCACGACTCTGCTGCTCTTCGCCAACGCCTTCGGCGCCATCGCCACCGCCTTCGCGCTGACCGGCAGTTCGCTGAACATCGTGCCGATCCTGCTCTACGCGCAGATCCGCGGAGACGTTCTGCACAATGCCAACCTCGGTTACGCCATCGCTCTCGGCATGATTGTCATCACAGGCGTATCCAACATCCTTTATCTCATGCTGCGCATGCGCGCCGAGCGGTGGCAGAAATGAAAACACAACGTCTCGGAGCCTGGGCTGCCATCATTCTCGGCGCATCCTATTTCATCATCCCACTGATCGGCACCGTCGAATTTTCGCTGCGCATGCGCCGCGGCGAATACAGCCTCGACGCCTATCAGTCGGTTTTCTCGGACATTCAGTTCCGCGAGACCTTCGGCTATTCCATGCTGATGGCGTTGCTCACCATCGTCTTCGGCATGCTGCTCGTGGTGCCGACGGCCTATTGGGTGCGGCTGCGCCTGCCGCAGATGCGTCCGGTCGTCGAGTTCATCACGCTGCTGCCGCTCGTCATTCCGGCGATCGTCATTGTCTTTGGCTACCTCAGAATGTACAATTCGTCATCCTACTTGCCGCTGACGGGTTCGACGACAGGGACTAACGCCCTGCTGGTCTTCTCCTATATCACGCTGTCCCTGCCCTACATGTACCGCGCCGTCGATACCGCCATGCGCGCCATCGATGTCCGCACGCTGACGGAGGCGGCCGAAAGCCTCGGCGCCCGCTGGACGACCATCATGTTCCGCTGCATCTTCCCGAACGTGATGAGCGGCGTACTCTCCGGCGCCTTCATCACGCTGGCGATCGTCATGGGCGAATTCACCTTCGCCGCGCTGCTCAACCGCCCGGCCTTCGGTCCGTACCTGCAGCTCGTCGGCGCCAACAAGGCCTACGAGCCTTCGGCGCTCGCCGTCATCGCCTTCTCGATCACCTGGCTCAGCATGGGCCTGCTCAACCTCGTTTCCCGCTTCGGCAAAGCCCGCCCGGCAAAGGCTTAAGGTAACTGGCTCATGTCCTTTCTCGCACTGAACAACATTCAGAAATCCTTCGGCCCGGTCCAGGTCGTCAAGAACTTCAACATGAACATCGAGAAGGGTGAATTCGTCTCCTTCCTCGGACCGTCGGGCTGCGGCAAGACGACCGTTTTGCGCATGATCGCCGGCTTTGAAACACCGACCGGCGGCACGCTGACCATCAACGGCAAGGACCAGAGCTCGCTGAAGCCGAACCAGCGCAATATCGGCATGGTCTTCCAGGCCTACGCGTTGTTCCCGAACATGACGGTGCACGACAATGTCGCCTTCGGCCTCAAGGTCGCCGGCGCCGCCAAGCCCGAGATCGACGCCCGCGTCAAGGAAATGCTCGGCCTCATTAAGCTCGATCACCTTGCCGATCGCTTCCCTTACCAGATGTCGGGCGGCCAGCAGCAGCGCGTGGCGCTCGCCCGCGCGCTTGCCGTCAAGCCGCAGGTGCTGTTGCTCGACGAGCCGCTCTCCGCACTCGACGCCAAGATCCGCGTGTCGCTGCGCGAGGAAATCCGCCAGATCCAGCAACAGCTCGGCATCACCACTGTTTTCGTCACCCACGATCAGGAAGAGGCGCTGTCGATCTCCGATCGCATCGTCGTCATGAATGCCGGCAAGGCCGATCAGATCGGTTCGCCCTTCGAGATCTACAACACGCCAGCCACGCGCTTCGTCGCCTCCTTCGTCGGCACATTGAACCTCATTGAGGCCAAGGTCGTCGATCCCGATGCCAACCTCATCCAGATCGGCGATCAGAAGATCACGCTGAAGCAGTCGGTCGCAGCCAACAAGGCCGGCGAAACCATCTCGCTGGCGCTGCGCCCGGAAGCCGGCTCCCTCTCCGACAGCGCCAGAAGCGACACCGCGCTGACGGGCCAAGTCGTCTCGGCTCACTTCTTAGGCTCGGTCATCCGCACCCGAATGGATGTCGGCGGCAACGTCATCTCCTTCGACATGTTCAACAGCCCCGGCACCACGCCACCGCAGGCCGGCGAAACCGTGACGCTGCGCTTCATGGCAGCCGACCTGCTGATCATCCGCGACTGATCCGGAAACGCAACTCGTGCGAAAGGCGCCGCCGACGCAGCGCCTTTTTCATTTCAGGCCGCCCGAACTGTCAGAAAAGGTGATGCAGCCATCACGACAAAGCGCTTGAACTCTCCCAGCTTCGTGCCAGAAGTTGAATAAACCAAACGAGCCGGGCAGCCCGCGGCCCGGTATTTTGCGCGAGGGGATATTTCAATGATTACCTGCCACCTGCGCTATGTGATCGATCCATACAAGCTTGCCGAATTCGAGGAATATGCCCGGCTCTGGATTCCGATCGTCAATAGGATGGGCGGCACCCATCACGGTTATTTCCTGCCCTCTGAAGGCGCCAACAACATTGCCGTAGCATTGTTTTCCTTCTCAAGCCTTGCCACCTACGAGGACTACCGCACGCGCATGGCAAGCGATCCGGAATGTCAGGCGGCTTTCGAACTCGCCAAGCGAAACCGCAGCATCGTCAGCTATGAGCGCAGCTTCATGCGGCCCGTCCTCGGCTGATCGAGCCCGCGCCGACTGGAAGCAAAAAGCCCCGCACGCTGGCGGGGCTATTCGTTCCGTCAACCGCTCAGCGGATCGCCCGGTCGTCGGCATCGAAGCGATGCACGCGCGCCTGGTCCGGCGTCGCATAGACGATTTCGTCGGGCTCATACTGGTGCTCGCCGAAGAGGCGCGCCGTCAGCAGGCCACACTGGTCGGATTCCAGATAGATGATCGTGTCGGCGCCGAGATGCTCGACATGCACGACCTTCGCAGCCCAGCTCCCCTGCTCGCGCGACAGCGTCATGTGTTCGGGGCGCACCCCGATCGTCTTGGCGCTGTGATCGCCGACCTTCTCGCCCGGGATGAAATTCATCTGAGGCGAGCCGATGAAACCGGCAACGAAGACGTTGGCCGGGCGATTATAGAGTTCCATCGGCGAGCCGATCTGTTCGATCGCGCCGGCATTCAACACGACGATCTTGTCGGCAAGCGTCATCGCCTCGACCTGGTCGTGGGTGACGTAGATCATCGTCGCCTTCAGGCTACGATGCAGCCGAGCGATTTCCAGGCGAGTCTGCACGCGTAGCGCCGCATCGAGGTTCGACAGCGGCTCATCGAACAGGAAGAGTTCCGGTTCGCGCACGATGGCGCGGCCGATCGCGACGCGCTGGCGCTGGCCGCCGGAAAGCTCTGCCGGCCGACGTGCGAGATAAGGTGCCAGCGATAACATGCCGGACGCCTTGCCGACGCGTTTGTCGATCTCCTCTCTGGAGGTGCCGGCCTGCTTGAGGCCGAGGCCCATATTGTCCTTGACCGTCAGGTGCGGATAGAGCGCATAGGACTGGAACACCATGGCGATGCCGCGTTTGGCCGGCGGCGTCAGCGTTTCGTCGCGGCCGTTGATGACCACGGCGCCCGAGGTGACATCCTCAAGGCCCGCAATGCTGCGCAGCAGCGTCGATTTCCCACAGCCCGACGGCCCGACAAAGATGACGAATTCGCCGTCCCTGACTTCGAGGTCGATGCCTTTCAGCACCTCATGCGTGCCATAGGTCTTGCGGATGGATTTGAGTTGAAGTGATCCCACTGTCTTTCCCTTACAATCTGACCGGCTGGCCGGTGCGCACGCTCTCGTCGGCGGCAAGGCAGATGCGCAGTGACGCCACCGCATCCGCCATATGGCGGTCGAGGTTCAGATCCTCACGGATCGCCCTCAGCATGAAGGCCTGTTCCAGGTCGCAGAGCGCCTGATGACCAGGCTCGCCCGTCATCCTCATGTCCTGGTCTGGCCGGATGAATTTGCCGTCGGGGCCGGTCTCGGCCGTGTGCAGACGGATCACCGACGTCTTGGTGTGGGTGTCGATATCGTCGGACTTGGCGTTCGGATCCATGACGATCGACACCGCGCCGTTCGGCGACATCACGTCCTTGACGAAGAAGGCGGTCTCCGAAATCATCGGCCCCCAGCCGGCCTCGTACCAGCCGACCGAACCATCCTCGAAGAACACCTGCAGATGGCCATAATTATACATGCCGGCGGCAATCTCGTCCGAGAGACGCAACCCCATGCCGCGTACCTCGACGGCTCTCGCATCGGTGATCTGGCACATGACATCGACATAATGCACGCCGCAATCGACGATCGGTGAAGTCGTGCGCATCAGCGACTTGTGCGTCGCCCAGGTCGGGCCGTTGGACTGCTGGTTGAGATTCATGCGGAAGACGTAAGGCGGCCCGAGCTTGCGCGCCTCCTCGATCAGCTTCACCCAGGATGGGTGATGGCGGAGGATATAGCCGATCACCAGCTTGCGTCCCGCCTTCTCAGCTGCTGCGACGACCCGCTCCGCGTCGGCGACGGTGGTCGCCAGCGGCTTTTCCACGAAGACATGACAGCCGGCCTCGAAGGCGGCGACGGCATAATCGGCATGGCTGTCGGAATAGGTATTGATCGAGCAGAGGTCCGGCTTCAGCTCGGCAAGGGCCGTCGTGAAGTCAGGATGAACAGCATAGCCCTGCAGCGCGGGCTCCAGCTCCGGTGTCGAGCGATTGACGAGACCGACGATTTCGAAGCCGGGATTGTTGTGATAGGCAAGCGCATGGCTGCGGCCCATATTGCCGAGGCCGGCAACGAGGACGCGGATCGGTTTCTCCTGGCTCATTTGACGGCTCCCGAGGTGATGCCGCGGATCAGTTGCCGCGAGAAGATGACGTAAAGGACGAGGATAGGCAGGATCGCGAGCGACAAGGCCGCCAGCACCGCATTCCAGTTGGTGACGAACTGGCCGATGAAGATCTGCGAACCGAGCGTCACCGTCTTGGTGCTTTCCGCAGGCGCCAGGATCAGCGGGAACCAGAGGTCGTTCCAGATCGGGATCATGGTGAAGACGGCGACCGTCGCCATGGCCGGGCGCACCAGCGGCAGCACCAGGCGGAAGAAGATCGCATATTCGGAAAGCCCGTCGATACGCCCGGCATTCTTGAGATCGTCCGAAACCGTGCGCATGAATTCCGACAGGATGAAGATCGCCAGCGGTATGCCCTGCGCGGTGTAGACGAGGATCAGCGCCGTCAGCGTATTGACCAGGCCGGCCGCCACCATACCCTGCAGGATCGCCACCGTGCCGAGGCGGATCGGGATCATGATGCCGATCGCCATATAGAGCCCGAGCAGCAAGTTGCCGCGAAAGCGGTATTCCGACAGCGCAAAGGCCGCCATGGCGCCGAAGAGCAGCACCAAGAGGATCGAGACGATCGTGACGACGAAGCTGTTCTGGAAATAGGTGGCGAAATCGCCTTGCCCCAGCACCGTCTGATAGCCGACGAGGCTGAAGGTCGACGGCGTCGGGATCATCAGCGGCTCACGGAAGATCGAGGCGCGATCCTTGAACGAGTTGACGATCGTCAGAAATACCGGAAACAGCGCGACCAGCGTATAGGTGCTGAGCGCCAGGTGCACGAGGCCGGTGCGGATGGGAGATGTGCGTGCCTTGGACATGCGCGCTCCTCAGAACTGGTAGCGACGCATGCGCCGCTGGATGACGAACAGATAAAGCGAGACGCCGGCGAGAATGATGAGGAACATCACGGTGGCGATCGTCGCACCCATCGAGCGGTCGCCGAGCTGCAGCTGGAAACCGAAGAAGGTGCGGTAGAGCAGCGTGCCGAGAATGTCGGTCGACATGTCAGGCCCGGCAAGCGCCCCCTGCACGGTGTAGATCAGGTCGAATGCGTTGAAATTGCCGACGAAGGTGAGGATAGAGATGATGCCGATCGCCGGCAGGATGAGCGGCAGCTTGATCTTCCAGAACTGCGCCCAGCCGGTGACGCCGTCGCATTCGGCAGCCTCGATCACCTCTTCGGGGATGCTGAGAAGCGCTGCATAGATCAGCATCATGGGAATGCCGATATATTGCCAGTTGGAGATCAGCGACACGGCGATCAGCGCCGAACCCGGCTTGCCGAGCCAAGGTGCGAACAGGAATTTCAGGCCGATGAGATCGAGCATCCAGGGCGCGACACCCCAGATCGGTGAAAGGATCAGCTTCCAGATGAAACCGACGATGACGAAGGAGAGCAGCGTCGGCAGGAACATCGCCGTGCGGTAGAAGGCGACACCGCGCAGCTTCGGCACCGAAAGCAGGGCTGCGAGCGCAATGCCGATCGGGTTCTGCACGCACATATGGATGGCGAAGAAGATCAGATTGTTGACGAGCGCGTTCCAGAAATCATGCGCCCAGCGCGGATCGCCGAACAGAACCTTGAAATTCGCAAGTCCGACAAAAGCTGATTGCCCGTCGACCGTGTTGTAAAGCGACAGCCTGAGCGTCTCGATGAGCGGCAGCACCATGACGGCGGAATAAACGATCACGGCGGGCAGCATGAAGACGAAGATGTGCCAGCGCACCGGGCGCTTGATCGGGACGATTTCGGCCGCGTTGTGGGTTTCGCTCATGGCTTTTGCCTTGTTGCTAGATAGATCTTGGAGCCGGGAAGCTGGACTTTTATGCACCGTCAGGGTGCTTCTTCGCTAGGCGAACCGCCATGCCTCTGCGTGACGAAAGACCCCTTCTGGCCTTCCGGCCATCTTCCCCACAAGGGGGAAGAAGACTCGCGGAGCGATTCCCTCCCTGCCGGAACCGCTTATTTGCGGCAGGCTAAACCCCTCCCCTTGTAGGGAGGGGTTGGGGAGGGGTATCACATCACTTGGCCGGCTTGTACCAGCTGTCGAGGCCCTTCTGCAGCTTCTCGGCGGCGACCTTCGGCGTATCCGTGCCGTTGATCACATTGGCCGATTCGACCCAGGTCTCGTTTTCAAGGTTCGGCGTGCCGCGCGACAGGATCTGGTAGGTCGAACGCACGGTCGACTTGTACGGGCCGCGCCAGGAGACGAATTCCTGAGCAAGCGGATCGGACATCTTCACCGGGTTGGAGTTCAGGCTGAAGAAGCCCGGCAGTGCATTGGCGTAGATATCGGCGAACTCAGGCGAAGCGACCCAGCTGAGGAACTTCTTGGCTTCCTCGGCATGCGTGCTCTTCGCGTTCAAGGCGACGCCGATATCGGGATGGTCGGAGATGTAGCCCTGGTCACCGGCCTTCGGAACCGGCGGCGGGAAGGCGCCCATCTTGAACTGCGCCTGCGTGTTGAAGAGCGCAATTTCCCAGGAACCAGCCGGATAGATCGCGGCGCGGCCGAGCGTGAAGAGGTTCTGGCTGTCCGAATAGGTCTGGGCTTCGAAACCGTCACCGAGATAAGGCTTCCACTTGGCAAGCTCCTCAAACGGTTTGACCCACTCCGGATCGGTCAGCTTCTGCTTGCCCGCGATCAGGGCTTCGCGGCCCTCTTCACCCTTCCAGTAGTTCGGGCCGATGTTCTGGTAGCCCATGGTGGCGGCTTCCCAGAGATCCTTCGTGCCCATGGCAAGCGGAATATAGGTGCCATCGGCCTTGATCTTATCGAGGGCTGCGTAGAACTCGTCCTGCGTCTTCGGCACGGAGATGCCGAGCTTGTCGAAGGCATCCTTGTTGTAGATGAAGCCGTGGATGACCGAAGCCATCGGCACGCAGAAGGTCGACTTGCCGTCGTCGGTCGTCCAGGCGGCCTTGGCGACCGGCGAGAAATTCTCCATGCCCGGCAGGCTGGTGATATCGACGAGCTGCTTCTTATTGAAGAGTTCGAGCGAGGCATCGAATGGACGGCAGGTGATGATATCGCCTGCGGAACCGGCATCGAGCTTGGCGTTCAGCGAAGCGTTGTATTCAGTCGGCGCGGTCGGCGAGAAGACGACTTTGATACCGGGGTTTTTCGCTTCGAACGCCGGAATGATCTTTTCCTGCCAGATCTGCAGGTCGTCGTTACGCCAGCTTTCGACGGTCAGCGTGACATCGGCGGCATGGACGAGACCTGCCGACGTCAGCAGGCTTGAGGCAAGCAGCAGGCTTTTCAGAGCAGTGTTTTTCATTTCCCTCTCCTGTTTTTAGCGCCGGAAAGCGCCGTTTTCGATCTGAAACAAGCAATTGGCGTGTATGAGGAAACACCCAACGCCCCTTGGAGGACCGCCAGCGGCTGCCGGTCCCGAAAGCTCGACGGACACGAAGGCGGATCGCCTGCGGCCGGACTGCGCGCTTTTCGGTGACTGCACCGGACGCGCCGAAAATCATGGGAAAGCCAATGGATGCCTGAATTCCATCGCCGGACCAACAGGGCCGCTGGCATTCTGGCAATCATCCTCGAAGCGGTTCCGGCTTGGCTCTGCTGCCGGTTTTCGTGGGCTTCGAAACGCTGTTCCCTTTTGTCGAATTAAGGCCAAAAAAATACCAATTGTCCAGACGAATTTTAACTTTTTGGCCTCCACGGCTTCATTAAAAATTTTTATCAAGTAAAATCAAATAGATAAAAAGGCGCAATTTCTCAGCCATTCCCACTTGGTAAATGGTATTTTTTTGGTATTGTAGGAAAAACAGGTGGGAACGGCGTATTCGGAGGTCCGATGACAGAGCTTGCAATCGGCATAGATGGCGGCGGAACGAGCTGCCGGGCCGCGGTCGCGGACAGAAACGGCACTATCATCGGCCGCGGCAAATCGGGGCCTGCCAATATCCTGTCCGATCTGGACAATTCTCTTCTCAATATCGTCGACTCCGCCCGGCAGGCTTTGCGCGATGCCGGGCTCGCCGCGGAAACAATTTCCTCCGTCGCAGCGGTCGTCGGCGTCGCTGGCGCCAACGTCACGGATTATGGCCAGCGAATCGAAAAGGCCCTGCCCTTTGCCGAAGGCCGCGTTGTTACCGACGCGCTGATCGCGCTCCAGGGCGCGCTCGGCGATGGCGACGGCATTGTCGGTGCTTTCGGCACCGGCTCGGTCTATAACGCCCGGAAAGACGGTCGGCTGAACGGCATCGGCGGCTGGGGCTTCGTCGTCGGCGACCAGGCAAGCGGCGCCCGCCTGGGCCGCGACCTCATGGAACGATCGCTGCTCGCCCATGACGGCGTGCGCCCGGCTTCCGCGATCACCGAAGCGGTCATGGCCGAATACGGCAATGATCCCGAGCGCATTGTCGAATTTGCGCATTCGGCAAGACCGACGGATTTTGCCCGTTACGCGCCTGCAGTCTTCGAACATGCAACGAGGGGCGATACGGTCGCGGTCGCCATCGTCACGGACGCGGCAACGGCGATCGGCGAAAGCCTTGAAGCGCTGCTCTGGCCCGGATGCCCGTCAATCTGCCTGCTTGGCGGTCTTGCGGTAGCCTATGAGCCCTGGCTTCCCCAACGCTACAGGCCGCTGCTTGCCAAACCGAAAAACGATGCCCTTCAAGGCGCGGTGGAACTTGCGGTCAAGCTCCTGAATGAGCGACAGAGAGGTGCGGCATGACCGATGATCTCGCCACAATCCTCTCCCTGGAACGCCTGCAGGCGGCCGGCACCGGCCCGCTCTACGTCAAGCTGCGCCGCACGCTCGAAGAGGCCGTGCGCGCCGGCACGCTTGGTCACGGCGACGCGCTGCCGCCGGAGCGCGACATCGCCGAACTTGCCGCCGTCAGCCGGGTCACCGTGCGCAAGGCGATCGACGAACTCGTCGCCGACGGCCTGTTGGTGCGCCGCCACGGCTCGGGCACCTTTGTCGCCAAGCCGGTCTCCAAGGTCGAGCAGCGCCTGTCGCAGCTCACCTCTTTCACCGAAGACATGGCACGCCGCGGCATGTCCTCCCGCTCGGAATGGCTGCATAAGGGCATCCATACCCCCTCGCCCGACGAGATGATGATCCTTGGCCTCGCCGCGGGCGTGAAGGTTTCGCGCCTCTCGCGCCTGCGGATCGCCGACGACCAGCCGCTGGCAATCGAGAATGCCAGCGTCTCCGGCGAATTCCTCCCCGATCCCTCCTCCGTCACCAATTCGCTCTACGCCGAACTCGAACGCCTCAACGTCCGTCCGGTGCGCGCCGTCCAGCGCATTTCGGCGACCAATATGAAGGAAGCCGACGCCCAGCTTCTCGGCGTCTCCGTGGGTGCGGCCGGCCTGTCGATCGAACGCATCTCCTATCTCGGCTCCGGCCGTGCCGTGGAGTTCACCCGCTCGCTCTATCGCGGCGATGCCTACGACTTCGTGGCCGAGCTGACGATCGGGGTGAGCTGACGGCTTGAGCTTATCCAAATTATACGTATAATCCGCGTATTGAAGTTTGGAATCTGTCATGACTCGAACCACGTCTCTGGAGTTTCAGCGAAAATTCGGTGAGTTTCAGCATCAGGCACAGCGCGAGCCTGTCGAAATCACCCGTCATGGCCGCCGCGAATTCGTGCTGATGTCGGCCGAGCACTATGATTGGCTGAGGGCCGCCGCGCAGCGGACGCACGTCACAGCCGACGCCTTGTCCGTCGTCATCGATGCCGTCGAAAGAGCGGAGATGGATGCCGCGCATGCCCCTCTCGATGAACTGCTGAAATAAAGCCGCATGGCCGCAATTCCCGAACCTAAGCCCGGCCTCGTCGTGCGCTATGATTACCTCTGGTCGCGCGAAGCATCGGCGGGTCGCGACCAAGGCAAGGACAGGCCCGCCTGCCTCGTCGCGGCAAGCGAAAGCCTCGCCAATCCGCGCTACGTCGTTCTGCTGCCGATCACGCATACGCCGCCATCCGGCGACACGGTCGGAATAGAAATCCCGCCGAAAGTGAAGCAGGCAATCGGTCTGGACGACGCGCCGAGTTGGGTCATCGTCTCCGAACATAATATCGATGAATGGCCGAATGGCGGGCTTTCGCCCGTACCGGGCAGCGAGGGAATATTCGCCTACGGCTTCATTCCGCCCGGTCTGTTCGCAACGATCAAAGGGAAATTTCTTGATCTTGCCCAAGCCAGGAAGAGCGATCCCGTCCGCCGCTGATGCCTATCGCTCAAGAGCGGCTTTCGAGGGACGACATGCGGCAAAATCAAAGCTGCGGCATAGCTTTCACGTTCAATTTCAGAGGCATGGCGCCGGAAACTGAATCACTTGCCGGCTTCATCGTCTCTTGATTCATTGTATTAACAGCGGCGGCGAACGTCTCTACGCCGCGTCCTCAATCTCCTCATCCGCCTTGCGCGGCACATAATTCAGTACCGGCCCGAGCCAACGCTCGACATCGGAAACCTCCATGCCCTTGCGCTTGGCATAGTCCTCCACCTGATCGCGCTCGACCTTGGCGACGCCGAAATAATAGGAGTCGGGGTGGCCGATATAGATGCCGGATACGGAGGAGCCGGGCCACATCGCATAGCTTTCAGTCAGTTTCACTCCGGCGGCTTTTTCCGCATCGAGCAACTTGAAGAGCGTTGCCTTTTCCGTGTGGTCGGGCTGGGCGGGATAACCGGGCGCCGGACGGATGCCGGCATAGGCTTCGCCGATCAGATCCTCGTTGCTGAGGTGCTCATCTCTTGCATAGCCCCAATATTCGCGCCGCACCTGCTCATGCATGCGCTCGGCAAAGGCTTCGGCGAAGCGGTCGGCCAGCGCCTTGACGAGGATTGAGGAATAGTCGTCGTTCGACCGCTCGAACCGTTCGGCAATGGCGATTTCCTCGATGCCGGCCGTTACCACGAAGCCGCCGACATAGTCCTGAACGCCGCTGGTGACAGGCGCCACGAAGTCCGAAAGCGCCACGTTCGCCCGCCCGTCCCGCTTCGAAAGCTGCTGGCGAAGCGTGTAGAAAGTGGCAAGCTCCTTGCTGCGGCTTTCATCCGTGAAGAGGCGGATATCGTCGCCGACAGCGCCGGCCGGCCAGAAGCCGATGACGGCGCGCGGGCGGAACCACTTCTCGCCGATGATCTTCTTCAGCATGGCCTGCGCATCGGCCCAGAGCGCACGCGCCGCCTCGCCCTGCTTCTCGTCTTCGAGAATGGCCGGGAAACGGCCGCGCAATTCCCAGGTCTGGAAGAACGGCGTCCAGTCGATATATCTGGCAAGCTCGGCCAGATCGTAATCCTCGAACACCCGCGTGCCGAAGAACTCAGGCCTCGTCGGCTTGTAGGCCGACCAGTCGACCTTATGCGCATTCTCGCGGGCTCGTGCCAGCGGCAAGCGCACCTTCTCCGCTTCGCTGCGGGCATGAGCGGCGGCCACCTTGGCATATTCGGCTCTTACGTCGTCGACGTAACCCTGCCGCGTTTCTGGCGAGAGCAGCGCCGAGACGACGCCGACGGCGCGGCTCGCATCGGTCACGTAGATCGCCTGTCCCTTGTCGTAGCCGGGATGGATCTTCACGGCGGTATGCACGCGGCTGGTCGTGGCACCGCCGATCAGCAGCGGGATCTCGAAGCCCTGCCGCTCCATTTCGGCCGCGACATGCACCATCTCGTCGAGCGACGGCGTGATCAGGCCGGAAAGGCCGATGATATCGACCTTTTCGGCGATCGCTGTTTCGAGGATCTTCGTCGCCGGCACCATGACGCCGAGGTCGACGATCTCGTAATTGTTGCAGGCGAGCACGACGCCGACGATGTTCTTGCCGATATCGTGCACATCACCCTTGACCGTCGCCATCAGGATCTTGCCTGCCGACCGCCGTTCCTCGCCGCCGTTGAGGCGCTTTTCCTCTTCCATGTAGGGCAGCAGTATGGCGACCGCCTGCTTCATGACGCGCGCCGACTTGACCACCTGCGGCAGGAACATCTTGCCCGAACCGAACAGGTCGCCGACGACGTTCATGCCGGCCATCAGCGGTCCTTCGATGACGTGCAGCGGCCGGGCGGCCTGCCGGCGCGCCTCTTCCGTATCGGCCTCGATATATTCGGTGATGCCGTTGACCAGCGCATGTTCGAGACGCTTCTCGACGCTCCATTCGCGCCAAGAGAGATCCTGGACACGACCCTCCTTTGCCCCGGCGCCGCGGAAACGCTCGGCCACTTCGAGCAGCCGCTCGGTGCTGTCGGCGCGGCGGTTGAGCACCACGTCCTCGCAGGCCTCGCGCAGCTCGGGATCGATGTTGTCGTAGACGGCGAGCTGGCCGGCATTGACGATGCCCATGTCCATGCCGGCCTGGATGGCGTGGTAGAGAAACACCGCATGCATCGCCTCGCGCACCGGCTCGTTGCCGCGGAACGAGAAGGACAGGTTTGAGACGCCGCCAGAGATATGCACGAGCGGCATGCGCTCACGGATCGTCCGCGTCGCCTCTATGAAGTCGACGCCGTAATTATTGTGCTCTTCGATGCCGGTCGCGACCGCAAAGATGTTCGGGTCGAAGATGATGTCCTCGGGCGGAAAACCGATCTTCTCGGTCAACAGCTTGTAAGCGCGCGTGCAGATCTCGACCTTGCGGTCGTAATTGTCGGCCTGCCCGGTTTCGTCGAAGGCCATGACGACGACGGCAGCGCCGTAATTGCGCAGGAGCCGCGCTTGGGCGAGAAAGTTCTCCTCGCCTTCCTTCAGCGAGATCGAGTTGACGATCGGCTTGCCCTGCACCCGCTTCAGGCCGGATTCGATGATCGAGAATTTCGACGAGTCGATCATGACAGGCACGCGGGCAATGTCGGGCTCGGCGGCGATCAGGTTGAGGAACTCGACCATCGCCTTCTCGGAATCGATCAGGCCCTCGTCCATGTTGATGTCGATCACCTGCGCGCCGTTTTCGACCTGGTCGCGGGCGACGTCGAGTGCCGCCGTGTAATCGGCATTGGTAATCAGCTTGCGGAACTTCGCCGAGCCGGTGACGTTGGTGCGCTCGCCGACATTGACGAAAGGAATGTCCTTGGTCAGCTCGAAGGGTTCGAGACCCGACAGCGACATGAAGGGGCGATGCTCCGGGATCGGGCGCGGCTTGTATTTCGCAACGGTCTCGGCAATCGCCCTGATATGTTCCGGCGTCGAGCCGCAGCAGCCGCCGACGATATTGACCAGGCCTTCACGCGCGAAGCTGTCGATCTGTGCCGCCATCAGCTCCGGCGTTTCGTCGTACTGGCCGAACTCGTTCGGCAGGCCGGCATTCGGATAGGCGCAGATAAAGGTATCGGCGACGCCCGAAAGCTCCTGCAGGTGCGGGCGCATCGCGTTAGCCCCGAGCGCGCAGTTGAGACCGATCGTGAAAGGATTGGCGTGGCGCACCGAGTTCCAGAAAGCCGACGGCGTCTGGCCGGAGAGCGTGCGGCCGGAAAGGTCGGTGATCGTGCCGGAGATCATCACCGGCAGGCGCACGCCCTTGGCCTCGAAACGCTCCTCGCAGGCGAAGATCGCGGCCTTGGCATTCAGGGTGTCGAAGATCGTCTCGATCAGGATGATGTCGGCGCCGCCGTCGATCAGCCCGTCGATCTGCTCGCCATAGGCTTCCCTGAGGTCGTCGAAGGTGACGGCGCGGAAGCCAGGATTGTTGACGTCGGGCGAGATCGAGGCGGTGCGGTTGGTTGGACCGATGGCGCCGGCGACGAAACGACGGCGGCCGTCCTCGCGTTCGGCGCGGATCGCCGCGCGGCGGACGATCTCCGCACCTTCCTTGTTCAGCGCATAGACCTCGCCTTCCATCTGGTAATCGGCCTGGGCGATGCGAGTCGAGGAGAAGGTGTTGGTCTCGAGGATATCGGCGCCGGCCTTGGCGTATTTGTAATGGATTTCTTCGATCGCATCCGGCTGGCTCAGGATCAGAAGGTCGTTATTGCCCTTCTGATGGCAGGCGCAGCCGATGAAGCGGGTTCCGCGGAACTGGTCTTCGTCATAGCCGAGCCCCTGGATCTGCGTGCCCATGGCGCCGTCGAGAACAAGGATGCGCTCGCTCGCGGCCTTTTTCAAAGCGGCGAAAACTTCACTGCCGTCACGCTTGCCCGTTTCCGGACCAAAGAGATTGTCAAACACGGGCGGGCTCCTTGACGTCGTAAGACCAGACTTCCAGATCACATAAAGATATCTTTATGTCAATATATGACTATCGATTTCGTGCTTCGCAAAGCTTCGCCGATGACAGGCTCGCCCGAGCCCTATATAGGCATTTGCCAGGCTTGTGCACGAAATCGGAGGAGTATCATGGCACCCGCAACCGGCAACGCCGCGCTTGGAAACTGGACAAGCCGCGCCTATCACCGCAGCTGGCTGCTGGCGCAGGCTAATGGTCTCTTCGATTTCTTCCAGCATGATTCGATCAATCCCAAGGGCGGCTTCTACGATCTCGACGACGCCGGCCGGCCCCTCGATGCCGAGGGCCAGGTGCGCGGCATCCATATCGCGGCGCGCGCGGTCCATTGTTTTTCGATCGGCGCCCTGCTCGGCCGTCCCGGCGCCTCCAATGTCGTCGACCACGGCATGGACTATCTCTGGAACCACCATCGTGACCGCAAGAATGGCGGCTATTTCTGGTCGCTCGACAATAATGGTCCGGTCGATTCCAACAAGCAGGGTTACGGTCATGCTTTCGTGCTGCTCGCCGCCTCGTCGGCCAAGACGATCGGCCATCCGCTTGCCGACGGCATGCTCGCCGATATCACCGAGATCCTGAACACCAGGTTCTGGGAGCCGCGCCACGGCGCCATCGCCGAGGAATTCACCGCCGACTGGCAGCCGCTCGAGGGCGGCGCCTATCGCGGCCAGAACTCCAACATGCACCTGACCGAGGCGCTGATGGCCGCCTTCGAAGCCACCGGTGACAAGGAATACCTCGCCAAGGCCGAAAGCATCGCCGATCTCGTCATCCGCCGCGCGGCCGGTTCGGTCGACTGGCGCGTCGCCGAACATTTCGATGCCGAATGGAACCTCGATAAGGATTACTATCATCCGAACGAAATGTTCCGTCCGGCCGGCACGACGCCCGGCCATTGGCTGGAATGGGCCCGCCTCATCCTGCAGCTCTGGGCGCTCGGCGGCAAACGCATCGAATGGATGCCGGATGCGGCGAAAGCCCTTTTCGAGCAATCCATGGTCCTCGGCTGGGACAACGACAAGGGCGGCTTCTTCTACACCCTCGACTGGGCGGATAAACCGGCCAAGCGCAACAAGCTCTGGTGGCCGGCCTGCGAAGGTGCTGCCGCCGCACACTTCCTCAACGAGCACCTGCCGAGCGACTACCACGAGGAATGCTACCGCAAGATCTGGAACGTTATCGAGCGCGCCTTCATCGATCACAGGAACGGCGGCTGGCATGAGGAACTGACGGAGGATCTCATCCCGTCGCACTCGCTTTTCCCAGGTAAGGGCGATATCTACCACGCCCTGCAGGCCTGCCTCATCCCGCTCTTTCCGGCAACCGGCAGCCTGACGAAGGGCATTGCCGACGTCGGCGGCAGGCTCTGAGACATCGATCCAAAGTTCACCGTCCCCCCAGCGCGTCTGAAAAGACGCGCTGGGCTGCAAACTTCAATAGCCCGGTGCCCTCAACTCTGCGGTGGGGTTGCGCTGGAACCACTCGACATCCTCGTTTACACGGTCGAGTTCGTCCTGCACGTCGCGCTGGTCGCGACGAATGTCGTGCATGTCGTCTTCGAGATCCTCGATCCGCCGGCGTAACTCCGACCTGTCGCCGTCCTTCGCATCCTTCAGCCTGTCGGACAGCTCGTCGATTTCAGCCTCCTTGGAGCTGTAATCGTTCTGCATCGAATTGAGTCGCTCCTGTAGCCCGTGCTGCTTGCTGCCGAGGTTGAAGCCGCGCAGGAAGGCGGATGCCGTTTCGGGCGGGCAGACATTGGCGTAGCCACTGCCCGCCTGGCCGCGCGCCAGACCGCTGAGGGGCGTGCAGTAACGCACCAGGCCGGACTGGTATCCCTGGAACCAGATCGTTTGATCCGGCACGATCTTCACGCGTTCGCAGGATTTCGCATGCGCGGCGAAACGCTGCTGCGGCTCATAGCCTGCGGCCCCGTCGCTCTCGCCGATCACCCGCCAGTCGGCGGCAACACATTCCTCCTTGGACAGCGTATTGCAGGAGGCAAGCAAAAGACCGAAACCGATGGCGGCGGCAAGCGCAAAGAACAAGCGGATCATAGCGTCCCGGGAAGGTTAAGGAGGGCGGATGCCGCACCTTAACTGCAGGACAAGGCCGCGTCACCGGAGCGGCGGCGCGATTTTGCATTTTTCATGGCTTTTTTCTGTCGAAATTAGGGCGGCGCGCGCCACCTCAGAGCGGAGCGAGCCGCAACGTATCCAGATCTTTCGCCAGCATCAGCGCTAAGGCCTCGACCACAAGATTGTGGTCGTCGCGCTGCGGCAGGCCGGAAACGGTCACGGCGCCGATGCAGCCGGTGCCTTTGACGTTGATCGGAAAACTGCCGCCATGCGGCGCATAATCGGCGCCATCAAGCCCGTTGTCCTCGACGGTCTTGCCATCCTTGCTGAGCTTCAGGCCGGAGGCATAGCTGCTGCGGAAATAGCGCAGAACCATGTTGCGCTTGCGGCGGACCCAGTTGACGTTGTCAGGCGTCACGCCCGGCAATGCTGCGTAGAAGACCGGCATCGAATGCAGCGTCACGTCGATCGCGATCCCGAGGCCGCGCTCGCTGGCGAGTTCCTGCAGAAGCTTGCCGAGCTGCCAGGCAGTGGTGAGATCGAAGGCGTCGAAGCTCAGCGCCTTTTCCTGCTCGGCGATCCGACTGAGATCGTTGTCGATTGTCATGATAGGCGCTCCTCTCCTGCAATGATCCGCTGCAGACCATTCTCATCAGAAGAGAAAAAGTAAAGCAAAACTTGGGTCTATCAGAGCTTCGGCGTCAGCATCTCGAAACGGTCGCGGATGGTGGCGCAGGTATCGCCGCCCAATCGCGCAATGGCATCGACCGCCGCAGGATCGACATGCAGCCTCTCGGGATCGACGACGCCGTCACGATAATGCGCGTAGAGGATTTCGCCCATGACGATCTGCCGCGAGCGGCCAAGCTCCAGCGTCACATGCCGCCGGCATTCGAAGGCGGCCGGTGCCTCGGCGATGAACGGCGACGCCACCTTCTCGCCCGGCACCGCCGTCAACCCGGCTTCCTTCAACTCGTCGATGCCGCGCGGATAACTGCTGCCGCAGACATGCATTGCCTCGGCGATGGCGAAGGAGACGATGTTGACCGTGAAGACTTCGGTCATGCGGATATTGTGCCCGGTATCCTTGAACGACATATCCGCATTGTTCTCGACGCCGATCGCCAGGATCGGCGGTTCGGCCGACAGGCAGTTGAAGAAGCTGAAGGGCGCCGCGTTGATCCGGCCATGCTCGTCGACCGTCGTCACCAGCGCGATCGGCCGCGGGATGATCGTGCCGATCATCAGCTTGTAACGCTCGCGCTCCGAAAGCTCTTTGAAATCGAAGGAGACGGCCATGGGTTAGCCGATTTCCGGGGCCGGCGAGAAACCGCTCATCGCGCCCATAAAGGGTTTCGGCAGCGGCGAGGCGTAGGAGCCGCGCTTGCTGGTGGAAAGCCCGAGCGACACCAGCGCCTCGGCCTGCTTGACGGCGGCCGCCACTCCGTCAACGACGGGCACGCCGTACATCTCCTGCAATTGCCTGGCCAGATCCGTCATGCCGGCACAGCCAAGCACGATCGCCTCGGCGCCGTCTTCGGCAAGCGCCCGCTCGATCTCGGCCCTCAGCTTGCCGATCGCGCCCGAGGCCGCATTTTCCAACTCCAGTACCGGGATGTCGGAGGCGCGCACCTTGGCGCGCTCGCCCATGCCGTAGCGGCGCACCAGATTGTCGATCAGCACCCGCGACCGCTCCAGCGTCGTCACCACGGTAAAGCGCTGCGCCAGGAAGCCCGCCGTGAACACGGCGGATTCGCAAAGCCCGAGGATCGGCACATCGGCGAAGTTCCGTGCCGCGTCGAGCCCGGTGTCGTCGAAGCAGGCGATGACGGCTGCATCGTAGCCCGCCGCCTGCCGCGCGTGGAGTTCGGAAAGCAGGCCGGGGATCGCCAGCGCCCCATCGTAATGCCCCTCGATGGAGACCGGCCCCATGGTGGATGTCGCGGCGATGATCTCGGTGCCGGATGCTGCGACCACCCGCGCGGCGGCCGCAGCCTTCTCGGTCATGGAGGCCGTGGTATTCGGATTGACGATGAGGATGCGCATATCAGTCTATCTTTGCCTGCCGCCGCCCCAGCATCGTCATGATGCCGAGCGCAATGAGAATGATGGTGAAGGAAAACAGCGTCGTCACCGTGCCGAGTGCATAGAGCACCGGCGTCGTGACATTGGTCGTCATGCCGTAGATTTCGAGCGGCAGCGTATTGTAGCTGCCCGACGTCATCAATGTGCGCGCGAATTCGTCATAGGAAAGCGTGAAGCCGAACAGCCCGACGCCGATCAGGCTCGGGGCGATCATCGGCAGCACGACATGCCGGAACGTCTGCCAGGAGGTGGCGCCAAGATCGCGGGCCGCTTCCTCGTAAGCGGGCGAGAAACGGTTGAAGACGGCAAACATGATCAGCACGCCGAAGGGCAGCGTCCAGGTCAGATGCGCCCCGAAGGCCGAGGAATACCATGCGGGCTTGAGACCGCCCTCCTGAAAGACGACGCCGATGCCGAGCGAAATGATGATCGACGGCACGACGAGGCTTGCGACCGTGGCGTAGAACAGCGCCGTCGATCCGCGGAAACGGCGGCGGAAGGCAAGGCCGGCCAGCAGCGACACGACGACGGTTACCACCATCACCATCAGCCCGAGGGTGAAGGAGCGACGGAACGAGGCGCCGAAATCGCCGACCGCCTGCTTTTCGAACAGGTTGAAGAACCAATGGGTGGAAATCCCGTTCATCGGGAAGGTCAGGCCGCCGTCCGGTCCCTGGAAGGAGAGGATCAGGATCGCCGAGAGCGGGCCGTAGAGGAACAGCACGAAGAGGACGAAGAAGGTCGCCAGCAGATAGAATTCGAGGCCGCGTTTTTCGTGGTTCATCTCAAAGCTCCTTGCGGATATCGACGACACGCAGGATGGCGGCGACCATCATGAGCACCACCGCAAGCAGCACCACGGCATTGGCGGCGGCGGCCGGATATTGCAGCAACGACATCTGGTTCTTCATCATCAGCGCCACCGAGGCGCTCTGGCCGCCGGACATCACCTGCACCGTCGAGAAGTCGGCCATCACCAACGTGACCACGAAGATCGTGCCGATCGCCATGCCGGGCTTGGCAAGCGGAATGACCACGTTCCAGAGCACCTGCCAGCCGGAGGCGCCGGCATCGCGGGCCGCCTCGAACAGCGACCGGTCGATACGCATCAGCGTGTTGAAGATCGGCGTCACCATGAACAGCGTATAGAGATGCACCATGGCGAGCACGACGGCGAAATCGGAATAGAGCAGCCATTCGATCGGCTGCGGAACGATGCCCATCTTGATCAGCGCCGAATTGACCAGGCCATTGCGCCCGAGCACCGGGATCCAGGAGATCATGCGGATGATGTTCGAGGTCATGAACGGCACCGTGCAGACGAGGAAGAGGATCATCTGCGTCGAGGTCTTGCGGATGTGGAAGGCCAGGAAATAGGCGACCCAGAAGCCGATGACCAGCGTCAGCGCCCAGACGATGGCGGTGAATTTCAGCGTGTTGAGATAGGTCTTCCAAGTCACCCATGAACCGAGCGTGTCGGTGTAGTTCATGGTGAGGAAAGCGGGATAGAGGCCGGCGAAGTCGTAGTCCCAGAAGCTGACGACAGCGATCATTGCGATCGGTAGCAGGAAGAAGAAACCGAGGATGGCGATGAGCGGCGTCGCCTGGAGATAGGAGATGGCCGAGGGGGAGACGCGGAAGGTATGGCGGTTCGCCGGCCGCGAAGCCTGATCCGTCTGCTCTGAAACGATCGTCGCCATTCCTTGCCCTTTCGGAAGTCATTCATCATCCGCATGGGAGGGCTCGAAAGACCCCTCCCCAATCCTCCCCACAAGGGGAGGGAGTTTCTGTGCCGCGCCACCTCCGGACTCCTCCCCTTGTGCGGAGGGTTGGGGAGGGGAAAGCGGCAACCGCTTACGCCGCGATGAACTCGTTCCAGCGGCGGACCATGTAGCGGTCTTCGTCCATGACCGAGTTCCAGCAGGCGACCGCGCCCATGCGGGCTTCGAAGGAGCCGCCGTCGCGCACAGCGCCGGCCTTCTCCATGACCTTGCCTTCGGGCGAGAGGATATCGCCCTGTGCCGGCTTGCCTTCGATCCAGTAACCCCATTCGTCTGCCGTCATGAAGTTCTTGGCCGTCTCCATGCAGGCAGAATAGTAGCCCTGGCGATTGAGGTAGCCACCGACCCAGCCCGACGTATACCAGTTGATATATTCGTACGCCGCATCGAGTTGTGCCCCCTTGAGATGCGAGGCGAGGCCGAGGCCGCCGCCCCAGGCGCGGTAACCTTCCTTGAGCGGCTGATACTTGCAGGCGATGCCCTTGGAGCGGACGGCGGCGACGGCCGGCGACCACATCGACTGGATGACGACTTCGCCCGAGGCCATGAGGTTGACCGACTCGTCGAAGCTCTTCCAGAAGGCGCGGAACTGGCCGTCGCCTTTGGCCTTGATCAGGAATTCGATCGTCTTGTCGATCTCCTCCTTGGTCATGTTGCCCTTGTCGGCATATTTGATGTTGCCCATGGCTTCCATGATCATCGCCGCATCCATGATGCCGATCGACGGGATGTTGAGGATCGAAGTCTTGCCCTTGAACTTCGGATCCATGATGTCGGCCCAGCTGGTAATGTCTCGGCCGACGAGATCGGGGCGGATGCCGAGCGTGTCGGCATTGTAGATGGTGGGAACCATCGTCATCCACTGCGTCGGCTCCTTGGCGAACTTTTTGGCGCCCTGCGCCTCGACGCAGCCGACCGTATGTGGCGCAGTGCCCTGGGCGATGACGCTGTCCGGCTTCAGCTTGCCGTTGATGAACAGCGGCACGATCTTGTCGTAATATTTGAGCTTCTTGACGTCCATCGGCTGCAGCACGCCTGTTGGAAACACCTTCTTGGCGATCCAGTATTCGATGTCGGCGATATCGTAGCTGTCGGGCTGGGTGACGGCACGCTGGGCCGCGGCGTCGGAATCAGTCGCCGTCATCTCCAGCGTGATGCCGAGGTCGGCTTTGCACTTTTCAGCGATGGCATTGATGTTGGAAACGCCGGTGCCGAACTGGCGAAGCGTGATGTTCGTCTTCGCCCAGATGGTGGGAAAGCCGGAGATAGCTCCGGAGCCGGCGATGGCGCCGACGGCGGCAGCACCCGTCTTCAAGAGCGTGCGGCGGGAAAGACCCTTTTCCGCCTTGGTCGATGTCGTTTCAGTCGTCATGTCAGTTCCCCTTTTCTTGATGTGGAAGTTGATGTTTTTGATTGCTCATGCAGAGGCGCGGCCGAGAAGCACCGCATCCTCACGTTCCCAGCTGAGTGAGACCGCGTCACCGACGGCGACCGGGCGGGCGAAATAGTCGCTATCGTCAGATATGACGGTGAAGTCGTCGCTGCCGGCGCCGAGAACGGTGATCTTCACCGAGGAGCCGCGATATTCGACGTTAGCGACGATGCCGTTGAAGCCGAGTGTCCACTCAGTCGCCACCTGCAGGCGCACGCGATCGGTGCGGATGCCGATATCGACCGGCTCGCCGACTTCCCTGCCCTCGCCCCGCACGGAAAAGCTCTGCCCCTCCGGCACGGTCATGACGAGCATGCCGTCCGCGCTCGACGTCACCCGGCCGGACAAGACGTTGTGATCACCCATGAAGCGGGCGACGAAGGCGGTTGCCGGCTTCTCGAAAACCTCGCGGGGTGCCGCCGCCTGCTCGATCCGGCCGTCATTCATGATGACGATGACGTCGGCGAGCGCCATCGCCTCTTCCTGGCTGTGGGTGACGTGGACGAAGGTGATGCCGAGCGACTTCTGCAGCTTCTTCAGTTCGGCGCGCATGCGGATCTTCAGGAACGGATCGAGCGCCGACAGCGGCTCGTCGAGCAACAGCGCCTCCGGATCGGTAATCAAGGCGCGGGCCAGCGCCACACGCTGCTGCTGGCCGCCGGAAAGCTGAGCCGGACGCCGGTTGGCATAGGGCTCCATCTGCATCAACTTCAGCATCTCGAGCGCCTTGGCCCGCCGCTGAGGCTTGTCGACGCCCTTCATCTTGAGGCTGAAAGCGACATTGTCGACCAGGTCAAGATGCGGGAAAAGCGCGTAGGACTGGAACATCATCGCCGTGCCGCGCCTGGCTGGCGGAAGATCGGTGACGACTGTTTTGCCGAGCCTGATGTCGCCCGAAGAAATGCTCTCATGGCCGGCGATCATTCGCAGCGTCGAGGTCTTGCCGCAGCCCGACGGGCCGAGGAAGCAGCAATAGGAACCGGCCGGAATCTTCAGGCTGATCCCATGCACGGCCGTCGTCGTTCCGTAAACCTTCGAAACGGATACTATATCGATCTCTGCCGCTTTCGACATCATGCCTTCCCCTTGTTCGGGAAAGACGATGCATCTGCCGTGCCAATCGCATCCAACCTCGACTAAGCTATTAACAGGAAAGGATTTTAATACTCGAGACCGTGCAGGCACATTTTATGGGCACCGCATCGTCTGCACATCATTTAGGCTATCGTCTGCAATTTACGCAGAAAATCGTATACAATTTAACCGGCGTTTCGATGACAAATTCCGTTTAACTTTTGCCGCGAAGCCGGGTATGGTTTGCCCGCCATCAGGGAATAGTCTTCATGAAATCCGCCGCCAAGGCCATCCAGGCCGAAGAAGTCGCCGAAACCGGCGCGCACCAGATCCGCGACGCCATTCGCGAGGCAATCGTCGAGCGCAGGCTTTCCCCCGGCACCAAGCTTTCCGAAGGCGATGTCGGCAAACTTTTCAACGTCAGCCGCACACTTGCCCGCGCGGCGCTGCAGGCGCTTTCCTATGAGGGCCTCGTCAGCGTCGAAAAGAACCGCGGCGCCTTCGTCGCCTATCCCTCCCCTGATGAGGCGCGGCAGATCTTTTCCGCCCGGCGCCTCGTCGAGCCCGGCATATTGCGCGAGGCGGCGGCGCGGATCACCCCCGATGACATCAGGAATCTGCGAGAGCTTTTGCAGGAAGAAGGCCGCCTGATGAACGAGCGCGGCCAGACGGCGCGGCGCGCCGAGATCAAGGCATCCGGCGATTTCCACCTGATGCTGGCGGAAATTTCGGGCAACGCCATCATGCAGCGTTTCATGGAGGAGCTCGTCGCCCGCTCATCCCTCGTCATCGCGCTCTACGGCCAGTCGACCGCTTCCAGTTGCGGCCATTCCGAACATGGCGACATCATCTCGGCGATCGAAGGCAACGAACTCGACCGCGCCTGTCGGCTGATGCTGCATCACATCGCCCATATCGAGTCCGATCTTGACCTGCGCGAACGCAAGAGCCTCGGTCTCAAGGAAGCCTTCGAACTCTGAACGGGTGGGCGCACGTCGCCCGCAGCTATCACGACGCCTTCTTCGGCAGCTTGTCCAGCGCGGCGAAAATTTCTTCCACCGTGCGCGGCTCGCCCGAACGCAGCTTCACCGAGCCGTCACGCCCGATCAGGATCAGCCCGAACTCGCTGTAAGGCGGTCCCTGCAGCCGCTCGCGAATATCGTCCGCATCAAGCTCCCAAGCATCGTCGAACAGCGAGAAGGCGCCGCCGCCGGCGATGATGAAAACTTCGACGTCTTCCTCGATGAGGCGCATCTGTGCGTTCCGCAACCATTCGTCCTGGATTGCTGGGCGGTCGTCCTGCGCATCGGCGAAGATGATCAGCACCCGTTTGCTGCCTCGAAACTGCTCGAGCGATTGCGGGAGTTCCGGCTCACGTCGCGGTGTGCCGATGATTTCATGAACGATGGATCTCAGCATGGTGCTATTCCTCGCCGTCATCTCACGGGCTGTGACTGCGCATTCCAGCGGCCGCGTATTTCAAGACGAGCAAGAACGCTGTAACGCGCTGAATAACTGAATAATTCCCAAATCCGATACGAACTGGGATCATGCAGTAAACGGCTGGAATTGGGGGAGGTTCCGACGAAGCGGAAAAGGATCGCAGCTCCTAAAGCGCAACGCGATCTTTCAGATTCGCTTCTTGCGCTTTAGGTCTTTGTTTGACGCATGTCCTTATCGCAAAACCGCAGCACACTTTTGCGCGACATGCTTTGGCCGCGATTTCTTTCCCGTCAATCGCGGCTCTGGTCCTCGGCCGCATGCGCCGAGACGGCCACGAGGTCCGCTGTGCCGTTCGCAAGGAGGCGTTTGCGCACCAGCACGCGCATGACGCGTGCCGCCGTCGAGAAGGTCATCTGGTCGAGCGGACCTTCGCCCTCCCACGGCTTGGTCAGCCGCTCGGTGACGGCGCCGACGATATTCATCGGCACGATATCGGTGCATTCGCGCATGGCTTCGAAAACGAAGCTTATCGGGATGACCCTTCCTTCATGGGTCACGATCGGTTCGGTCAATTCGCTGTCCCACTCCTCGAAGGCGTAAAGTGCTTCGCGAAACAGCTGCTGGAGGGTAAACGGCGCGTGGCCGTTATGAAGTGGCGGCAGGGCATTCATCATGTCTGTCTCCTCTTGATGGATTAAGCCAAAATCCTCCTGGATCGGTCGGCATGAACGCGGGGAACACAGCGTCTTTTTTGCCCCTGCGGACCGAATAACACGATTGATTCTATAGAGTAACCTTTCGTGAATAAAGCCCATTTCTCGGCCGAGGTGGCACCCGTTTTCCTAAACGCATGAAATTCCTGCATGTTTTAGGCGAAATTTTCTCAGTACGCCGCGTTCATGAAAATCCATGCCAGCCGCGTGAGCATGGTGCGGGAGGCGGAAAAACCCTGAAAAATCACGGAACTTTTGCGGCTGTAATCTGTTTTGTTCGCGCACTTCGCAAAAGCAGATGGGGTTACCAGCAATGACGCAAATCCGTGAACCGGAGCGGCGGGCCAGAGTCCTGCGCGGCCGTCCTTACAGCCTTGATGAATTCGCCTCAAAATATGGCCTGCGCAGCGACCAGGCCGAGAGCCTGTTTACCCGTTTCGGGCCTTCCTCGATCGAACTCGATTTGCTGATGGCAGCCAAGCGCCGCGCGCCTGTTCTGCCGGACAGAATTGCCGAATAACGCCTTTCACGGACGGAACCGACGGATGAGCGACAGACGCCACGAATGGATTAGCAAGCGGGCCTATGCGATCTGGGAGGAACAGGGCCGCCCTGACGGCCGGGATAGCGAACATTGGCGCCAGGCGGTCGCCGAGCGGGACGCGCTGGAACGCACCCAGGCCTCCGTCGACGGACGTGAAGTGCTGGTGAAGTTTCGCCCGAAGCCGCCACGGCCGGAACTGCCGCGCGACGGCTGGCTCACCCCGCCGGCCAAGGCCGGTTGACCCCAGCGGCCAGCCGCGAGATTTTGCACGGCGCCGTTCAATTGCACTGCATCCCCGGATGCCGATGCCCTCGCTCTTCGAGCCGCGACGGGGCACATCAGGATATGGGCGGAGATAGGGTGCGGCTTGCCTCACCGGCGCGGGAGCACCCTGGCGCCGGCGCGCTGCGCTCGCCATGCTAGCCTGCCGCCAGGGAAGTCACCGTCTGTATCCTACACTGCAGCGACGCCTCCCATTATACCGGGCTGACCAAGCAGGAGATCGAGGCACGCGTGTGGAGCACAATGCCGGGACCCATGCCGGCTACACTGCCAAGCGCCTCCCGGTCGACCTCGTCTTTACCGAAACCTATGACCGTATCCCCGTCGCGCAACCCGTTTATACACCAACGGCAACGGACAAGGATGAGGGCGGAGAGAGGGGCAGCTTGCCTCACGGATGGCGGAGAGAGGGATGCGGTGCCTCAGCCGAGGGCGGATAGAGGGCGCGGTTTGGCTCACCGGAGAACGGCGCACGGCGGAGCGTCAATAAATGGCACAGTCCAACCTCCTTCCCCGAACGCCGCTGTTTCCGCTTGAAACACTTCGTCAAGCATATTGGCACAAATCCACGGAGTACGGGTTTTTCTTTCACCCGCCCCCGACATTGCCCCTCGACACTCTCCTCGCAAAATCGGAAACGGAACGGGGATGAAAAACTGCGCATGCGCGAAGCGTGGTTCCATCCGGCCGCGGCGCTGATTGATGCCCGGCCGAGCCTCTCATGTCGGGGAAGCCTCACGCCGCCCGCCGGGGCGGGCCATGTCAGAAGGCGTTGTTTTCCTGGCAAAGCGCCCGGTGGACCTCGGTCCAGAACAGTGCCAGCGGGGTGTCGCCGTTGCGCTCGGCAACAAGGGCGCGGATCAACGCTTCGGAACCTGCCATGTCCTGCCAGCTGGATTTCAGGCCTTTGGCGGCCTGTCGGCATTCGGCAATCTCGAACGGTCTCTTGCTGTCCATATGAGGTCTCCTCATGAAGGCGCTAGCAGGCGGCGGCCGGATTGTCATTCCCCGCATATGTGGGGATGCCTTGTATTTATGACGGTCCTCACGGTAGGATTGAGGGAACTGGGACAACGGAAATGATCGAGAATACCTACAGCGACAAGTTCGAACCCGCTTTCGAACAGATCAAGGCCGCAACCAATGTGGATGCCGCCATCCGTATTCTCCAGGCGGAATATGGCCTCGATTTCGTGACTTACCATCTCGCCCAGACGATCGCGAGCAAGATCGATTCCCCCTTCGTGCGCACCACCTATCCGGATGCCTGGGTCTCCCGCTACCTCTTGAACAGCTATGTGAAGGTCGATCCGATCGTCAAGCAGGGCTTCGAGCGCCAGCTGCCCTTCGATTGGAGCGAGGTCGAGCCGACGCCGGAAGCCTATGCCATGCTGGTCGACGCCCAGAAGCACGGCATCGGCGGCAACGGCTATTCCATTCCCGTCGCCGACAAGGCGCAGCGCCGCGCGCTCCTGTCGCTGAACGCCCGCATTCCGGCCGACGACTGGGCCGAGCTCGTGCGCCGCTGCCGCAATGAATGGATTGAGATCGCCCATCTGATCCACCGCAAGGCCGTTTATGAGCTGCATGGCGAGAACGATCCGGTGCCGACATTGTCGCCGCGCGAGATCGAGTGCCTGCACTGGACGGCGCTCGGCAAGGATTACAAGGATATCTCGGTCATATTGGGCATATCGGAGCACACGACGCGCGACTACCTGAAAACTGCCCGCTTCAAGCTCGGCTGCGCCACGATTTCGGCCGCGGCCTCGCGGGCCGTGCAATTGCGCATCATCAATCCCTGAGAATCGGAATCGATTTCCGAAAATACGTGTTGATTCAACAGCCGGAGGATCGCGATCCTTCCCGGCCGCGCCTCGTCTTTGCCCGTTGCCACCCAATCCTGATACTTTTGGGCTAATCCCCCCATCTGAGGGGGCCCATCTGAGGGAATTTCCGATCCGGCCCGCCTGAACCATTGTGCTCTCCACGAACTGCAAACGCTGGAGGGCAAAATGTTCGTTATCATTCAGGCACATGAGTATCAGAAACACGCCGCCGTACTCGAGCAGATGTTCCGCCTGCGAAAGAAGGTCTTCGCCGACCAGCTCGGCTGGGACGTTCCTGTCATCGGCCCTTACGAACGCGACAGCTACGATTCGCTTTCACCGGCCTACCTCGTCTGGTGCAACGACAGCCGCACCCGCCTTTATGGCGGCATGCGGCTGATGCCGACGACCGGTCCGACGCTTCTCTACGACGTCTTCCGTGAGACCTTTCCAGCTGCCGCCGATCTCGTCGCCCCGGGCATCTGGGAAGGCACGCGCATGTGCATCGACGAGGAGGCGATCGCCAAGGATTTCCCCAATATCGATGCCGGGCGCGCCTTCTCGATGATGCTGCTGGCGCTGTGCGAATGCGCGCTCGACCACGGCATCCATACGATGATTTCCAACTACGAACCCTATCTCAAGCGCGTCTACAAACGCGCAGGCGCCGAAGTGGAAGAACTCGGCCGCGCCGACGGCTACGGCAAGTATCCCGTCTGCTGCGGCGCCTTCGAAGTGTCGGACCGCGTGCTGCGCAAGATGCGCGCCGCCCTCGGCCTGACCCTACCCCTTTATGTCAGACATGTTCCGGCCCGCTCGGTCGTGACGCAATTCCTGGAGATGGCAGCATGAAACGCCTCGTTGAAACCGCAACACCGAAAGACATCTCCGCCCTGGAGCGCCATGTCCTCGCATCCCGCGACATCGCCACGCAGATAGGGGATCCGTTCCTCTCCTATCTGCTTTCGATGGCGCTGTTCACAATCTACGAAAAGAAGGCTCAGCATGAGAATGAGGCGCTGAAGAGCAGCTTCGGCTGAGGGTGCGGTCCCCTCCGCCGCGCCTGAAGAGGGGCTCGCCTCGCAGCGCCTCGCGCGGCCGCAAAACCTGTCCCCGTTTTGCGGCCGCGCGCCCCGGTTAGCCGAGGTCGTCACCTCATCGGGGAGGACATTTATGCCATCAGGGAATCGATCGTCGCAATCAGCGTGTCGTGCAGATAGGGCTTGGGCAGGAAGGCGGTATTGGCGGGCAGCGCCATCGGATCGAGCCGCACCATGCCGGAGGTGATAATGATGCCGATATTCGGCCGCATCGCCCTCACCCGCTTGGCAAGCTGGATGCCATCCATCGAACCGGCCATGTTGACGTCAGTGAACAGGATATCGATATCCTGCCGCCCCTTCAGCACCACCAGCGCCTCATCCGCATTCGCCGCCTCCAGCGCCACATGACCGACGTCCTCCAGCACATCGAGGATATTGAACCGGATCAGCGGCTCATCCTCCACGATGAGCACCACGGCACTGTTCGAAGTCATCTGCAATCGCCCTTTCCGTGCGAAATATGATTCGAATAAGTGTATCCGCCATGCGAAGGTTCCAGTGCCTCTGCCCATGAAATATGCATCATCCACAGATGTTGCCCTGCCCGCTTGTGGCTCCCTGCAATATGAGCTAGAGCGAACCGATGCCGTGGGAACCATTGCCCCGGCAACCAGGCGTCGGACATCCGACGCTGAGGGCCTGTAGCTCAATGGTTAGAGCCGGCGGCTCATAACCGCTTGGTTGGGGGTTCGAGTCCCTCCGGGCCCACCATTTTTCTAGTTCGCTGTCACGCTTGAAGGTGACGTTGCAGTCGGAACGACCCTTCCTGACACAGTCGAGATCCACAATCCCAGATCAACCTGATTACGGCTATGTTGTCGTGTGCTCGTCAATCCGAAGGCCCGCGCGGTGATCGAGGTCATCCAATAAGCTGAAAGCATCGCGGGCCCGGTTCCAAGGCCCGCGATTCCTCTATCATTCCACCTTCGTCCGCGTCAGGCTCCGTTCGCTCGGGGCAAACAGTTGATTCAGAATTACATCCACCGCGGTCAGCCGCGTCAGGTGACGTCTTAACCGCGGCGTCTCCTTTGTGCATTCAAGAAACGAAGGGACAATTTGTTCGTCGAATTTCGACCTGTTCCTTCGCGGTGGATCTTCACCGCCTGCGGTGCTCGTCCGGAGACGAAGACAGTGTTGTATCCCGCGCAGACCCTTCTGAAGCACGAGCCGAACCACGTAACAGGGGTCGATTCGTAAAATCACTCCAATGGTCACGAGTGACAGATATGTTCTCCGATCTTGTCGGAATTCCCAGAACGCAAATTTTTGCGTGGCGTCGATTGCACTTCGAACCACGTATCGGGGGAGGTGCGGATTTGCGGCCAGCGAACGCCTGACGACTTCCAGAGCACCTTTGCCCATTCGCAGGTGATTGGAAGACATGCTGCCGGGATGCTGTCGGTATCCCACCAGCTGCTCGGGAACGACTTCGATGCAGTAGCGTGCCGCGAGCCTGAGCTCGAAATCAAGGTCTTCGCAGCCTCCGATACCCGTTGCTGCATATGAGCTATCAAATCCACCAATCTCAAGCGCAACGTTTCGCCGGACGAGAAGCGCGCTTCCATTGCCCACGTACTTAAAAGACAGATGCCGGGCATAGATATATCCTCTTGCGACATGGGAAGTGCCAGGGCGAATAATTTCGTCGTCCTCGTTGATGAGGCAATGCTGCGCGTAGACCGCAGCCCACCGCGAGGACAACCGGTTGAGAGCGTTCACCTGTTTTTCGATTTTCGTCCGGTGCCAGAGATCGTCGGCGTCGAGGAATGCCACAAATCGACCTGATGATGCCTCGATGCCCGTATTCCTTGCGGCCGCGACACCGCGGTTAGGCGTGGACAGGAGGCGGATCCGCGAATCCGACATCGCTATCTGCGCGACGAGTTTTGCCGTGTCGTCTGTGGAGCCGTCGTTGACGACAATAATCTCCAGGACAGTGTAGGTCTGGCGCAGGGCGGACCGAAGCGTGCGCTCAATATAGGTGGAAGCGTTGAAGGCCGGGATGACCACAGAGACCAAGGGCTGGTCAGAATTAGTGGTCCCTCGTCGATCCTCCTCTGTACATGACAGCATTGCAGATCTCTCGCCACGTCAACGACAAAGATACTTTCGTACGGATGAAGGAACTGCATTATTGATTTCCGGCGTTCTTCTACATTCACTTCGGAAGCGGGAAAATCTCAGCCGCCGACATCTTTAGACGATCGCCTTAAACGCCTACTCTCCAACTTTGATCTGCGGGCGCAACGGACTTTGGTCTGACGTAGCCCCCTCTACTTTCGTAGAAGGGATAGGTATGCCAGCCATCCGGAAGAAGATTATCTGAAAGGAAGTGCTAACCCCTCCCTCCCGTTTGCGTTGCGATGAGGTTTGATCAGTTTGGACCGAAGCGCTCCGCGACGCCGGCATGGCGCCACGTCACGCCAGGCATCCCGTCAGTGGACGATAGCAATCACAGGAATTCCGCTTCCTCTGCAGCGCGAATGAGGGCGGCACGCGCTGTCTTTGCGGGGATATTGCCCTGAACGGCACAGGCATGTTTTTGCGGCGGCGATGTATTCCTTGCTGTCGTCTGTCGGCCAGGCCGCGACAAGGGCATCGGCAACCTCGCCAAGTGACGCCGGGTGAATATCTGAGCAAATTGGACTGCGCGGAAGCCTGTGGCCGAGATTAAGCTTGGCGGGACTCTCCTACGGCTGATCCAACGGCAGTCCTTAGAATTTTACACCGATTCCGAACTTGAGTTCGTGCTGGTTGAGGTCGACATCAACGCCGAGAATGTCTTTCTCGCCGAAGTCATTATACCGATACTCGCCACGGGCGAAGATGTTGTTGGTGATGGCAAAGTCGACGCCAGCGCCGACAGTGTAGCCGTTGAAGGTCTCCGTTTCCTTATCGAATCCCGGCAGGTCAACGTATCCACGCGCAGCGGTCCAACCGGCCGCGCCATAAAGCAGCGCTCTGTCAAAGGCGTAGCCGACACGACCACGAACTGCACCGGCCCAATCGGTGCCGACATCCGCCCCCAGCGCTTCCTCTTCGTTCCAGTTGTATTCGAGGTTGCCCTCGATGCCGACTACGATGTTGTTGTCGAACTGGAAATTGTAACCCGCAAATGCACCGAAGACGCCACCGTTGAAATCCTGGGAATCGCTGGCGCCGCCGGCGCTGAAGTCACCGTTTAGCCAACTGGCGCCGCCATCGATTCCGAGATACGGGCCCGACCAGGTGAAAACTGGCGCAGCCGCAACAGGTGCGGTCGGGACATCCTGCACGGCATCCGCTGCAAAGGCGGTCGTTGCGGCAAGTGCTAGAAAAGTTGTGGCGATCGTGAGCTTCATGTTCGTGACCCCATGTCTTGCAACACAACTGGAGGGTACAGCCTAGTTCAACAAATAGCTGTAACGCCAAAGACACACTCGCATAACTGCACGGTAGAGAACATATCCGCCGAAGCGGTCATGGCAAGTAGCGCACCCTCTAATAACTGCATGAACGCCCATCGCTTGGCCTGAACCCACCACCGCAGGCCGGATTGAGCGGCTGACTCTCGTAGTAGTAACCGCCGTCGATCGACGAAGTCTGGTCGATGTATCCTGATGATGTGCAGGCCGAAATGAGCGTGGCAAGGCTGATCAGCGTTCCGGTCGCGATCAATGCGAAAAATCGGTTCATCTGAGCTTCTCCTTCGGGCATGGCTTCAACCCAAGCCGTACAATTTACACGCCGCGGTGCAGAGAGCATTGATCTGCGGCAATCGACTGCCTCCGGTAGGTTCTTGTCACGCTAAAGTGATCGCCTTTCAGCCCATCTTTTCAAGACTATGCGCTGTCACATAACTGTCATGCAAAATTGCCCGTTGTTAAGGCAGCCTGCGCAAAATATATGCCGCCAGCTAACAAAAAAAACAATGAGTGAACTGCCATGAGCCTACAGAAACTTTTCAACCGCAACCTCCTGACCCGTTTTGTCGCCGGTCTCGGTGCGGTTCCCCAGCGCATTCGCGAAGCGCGCGAAGAGCGCAAGCCCGCGATTCATCCCTCCTTCATGGATGATTTCGGCGCCTGACGCGCGGCGCAAAGCCGCCGCTGACCAATCTTTTCAAGCGGCGGATAACTCCTTCCTGAACCAGATTCTGTCGATCGGCCGGCCTTCGGCGTAGCCGCCAATCCTGCCGAATTCGATATAGCCGAGCTTCGGATAGAAGCTCGGCGCCTGGGTCGAGAGCGTGTCGACGCAGGCCACGACTGCGGCGCGGCGGCGCCCCTCCTCCGCCGCCGCCATCAGCTTCGTGCCGATGCCGTTGGGCCGTTCAGATTGCGTGACCCATAGATTGCCGATGAAGAGAACCGCCGATTGTCCTCAGAAATCGTGGAACTGCCGACCAGGCCCACAAAGTTCGTGCCGGTCTCGGTCCTGGAGGCGGGCGCCATATGTCGGCAGATCGTCATGCCGTTCTTCAACGGTGTTGCGCCAATCATCGGCCCGAAGGTTGCTTCGGAGCCGGAAAGCCGAGCCATCGGCGATTGATCAGCGCGTCACCCTCAACCTCCCTCATTCCTGTGCTCGTCAGGAATGAGGGATGAGAAGGAGGGGACCTTCACCCCAACCAACCTCCCCATGAGGAACCTAATGACGGGGCGAGACCCTAGCGGGGCCGGGGCAGCACCCCTCTCCTCCCGCACCCTCACATTTTTCTCCCGTTCCGCCACCGCTCCTCCCTTCCGCCGCAATAGCTTCACAATCAACCGACAGAAAGCTCATCGGGAAACGACAACTAGGGAATGAAACATGGCGCCGATTTTTTCCAAGACACTTGTGATGACTGCCCTTCTTGCTCTGCCGCTCGGCAGCGCCGCGCCTGTATTGGCGCAGGAGGCAAAGCCGCGTGAGGCGGTGATTTCGGTGACTGGCGATGGCGAATCGTCCTTGGCGCCGGACATGGCGGTCGTCAACCTCGCCGTCGTCAAGCAGGCGAAGACCGCCCGTGAAGCGCTCGATGAGAACAACAAGGCGATGAACGACGTGCTGAAGGCGCTGAAGGACGGCGGAATCGCCGAGCGCGATCTGCAGACCTCAGGCTTCTCCATCCAGCCGCAGTTCAATTATCCGCAGCCGGTCGACGGCCAGCAGCAGCAGCCGCAGCTGATCGGCTACCAGACGATCAACTCGGTTACCGTGCGCCTGCGCGACCTTTCCAAGCTCGGCCAGGTGATCGACCAATCCGTTACCCTCGGCATCAACCAGGGCGGCGACATCCAGTTCACCAACGACAAGCCGGAGGCGGCGCTCGAAGAGGCGCGCAAGAACGCCGTCGCCGAAGCCGTCAAGAAGGCGAAAACGCTGAGCGAAGCCGCCGGCGTCAAGCTCGGCCGTATCATCGAAATCAACGAGAATGAGCCGCGTCCGCTGCCGCAGCCCGCTTATCGCGCCACGATGATGAAGGAAGCCGACGCTGCCGTTCCCGTCCAGGGCGGCGAGAACAATTACACTGTCAGCGTCACCGTGACCTTCGCCATCGAGCAGTAAACGGAAGCGCCGCGCGTCTTTTTTAGAGGCGCGCGGCATGCTGACTGCTGGCGTCGCCTGCGAGCGCCGACTGCTGCGCCTCACCCTAACCCTCTCTCCCGCCAGAGCGCGGAGAAGGTGCCGGCAGGCGGATGAGGGGCTGGTCTTGTTATTTTCATCGGCAGGACAGCCGCGGCACAAGGCCCAGGAAAGGGAGCTCCTGCCATTAAACTGAAAGCCGCACGTCCTTCCAGGCGCGCGGCTTTGGAATCTCACAAAGAAACCGCCCGTGCCGGTTCAGCGAGACGGGCGCTGGACGATCAGCGGCGCAAAGCGGGGCAGCCGCGGACGTTGGCGAAGCTCATTTCATCGGGGCCACGGCGGGTCCAGCCCTGGACGATGACGCGGCGCGGGGTGATGTCGACGACGCGCGCGCGGCGGAAACCCCAATCGCGGGCGAGATCTTCCGCCAGACGCGGGTCGCAGCCGCGCGGGCGCCGGCCGAAGCCCGGCGGCGGAGGCGGACGGCGATAATCGCGCGGCGGATCACGATCCTGATCGCCGATAATGATACTAAACTGGGCGGCCGCCGGGACCACCGTGCCGGCAAGTGTGCCGGCGATCAGCATGGCGGCAAGGCCCGCCTTTGCCAGAAACTGCATCGTCGAAAAACCTTTCGTTCTATAGTCGGTTGCGGTCGAGCCGCTTTCCCCACTCTCCGCATCACGCCGAAGCGTCAGTGGAATCACTTAGACAAACCTGAGAAGAGACGGCTGAAAGTGCCGCCGTCAAGGCAAAAGGGGCGGCAAGCGCCGTCGGTGCCTGCCGCATCATCGTCAGCGCCGGATCAGCGGGCAACCGCGAACATTGGCGAAGACCATCCTGTCCCAGCCGCGCCGGTCGCGCCCGGCGACGACGACGACACGTGGCGACATGCGGGTGATATGGGCTCGGCGCAGGCCGAAATCGCGCGCCTTGTTCACGGCGTGCATCGGCGAGCAGCCGCGGATTGGACGATAATATTGCGCCTCGACGATGAAGTTCGTCTGCGGCCCCGCGGCTTCCGCCGTGGAAACAGTGGCCGGAATGGATGAGAGGGCGAGCACTGCGGCAAGGCAAGCCTTGGCGAGGAAATGCGTCATGGAGTGTCTCCGTCGATTGGTCTTTTAAGCTCTCCCTTCAGGGATTGCCTCGACACTAAACGCGGCAAGCTGAATGCTGTTCAAACCGGTCATTCAGTTTGCATTCACAAGAAGATGAGCGGTTTTCGACGGCTCTCCTTCCGATCGGGATTCGCATGATCTCCGTCCGTGGGAGACCGTTCATCATCCGCCCCCGTCCTTCGATGCTGCGGCCTATGGCCTAGGCGTCTCAGGATGAGGGCTTATCGGTATGCCGTGTGGCTGGTGGGTTGATCGATATGCCATAGCCTCGGCGAGGGCGCGGGGCGCTCTCAGCTCCCGAGATGCAGCACGATTTCGCGCCGGTGCGGCTGGTCGCGATGTTCGAAGAGATAGAGGCCCTGCCAGATGCCGAGCGTCAGACGCCCCCTGGCGACGGGAATGCCGATCGACACCTGCGTCAGCGCCGCCTTGATGTGCGCCGGCATGTCGTCCGGCCCCTCGGCCCTGTGCAGGACCCAGCCCATCGACGGATCCGAGGTCGGCAGTACGAGGCGGCGGAAGAAGGTGAGAAGGTCGCTGCGCACGTCGGGATCGGCATTTTCCTGGATCAGCAGCGAACAGGATGTGTGGCGCACGAAGACGGTGAGAAGCCCCTCCTCCCGTCCCGAGGCGCTGACGAAGGCCCCCGCCTGATTGGTGAATTCGTAAAGTCCCTGGCCGCGTGTGGACACGGTGAGGATTGTCTGGGGCACGGGCGCTCTCCGTCTCGCAATGACATCCCCGCGAGTTGGTGCCCCATGACTGCCAAGTCAATGGCCTCATGGGGCAGGCGCATGCTCGTGTGGGGATCCATGCCCGCCACCCTCTCAGGGTCCATTCACCAGCTTGAGAATGAGCTGCTGGATATTGCCGCCGTCGCCCATTTCGACCTTGTCGAAGTCGCGGCCGCGCTGGCGCTGCCTTGCGGAAATCTCGCCGAGCCGCCGCGTCAGCTCGACCCTGATCTTCTGGCAATCCGGATCGTCGGCGACCGTGAGGCCGACGCTCATCGCCTCGATTTCCCTAACCATGTCCTTGATGGTTTCGCCATGCACCCGCTCATGTGCGGCAACGCCTGAAATGAAGCCATCCCAGTTGCTCTTGACGTCTGCCGGCAGCGCGGCTGAAGGCTTCGGCAGCGTGTAGGTGATGATGAGCTTCGGCCGGTTGGTGACGATGACGCAGGCATTGCCCTGCGGCTCGTATTTGCGGGTCCAGGTAAGCTTGAACGTCGTATGCGCAATGACCCTGCCGGTATCGCCGGCCTTGGGGCCCTGTGCCCCGATCGATTCATACAGTTCGGCACCGGTCTTGCCTGAAATCGAATAAGGCCGCACCTCCTCGACCGCCTGCCATTCGGTCTGCGCCGCAGCCGGTCCCGCCGCGAAAACCGCCGCCAATACGTAGGGTAGAAAAGTCTTCGTCACGCACCGCCCCATCAAGTGATTTCCGCCAGCCTAACGGCGCCGTTCCTCCCTTTCAACGCGCATGCGATGCCGGTGATATCAGCGCGGCTCCCGGGAGATGCTGAGATAGGCGGGGTCGAATTCGGCGATCTCCTGCAGACGTTCCCAATCGACGATGGTGATCGTTCGGTTCTCCCAGGTGAAGACGCCCTCGCGCCTGAGCGCCTGCAGCGTCTTGTTGAGGTGGACCACCGATATGCCGAGCACGTCAGCCATCTCGATCTGCGTCAGCGGAAACTGAAAGCTTTCGCCCTGGGTCCGCCTGACGACCTTCAGCCGCATGAAGAGTTCGCAGACGAGATGGGCGATCTGGGCGCGTTTGGAGCGCCGCCCCATGGCGACGATCCATTCCCGGTGAATAGCGCCATCGACCAGCGTGTCGAGCCAAAGCAGCCGCGTCAAATGCGGCATGCGCTCGGTGATCGCCCTCAAGTCGGCATGATCGGCCAAGGCGACGTGGCAGGGTGAGAGCGCAACGATGCCATGATCCATTACCTTGACGGGAAAAGCATGAAGGTCAACAAAGTCGCCGGCAACATGAAGAGCGGTGATCTGCCGGCTGCCGTCCGCCATCACCTTGTAGCGCGCGGCGAACCCATCGAGCAGCAGCGTGCTGAAGGGCGGCCGGCTGCCTTGGGAAACGAGATCTTCTCCGACGGCGAATTGCCTGTCCTTGACGAGGATCGACCGAAGAAGGTTTTCCTCTTCGCTCGACAGCACATCACGGCTTCCAAGGTTCAGCAACAGGGACTCAATCACGGTCCTGTCTCCCGCTATCGCGATGGCTCGGGACCCTCTCGGTGCGACCTGTATTTTCTATAAAAATCAACGTCTAGCCTCGGGAACAATTGTCTTCATTGGTTATTTCTTCTCTGACGCGCAGGAAAGAACATGGCTCGCTACTATTTCGATCTACATAACGGGGAAGGTCCGACCCGCGACGAGCACGGCACCGAGCTCAAATCTCGTGAAGACATCCCCAAAGAGGTGACCCGCATCCTGCTGGACGTGGCCCGAGACGAGTTGCCCGCAGGTGACCGCATGACGATTGCCGTCACGGTCCGCGACGAGCGCGGCGATCCTGTCACAGTCGCCAGTCTCGTCTTCAGCAATGAATGGCTCGACGTCATCCGATGACGGCCTCTGGTTGCCGCCGGGTCCCCTATAGGCATCACATCGACTCGGTCGATAAATGCGCTCTAGCTCCTTGCTTTCATGCATGTCGTCATCCGCACACTTCCGTGCGACATGCATTAAGACCCCGCGCCGGCAGGCGGCAATTAAATTTGACATAGTTCCGCGATTGCCCGGGAGGCGTCGACAGCCATTCCTCCTGTCGAATTCCGATCGCTTCTATTTCGCGATCTCTTCCAGAATCAGCCGAATTTCGGCAAGCGGTTTGCGGCTTTCGTCGAAAAGTTCGACCGAAAGCATGTTCAAAGGCGCAGTCGGCAGGCCTTCGGCTGCCATTTCCGCGAGGACCCTTCGCGCCTCTGCCTTGGCAGCCTCGACGGATTCGAATTCGTATCCGGTCTCGGTGCCGACACCATCGCGATCGAAGAGCTGGAAGTGGAATTTCGGCACGGCATGCTCCTTCGATGATGCCCCTAACGATGCTGGAGGCGACAGGTTCCGCCCGAACGATTTTCAGCGCCCGCCGTCCGGCAATCCTCAGAAGGCGCCGGCCTCGGGCGAAGCCAATTCCTCGATTGCGTCGACACGGTCGGGATAAAAGGCGAGATGGTCCTTGATGTTGCTGACGGCGGCATGCGGGGCTTCGTAGGTCCACACCGCGTTCTCGGAGCGTTCGCCACCCAGAGCAATGCTATAATAGGAGGCATCGCCCTTGTAGGGGCAATGTGTGGCGTGATCGGTGCGCTGAAGCAGCGACATGTCGATATCCCTGCGCGGAATATAGTGGACCGGCGGATAGGAAGCCTCGCGCAGCGTCAGCGCGTTGCGGCTATCGGCAATCGTCCGGCCGCCGACGGTGATGACAACGCGGCAGGGATTGTGCTCAACGGTGATCGGATGGTCCGGCCCCGGAATCTTGATCGACTTGTCCAACATCGGGTTCGTCTCCAGAAGATGGCGATGCCCCTGAGATAGGGCGCGCATGCCGCCGGCCCAAGCCCCTGACCTTTCCTCCCCTCATGCCTGGAATTCGAAACGCGGTGATGCGTGGCTGAGGGCGGCGGTCGCCACTGTCACCGACCAGTGACGCGCGAGCGCATCCGCGAGCGTCGCAACCAGCCTGGCGCTTTCCTCGCCGGCGCCGGCGTGCAGCGCCTCGGCGACGACCAGCACCGAGCGCGTCCTCGCCCGCACCGCCGAAAGCCCGCTCTGCCGGTTCGTCCAGCGGCGCGCATGCGCTCTGCCTTCGCTATCCGCGAAGATCACTTCGTCAGGCTCCGGATGTTCGCTTTGACCGCCGAAAGTGAGATAGGTCTCATGTCCCGTTGCGTGCCGCACCTGCAGATCGCCGACAATTTTTTCCGTGTCGAAGACGGCGACAGGAATGGCAAAGGCGAGTGAAATCGCATTGCAGAGATCGACGAGCGGATGAAGGCGCGGCAGCGCGCGCTCCTGACGGAAGCGGCGCAGCAGCGCCTCGGAGGCCGAGCGATACTGCGTCGGCTTCAAGCCCATGCGGGAAAAGCCGCGCCGCCAGGCCTGGATCTCCGGGAACTCGCTTTCCTGGGCTTCAGCGAGGCGAGCATCGGCAATCGCGCTGAAACTTGCGACCGCCTCTTCGACGTCTGCCGACGCATGAATGCCTTCGGCATAAAGCGCTCCGGCGCGAAGCTGCGGAAAAGCCTGCCAAATCGCGTTGGAATGGCTGAACTGCATGATCATTTTCCTTCGATGAATTTCCTGTGGTTTCCTACAAAGGCGAGCCCGAACACGGCCGCCAGCACGCAGGCGATGCCGGCAATCTGGCTGAAGCCGACCTGCTCGCCGAGAATGACGAAAGCGAGCATGACGGCCGAAACGGGCGCAAGCGCGGTGAAGAGCGCGGCTTCCATGCCGCTCACCCTCTCTGCCCCTGCATACCACAGCAGGAAGCCGCCGACGGTCGGCACCAGGGCGTAATAGACGACGGCAGCGGCAGCGCTTGCGGAAAACCCATGAAGGGGCGCCTCGAAAATCGCCGGAACGATCGAGACGACGAAGCCGATGCCGGTCATCAGCATCGACTGGGCAACGGGCGGGATCTCGGCCGTCAGCCGCTTGTTCAAGAGAATGAACAAGCCCTCGCAGATGACCGCGAGGAAAATCAGCAGATTGCCGGCAAGCGAGCCGCCGGTCGCCCCCGGCGTGAAGGCGATCGAAAACAGGCCGGCGCTTGCCAGCGCGACCGCCAGCAGCAGGGCGCGACCCGGCCGTTCGCGCAGCAGCAGGATCGAAACCGCCGCCGAGACCACCGGCAGCGTGCCGATAATGACGCCGGCATCGGCGGCCGAGGTCAGGCTGAGACCCGATATCAGCAGCGTCGTATACCCGACACTGCCGGCGCCGGCCTGAATGACGAGAATGAGACGGTCATGCCCGGAGAGCTTCGGCAACCGCGCACCGCTTGCCCGCATCAGCAGGAAAAAGACGGGAAGAGCGAAGGCGAAGCGCAAGCCGGTGGCGGTGAAGGGCGGCAGTCCTGACGCGATGATCTTGCTCGCAATGACAGTGCTGCCGACCGTCAGCATGGCCAGCGCCAGATAGAAATAACCTTGAACCTGTCTCGACATTCTGTGCCTCCGATTGGATGCGCCGAGGAAACAGCAGCGACCGGTCGGGGTCTTGAACGAAATTGCAGGCGTACGAACCAAAGCAAGGTGGCCAGCCCCGTCCTTCGAGGCCCCTTGCAGGGCACCTCAGGATAAGGCTGGAGTGAGGTCGCGGGCCGCGGCACCCACGACCAGTCCTCTGAGGCGCGCAGGCCGAAGCACCTCGAAGGACGACGGCCGGTGGCTGGGTCTCACCGCTCAGAGAAAAGCGCCGGCGTAAAGCCGCGGCGACAGGCCGTATTTGCGCACGAAGACACGCGTCATGTGGCTCTGGTCGGCAAAGCCGCTGGCAAAGGCGGCTTCCGCAAGCGGCGTGCGCTGTGCGATCAGCCGCCGGGCGATATGAATGCGGGCCTGCACGAGGTAGGCATGCGGCGTCAGTCCCGTCGCCCTGGCGAAGCCGCGCAGCACCTGGAAGCGGCTGAGGCCGCTTTCCCTGGAAAGATCGGCAAGCGAGACGGCGGCAAGAGGATCGTCATCGATCAGGTCCCGCGCCGCGCGGATGGATGCCGGCACCGGCGGCCTCTCCTCGCGGTCGCCGCCTTCCCGCATGACATCGGCGACGAGTTGAAGAAGCAGTTCCTCGCAAAGCAGCCCGTCGGCAGCACTCGCGGTCGCCGCGCGAAACAGCGTTTCGAAGCGGGCGGCGATCGCCGCATCGCGAATGACGGGATGCGGGATTTCCGAGCGCCCTGGCCCGATCTCTTGCGAGAGGCCGGTGACGATCTCGGGATCGAAATAGAGGATGCGCCACGACCGACGCTCGCCGAGCGGCGCGCCGTCATGCACCTCGTTCGGATTGACGGTGATGATATCGCCGGCCTCGGCCTCCACCACGCCGCGCCCGCTCAGCGATTTCTGCGCCCCCGATGACACGAGGCCGATGCCGAACTGCTCATGCGTGTGCCTGGCGAAACTGTGAGGCGTTTCGGCTTCCACCGCTTCGACACCTGGAAACGCAGAGCGCAGCATCCTGAACTGGTTTTTCGGCATTTCACACCCGCAGGTCCGATGCCGGCAACTCTGCCAGCCGCGCCTTGATGACGCAACCGTCTAAAGTGCGTCGCAATCTTTCAGATTCGCTCTCCGCGCTTTAGGTCTTTGTTTTTACGCATGTCGTTCTCGCAAAACCGCTGCACACTTTTGCGCGACATGCTTTAGAAGAACTCGTCGAGCAGCTGATAGTAATGGAGCCTTGCCGGATCAGGCGCCGGCAGGCCGTAACGATCGAGAAAGGGCTGAACCAGCGCCTCGCCGAAATTATAGGCGATGCTGCGGCAGGCGAGCGCGATATCCTGATAGCGATCGGCGACGCCGAGGCGGCTGCAGTCGATATAGCCTGAGAATTGGCCATCGGAGGCGACGAAATTCGGCAGGCAGGCGTCGCCATGGGTGACGACGAGATCCGCGCTGCCCGGCTTTAAGCTCTCAAGCTCAGCGAAAAGTTCGGCAGCGCTCTTGCCAAGCCGGGCCGCATCGAAATCCTCTTCATCGACGATTCCCGCTTCCATGCGCGCCTTGGCTACCGGCAGGCGTTTTTCCAGGCGGTGGTCGAACGGACAGGAGGTGATCGGCAGGCGATGAAGATCGAGCAGTGCCTCCGCCAGTAATTCGACGCGCGCAAGCGGCGTCAGCGCCGAGGCGCAGGCAAGGTCGCTTCCCGGCAGCGCGCTCACCAGCAGCCAATTGTGCTCGCCGTCGCTTTCCCGGGCGATCACCTGCGGGCATGGCAGGCGGCAAGCCTTGAGCCAGGAGAGCCGGGCCGCCTCGTCGGCAAGTTCGCCGAACGGCCCCGCCGCCTCGACCTTCAGATAAAGCGCCGGCAGCCCCTCGCCTTCCAGGCGAAAGACGCTCGCCGCCGAACGGCCGAGCGCAGCCCGCTCCATCCGGTAGCGGGCCAGCTGGGCAGCAAGCCGACGTGGCAATCTCTCGAAAGATGTCAATGCAGCGTTTCGGCGGGGGCTGCTTCGAGCAGGATCTCGAACGCCTCTTCGAGCGCCGCCACCAGGATATCGGTCAGCTCGTCACCCTTGTTTTCCAGGAACAGCGCGCTGATGGCTTCATCCTGACGCTCAAGAAAACGCTCGATCTCGTTCGACATATCATTGTCCCTTCTTCACCGTACCATCACGGCCAACGAGGAGAGGTTAGGCAGGGTTCCTTGCGCGTGGCTGGTTGCGAGACGACGAAGATCGCGGCGCGCTTTAGTCATCGATATCATATTTCGGGTACTGGCTGCGGGGGACTCGTCCACCCACCTGGTGAGCAAAGGACACCACCTTGGTCGCTCCCTCATCCACCTCGCAACGGAAACGAACCTGGAACCAGCCTTTGGCTGTGCCAAAGGCTGCATCCTTCACGTCGAGAATCGTACCCGCCCGCAAGCCGAAACTCGGCAATGCGGAGGGGAAATACGGCGGCGAGCCGTGAACAAGCTGGCCCTGCAGCTCGGTGGTGCAAAGCGTCGCCACTCGCTGTTTGCGCGAAAGGCCGTCCATCGCCGTTTGCGCAAATAAACTGCTATCCGCCGCCCGAGAAAACAGCGTTTTCGCCTCGGGGAGAACCTTTGTTTCAGGCAGGGTTGTCGGCTTATCGGCAATGTTCTGCTCAGGCGGTTTGGCCGGCTCGATCGTCGTATTGGCTTCGCCGGAGGCTTCCGTCGGCAGCCCTGTGGGCTTCGGAGAAACGTCCATCGCAGCCACCTCGGGCAGTTTCACATCCTCTGGCACGGGTTTGGATGGCGGCTCCTCAGTTTTTGGTTCTGCCACTACCGTCTGCGTCGACTTCTGCGCCGATGCATCATCGTGCCGGGGTAGAGTTGTTGCAGCTTTCTTTTCACCTTGAGAAGAATTCCCTGCCAAGGCTTTGTCAGGACCGCTATTCCTAATTCCAAATTCGGTAACGGGATTGAGGGTTGGCATGGGCTTCGGCTTGGCTGGCTCGACAGCTTTCTTTGCCGGCGGAGGTGGCGGTGGTGGTGGCGGAGGCGCCTTCTTAGCCTCTTGGGGCGGCTTCGGCTCCGGCGGCTTTTCCTTGGGCTTCTTCTCTTCCGGCTTCTTTTCCTCCGGCGGCGGGACGAGCTCCACCTTCACGCTCTCGTCCTCCGGCGGCTTCGGCTCGATTTTCGGCAGGCCGAAAATCAGGAGCGCAACGATGGGGACATGCAGAAGCACGGACACACCGATCCCCCAGCGGATTTCGGGCCGCCGTTTTACCGTCTCGTGAGTCGTCTCTGCCAGGTCCACTTCGTCTGTCACAGCAGCGATGTGGCCTTTAAAGCCGGCAGCATCAAGCCGCAAAAGCAAAAAACCTCGTGATCGCCGCCCGGCTGATGGGCCGGCGGGGCCGTTGTCGCCACCTGATTGTGGCTCGGTCTAGCTGATCGAACCTATCAGATCCCGATAGGCCGCCTCCGGAAAGGCCTTCAGCGTCTCGGTCCGGACATTGCCGCCCATGGACAGAGACAGGGTGAAATGCGCCATGACGGCATCATCGGGCGCCTCGCAGACGGCGACCATGTCGTGCCCGCCCATTGTCAGAAAAAACTGGTTGAAGGAGCCGCCGACGCTGGCGAGCAATTTCTTCGCCGCGTCCAGCCGTTTCGGCGAGTCTCGGACATTGCGGATGCCCTGGTCCGTCCAATCGATCAAAAGAATATAAGTGGTCATATCGCACCTCCCAGAGCGTGGTGCCGAAAAGGTGAGCAGACGACATCATGCTCTCTCCTGGATGAGATCCGGATTCGGATTTCAGGCCGGCAAGGCCTGCAATCATCTGGACCCGACGGAAGTTGGCCATGCAGGCAGATGTCGCCCCTCGCACGTTGCGATCGATCCTTCCCCCGCGGCCGGATTATAGGCTTGTCACCACCAGGCGACAAGAAGCCGCCGGGATCATTGGTACTAATCATAAAAGCAAAAGCCGGGCGTAAAACCCGGCTTTTCCAATTCATGACGGCATTGTCGAAGCGTCAGCTGTCGAGGAAGGAGCGCAGCTTTCTCGAGCGGCTCGGATGCTTCAGCTTGCGCAGCGCCTTCGCTTCGATCTGGCGGATACGTTCGCGGGTGACCGAGAACTGTTGGCCGACTTCTTCCAGCGTGTGGTCGGTGTTCATGCCGATGCCGAAGCGCATGCGCAGCACGCGCTCTTCGCGCGGCGTCAGCGAGGCGAGAACGCGGGTCGTCGTCTCACGCAGGTTCGCCTGGATGGCGGCGTCGATGGGCAGCAGCGCATTCTTGTCCTCGATGAAATCGCCGAGGTGTGAATCCTCTTCGTCGCCGACCGGGGTTTCGAGCGAGATCGGCTCCTTGGCGATCTTCAGGACCTTGCGGACCTTTTCGAGCGGCATGGCGAGCTTTTCGGCCAGTTCTTCCGGCGTCGGCTCACGGCCGATCTCGTGCAGCATCTGACGCGAGGTCCGGACGATCTTGTTGATCGTCTCGATCATGTGCACCGGAATGCGGATCGTGCGGGCCTGGTCGGCGATCGAGCGGGTGATCGCCTGACGGATCCACCACGTCGCATAGGTCGAGAACTTGTAGCCGCGACGGTATTCGAACTTGTCGACCGCCTTCATCAGGCCGATATTGCCTTCCTGGATGAGGTCGAGGAACTGCAGACCGCGGTTCGTGTACTTCTTGGCGATCGAGATGACGAGGCGAAGGTTCGCTTCGACCATTTCCTTCTTGGCGATGCGAGCTTCGCGCTCGCCCTTCTGCACCATATGCACGATGCGGCGGAATTCCGAGATCGAAATACCGGTTTCCGTCGCCAGATTCTGGATCTCCTGGCGGATGTCGCGGATCGTCGTATTCTCGGACTTGGCGAATTCCTTCCAGCCGCGGGCGGCCAGATTGCCGATCGACTTCATCCAGTTCGGATCGAGCTCGGCGCCCTGATATTGCTCGAGGAATGAGTCGCGCTTGACGCCGTACGATTCGGCCAGGCGCAGCAGGCGGCCTTCGTTCTGCACGAGGCGCTTGTTGATGTCGTAGAGCTGCTCGACCAGCGCGTCGATGCGGTTCTGGTTGAGCGACAGCGACTTGACCGCCTTGATCAGCTCGTCCTTGAGCTCCTTGTAGCGGCGCTCCTGGGCGGAAGACAACGTGCCGGTGGCCGCGAGGCGCTGCTCCACCTGCTGGTCCTGCAGCTTGCGCAGCTTCTTGTAAGTCTCGGCGATGATGTCGAGCGTTTCCATGACCTGCGGGCGCAGCTCGGCTTCCATCGCGGCGAGAGAGAGGTTGGACTCGTCCTCGTCTTCTTCCTCCTCTTCAGGAGGCAGGCCTTCGCCGCCGACATCGGTAATGTCGTCGTCACCGGAGCGGGCGCGCCGGGTCTTTTCCTTCTCTTCCGCCGCCTTGCGGTCGGCCTCGATCTTCTCGGGGCTCTGGAACTGCGGCGCGGCCTTGGCTTCCGGACCGGAATAGGTCGTCTCGAGATCGATGATCTCGCGCAGCAGCGTCGTGCCTTCGTTGAGTTCGTCGCGCCAGATGATCAGGGCCTGGAAGGTCAGCGGGCTCTCACAGAGACCGGCGATCATCGTCTCGCGGCCGGCTTCGATGCGCTTGGCGATCGCGATTTCGCCCTCGCGCGACAGAAGCTCCACCGAGCCCATCTCGCGCAGATACATGCGCACCGGATCATCGGTACGGTCGGTCGGCTCTTTCTTCTTGGCGGTCGCCAGCGCGGTGCCAGCCGAAGGCGCGAGTTCGCCGCCTTCGCTGTCCTCATCGCCGCCGGCGTCATCGTCATCGCCGCTGCCGGAAGCACCAGCCTCTTCGGCTTCCTCGTCCTCGATAACGTTGATGCCCATGTCCGACAGCATCGACATCGTGTCTTCGATCTGCTCGGAGGTCACTTCCTCGGACGGCAGGACGGCGTTCAGCTCGTCCATCGTCACATAGCCGCGCTTCTTGGCGGCCTTGATCATCTTCTTGACCGCGTCGTCGGAAAGATCGAGAAGAGGGCCGTCGCTTGCGCCGTCGCGTTCGACTTCCGCGTCTTCGTTCTCTTTGACCTTGGTTGCCATTTATATCGTCGCCTTCCTGACGCTATCCAATCTCGCTACGGTGAATGGGCCGTCTCAGGGCCTGACGCGCCGCTCGCGTCGCCCTTCAATCACCTGAGCCCACCTAACGGGATGACATTTAAAGTCTGATTAACCACGATCGCCGGCACCGGACAGCAAAGTTTTCTTGCCTTTGGATTTCCGGCCATGGTTGCGCGATCCGCCTTGACCCTGTTCACCGCTTCAACAAGTCGAACGGTGATTCCCACATTTTTTGTTCTCGTCAAGCTTTTCCAGCAAAAAAGCCCGCGAAAACTCGGAAAAAGCCTTATCCACAGGCTTTGAACCGCGGCTGCGATTGCGAACCTTATTTAAGAAGCAGCAAACAAAAGACAAGGGCGGCCGAGATTTTGCTCGCCGCGCCCGTTGTTTCAGCTTTTTGACGCAGTTGCGACGGGGATATATTTCCCTCTTTCCGGGCGGGTATCGGCGGGCTAATGCGCAGCGCCATCATAGGGCGTCACCTTCAGTGCGCCGAGATCGACAGCGGGAATGCAGCGCAGATTGATCGAAGCCATCGCCGAGCCATTAGGGGCCACGCCCTCGCCGAAGGGTGCGATGCCGCATTTGGCGCAGAAATGATGCCGGATGACGTGCCTGTTGACCGCAATGACAGCTTCCATAGAGCATGTCGTCCTCCTCACATCCAATCCATCACGACCTTGCCTGAATTGCCCGACCGCATCGCCTCGAAACCGTCGCGGAAATCATCGATCTTGATGCGATGGGTAATGATCGGCGAAAGATCGAGGCCGCCCTGGACGAAGGCAATCATCTTGTACCAGGTCTCGAACATCTCACGGCCATAGATGCCCTTGAGATTGAGCATCTTGAAGATCACCTTGTTCCAGTCGATCTCGAACCCGGCCGGTGCAATGCCGAGAATGGCGATCTTGCCGCCATTGTTCATCTTGTCGATCATATCGCGGAAGGCGGGTGCTGCGCCCGACATTTCGAGCCCCACGTCGAACCCTTCCGTCATGCCGATCGCCTTCATCACGTCGGCGAGATTTTCTTTCGATGCGTCGACGACATGGTCGATACCGAGCTTGCGCGCCAGGTCCAGACGATGCGGATTGATATCGGTGATGACGACCTTGCGAGCGCCGGAACGCTTGGCGACGAGCGCCCCCATGATGCCGATCGGGCCGGCGCCGGTGACGAGCACGTCCTCGCCGACGAGATCGAAGGAAAGCGCGGTATGCACGGCATTGCCGAAGGGGTCGAAGATCGCGGCGATCTCGTCGGATATATCGTCCGGGATCGGCACGACATTGCTTTCGGGAATGCAGACGAATTCGCCAAAGGAACCCGGCCGGTTGACGCCGACCCCCAGCGTGTTGCGGCAGAGATGCCCCCTGCCCGCGCGGCAATTGCGGCACTTGCCGCAGACGATATGCCCCTCGCCGGAGACCCGCTCGCCGACATGATAGCGGGTGACCGCCGAACCGACCTCGGCGATCTCACCGGAGAATTCATGACCGACGACCATCGGCACCGGAATAGTCTTCTGCGCCCACTGGTCCCAATTCCAGATATGAACGTCGGTGCCGCAGATCGCCGATTTCTTCACCCGGATCAGCACATCGTTCGGCCCGACCTCCGGCACCGGCACATTCTCCATCCAGAGCCCGACCTCGGGCCTCGACTTGACCAGCGCCTTCATCATGTTCGACATTCAACTACCCCACCTTTGCTTGGCGCAGACTTCGCTATTCCCTCTTCTCCCCAGCGGGGAGAAGGTGCCCGTAGGGGCCACACGGCACGCCGCCCAAATCCAATATTGTTTCTCGCTTACCGCTCGAAACCTCGCTTCGCTCGCCCCCTCATCTGTCCTGACGGACTTCTTCTCCCCGGTGGGGAGAAGGGAGAAGAAGCCTCCTCAAATCACACCCAGTTCCCGCCCAGCTTCCGCAAAGGCCGCGATCGCCCGTTCCACATCCGCCTTCGAATGCGCCGCCGACATCTGTGTGCGGATGCGGGCTTGGCCCTTCGGCACGACGGGGAAGGAGAAGCCGATGACATAGATCCCCTTCTTCAGCATCAGACCCGCCATGTCCTGGGCGAGCTTTGCATTACCCAACATGACCGGAATGATCGGATGGCCTTCGCCGGCAAGGGTGAAGCCAAGCTTCGTCATCTCGTTGCGGAAGAGATCGGCATTGTCGGCAAGGCGCTTGCGTAGAGCATCGCCGTTTTCGATCAGGTCGAATACTTTGAGCGAGGCGGCAGCGATGACGGGGGCCAGCGTGTTCGAGAACAGATAGGGCCGCGAACGCTGCCGCAGCCATTCGACGACTTCGGCTCTCGCCGAAGTGTAACCGCCGGACGCGCCGCCGAGCGCCTTGCCGAGCGTTCCGGTGATGATATCGATCCGGCCCTCGACGCCGCAATGTTCCGGCGAGCCGCGACCGTTCCTGCCGACGAAACCAACCGCATGGCTGTCGTCGACCATGACCATGGCGCCGTATTTCTCGGCGAGATCGCAGACGCCACCGAGATTGGCGATGATGCCGTCCATGGAGAAGACGCCGTCGGTGGCAATCAGCTTGAAGCGGCTGCCTTCGGCCTTTTTCAGCTCCTCTTCCAGCGCCGTCATGTCGTTGTTGGCGTAACGGAAGCGCTTGGCCTTGGAGAGCCGCACGCCATCGATGATCGAGGCATGGTTCAGCGCGTCGGAAATGATCGCATCCTCTTCGCCAAGCAGCGTCTCGAACAGGCCGCCATTGGCATCGAAGCAGGAGGAATAGAGGATCGTATCCTCCATGCCGAGGAAGGAGGAAATGCGGGCTTCGAGTTGCTTATGCTCCTCCTGCGTGCCGCAGATGAAGCGCACCGAAGCCATGCCGTAGCCGTAGCGGTCGAGCGCCTTCTTGCCGGCCTCGGCCAGTTCCTCGTTGTCGGCAAGGCCGAGATAGTTGTTGGCGCAGAAATTCAGCACCCGCTCGCCGGTGGAAATCGCAATCTCGCCCGCCTGCTTGGAACTGATGACCCTCTCTGACTTGTAGAGGCCGGCATCCCTGAGCGCCGAAATTTCGGCCCGGAGATGGGAAAGAAATGGCGAGGTCATGGGCGGCCCTTCCTGACGTTTTTTATAGCAATCGGGTTAGCATATCGCTGCTTGCTTGTCTTCTCGCTGCACCAAAATCAGCAGGTCCGTTCAATCCGTGTCATGCGAAAGAATGATCTCCAGGAAAGCGTCGCCATAACGCTCGAGCTTCGATTGCCCGACGCCGGATATGCCGAGCAATTCCTTGCGGCTGCGCGGCCGCTCCGTCGCAAAGGCAATGAGCGTCGTATCGGGAAAGACGACATAAGGCGGCACGCCGAGCGATTTGGCGATCGCCATGCGCTCGGCTCTCAGCGCCTCGAAAAGCGTCCCGTCGGCGCCCGTCAGGCCCGATTTGCGCTCGCTGCGCTCGGCCTTCTTCGTGCGCCGTTCCGAGGCCGGCCGATCCTTGCGGAAGAAAACCTGCCGTTCATGCTTGAAGACGGCGCGCGCCTCCGGCTCCAGCTTCAGCGCCCCATAGGCCTCATGATCGATACGGATCAGCCCCATGGCGAGCAGCTGGCGGTAGACGGATTGCCAGGTGCGCGCCGGAATGTCCTTGCCGGCGCCGAAGACCGGCATATTCACATGGCCGAAACGCTCGGTCTTTTCGTTGATGTTACCGACCAGCACATCGATGACATGACCGGCGCCGAAACGCTCGCCGGTGCGGTAGACGGCGGCGAGCGCCTTGATCGCCGCATCCGTGCCTTCCCAGGTCTCGACCGGCTTCAGGCAGGTGTCGCAATTGCCGCATTGGCCGGCATGCGCCTCGCCGAAATGGGCAAGGATCGCCTGCCGGCGGCAGGAGGCGGTTTCGCAGATCGCGAGCAAAGCGTTGAGCTTGGCGCGCTCGATCCGCTTGATCTCGTCTGCGGCATTGCCCTCGTCGATCATGCGGCGGCGCTGGATGACGTCGGCCATGCCATAGGCCATCCAGACCTCGGACGGCAGCCCGTCTCGGCCGGCGCGCCCGGTTTCCTGATAATAGGCCTCCACCGAACCCGGCAGGTCGAGATGGGCGACATAGCGCACATTCGGCTTGTCGATGCCCATGCCGAAGGCGACTGTGGCGACCAGGCAGAGGTTCTCTTCTTTGAGGAAAGCATCCTGATTGGCGTCGCGCAGCGCCCGGTCCATGCCGGCGTGATAGGGCAGCGCACGGATGCCCTGCCCGTTCAGCCAGTCGGCCGTATCCTCGACCTTGGCGCGCGACAGGCAATAGACGATGCCGCTGTTGCCCTTGTGGCCGGAGAGGAAACGCAGGAGCTGCTGGCGCGGCTGGTCGCGCTCGACGATTTCATAGGCAATATTCGCCCGGTCGAAGCTGGTTGTGAAGATTTCGGCATTGCCGAGCCCCAGCCGCTCGATGATATCGTCACGCGTATGCGGGTCCGCCGTTGCCGTCAGCGCCACGCGGGGCACATCAGGATACTGCTCGGCGAGGCGGCCGAGCTCGCGATATTCCGGCCGGAAATCATGGCCCCATTGCGAGACGCAGTGGGCTTCGTCGATCGCAAACAGCGCGATCTTCTCACTGGCGATCAGCTCGCGGAAACCGTCCGTCAGGATGCGCTCGGGCGTCACGTAGAGGAGGTCGAGCTTTCCCGCCGAAAGCGCCCGGCGAACCTCGACGAACTCCTCGCGCGACAGCGACGAATTGAGTGCCGCAGCCCTGATGCCGAGCTGCTTCATCGCCTCCACCTGATCGCGCATCAACGCAATCAGCGGCGAGACGACGATGCCGACGCCGTCGCGGCAAAGCGCCGGAATCTGGAAACACAGTGATTTTCCCGCACCTGTCGGAAAGAGCACCACGGCATCGCCGCCCGAAACGATATGCTCGACCACCTGCTGCTGCTTGCCGCGGAAGGAGGAATAACCATAGACCTGCTTCAGGACGTCGAGCGGCGAGCGGCCGGCGGAAAACAGCGCATCGGAAGCGGAAAAGCCTGGCTCATTGCGTTCGCTGAGCGGCATCAGTGGCTCGCCGCCCCTTTGACACGGCCGGAAAGCACGCCGAAGCCGTCGATGATCGCCTCCTGGTTCTCGAGGCGTACGCCTTCAAGATGCACTTCCTGCTGCGCCCGTATCAGCTGAACGATCGCCTCGCCGTCGCCGGCTTCGGTCGCCAGCGCGATCTCGCGTTCGAGTTCCATCTTCTGCCGTCGCAGCGCCTTCGCCCGTTTGTGGAAGGCGAGCGCCTGACGATAGCCCTCACGGGCATCCTCCATCGCCGCCTCCTCGGTCGCCGTCCACAGCCTCGCATTGCGCACCTGCTGGTCGAGGCTCTTGATAAGCGGACCGAAGCCTTCGAATTCCAGCCGTTCAGTCAGATATTCGCGCGTCAGATGCGGCCCGGCGACGGCAGCGGCTGCGCCGAGCATCGCCGACCAGAGCCGCTGCAGCTCCCGGCTGTCATATTCAATCGCGGCGATCTCGTCATAATCGTCGATCATCAGGGCCGGATGATTGACGATGGTGAGCGCCAGCACGCTCTCGCGCAGCGCCGTATTGTCCCGGTGTCCGCGCACGGGGCCCGAGCGGGCGAGCCGGTCGGAAATCAGGCTGGGGCTTTTCGGTCCTGCCTTGGCCGCATTGTCACGGCCGTTCCGGGAATTGCCGCTGAAACCGCGCCGCTCGCCATTGTTGCGGTTCTGGAACTGCGGCTGGAAGAAGGCGTTCAGCCGGTCGCGAATATCCTGCTGGTAATGGCGGCGCACATTTTCGTCGGCGATGACGGCCACAAGCTGCTTCAGCCGCGCTTCGAGCTCGGCGCGCGCCTCGGGCGTATCGAACTTGCCGGTGTTGATCTCCCGGCTCCACAACATCTCCGAAAGCGGCTTTGCCTGGCTCATCACCTTGTCGAACGGCGCGCGCCCCTCATCGCGTACGAGATCATCAGGGTCCTTGCCGTCGGGCAGAAGCGCGAAGCGGACCGAGCGCCCGGGCTTCAGATGCGGCAGCGCCAGTTCGGCGGCGCGATTGGCGGCGCGGATGCCGGCGCCGTCGCCATCGAAGCAGAGCACCGGCTGCGGCACCATCTTCCAGAGCAGCTCGAGCTGGTTTTCGGTGAGCGCCGTGCCGAGCGGCGCAACGGCGTTTTCGATGCCCGCCTGATAGAGCGCGATCACGTCCATATAACCTTCGACGGCGATGATGGTGCCGCTCGCATTGTCGTCCTGATCGCCGCGGCCAAGCCCCTGTATGGCGCGACGCGCGCGGGCAAAATTGTAAAGGACATTGCCCTTGTGGAAGAGCTCGGTTTCGTTGGAGTTCAGATATTTCGCGGGTGCATCTGATGACATGGCGCGGCCGCCAAAGGCGATCACCTTTTCCCGCGACGAGAGGATCGGAAACATGATGCGGTCGCGGAAGCGGTCGTAGGAGACCGGCACGTTTTCATGAACGACCAGGCCGCAGGCCTCGATCTGCTCCTTGGAAACACCCTTGCCGGCGAGGAATTCCTTCAGCGCATTGCGGCTGTCAGGCGCATAACCGAGACGGAAGGTCTCAATGGTTCGCCCCGTCAGCCCGCGATCGCGCAGATAGGCGCGCGCCTTTGCGCCATGGGCCGTCTGCAGCTGGTCCTGGAAGAAGCTGGTCGCCATTTCCATGACGTCGATCAGCGAGCCGCGCTCCTTCTCGCGCTTCTCCATCGCGGCATCGACAAGCGGCATCGGCATGCCCGCCATGTCGGCAATCTGCTGCACGGCCTCGGGAAAACTCAAGCCCTCCAGCTCCGTCAGGAAGCGGAAGTGATCGCCGGTGACGCCGCAGCCGAAGCAGTGATACCGACCCTTTCGGTCCTCGCAGTGGAAGCTCGGCGATTTCTCGCCATGGAACGGGCAGCAGGCCCAGTAGTCGCCACGCGAGACATTGGTCTTGCGCTTGTCCCAGCTGACGCGGCGCGCGATCACGTTCGAAATCGGAACGCGGTCGCGGATCTCATCGAGAAAGGTGTTGGAAAAGCGCATTTATCCCTCTTGGCCAAACTCCATATAAGCTGCTTTGCCGCACCATGCCACGAAACTCGTCGGGAAAACCCGCTATTCACAGGCAAGTGCATCCAACGGTGGCGGCGTCGGTTATCCAATCAACAACGCGTGACCACCCCTGCGACAGGGGTGCGACATTATAGTCGCCGAACAGCCTGGGGTCGGCCACCGCAACAGTTGCGACATAAGTGCTGGCGAAACACGAAATCGAATTAAAATGTTTCAAAACAGCCTTTTATCACCAAGGTCGATCGCGCCTCTTGATCCGCGCGGCGCCAACCGAACCTTCGCCTCAAGGTCGCTCGAAGCGCCGTTTCCGGCAATCATTATTTTTTTGTAATTTGAACGGAGAACCGCACCGCCATAGGTTCGATCCCAACAAAGCGATCCCCGAGCGAAGCACCATCCCTACCCCCGGCGCCGCTTCGCAAGGGTGCCTTTGCAAATACCCTCCGGCTTGGGCCTCAGCCCTGCATTGCCGGCGGGAGCAAAGAGCAAGAAGGCAGGAGCGCCCCCAGCTCCTGCCTTCTTAAATTTTAGGCTCTGTTTGCCAACTCTCCCTTTGAAATTAACCGCTTATCGACAAAACCGTTGACAGACGGCGCGTGCATGAAAGATGTATGCGCCGAACCCCTGGACCCTTCCCCAATGGCTTTCACCGCGGAAAATCTTGCAGCAGACGATCGCTTTCTCGCTGCGATCCTACAGTGCGTCAATCAACTGCTTGCGATCTATCGCGAGAGCCCGCGCATCGCATCGATTTTCGCCGCGCAGCAGCGCTGGCTGATGGCCCATGCCGGCTTCGCACTTCATTACGGTCATCCCGACGACGGCCAGAGCGGCGGCCTCTATTCCGGCCGCTTTGTCGATTTCGCAGTCAAGAATGACATTGCCAGCCGCAACACGGCCGCAGCCTTCATGCAGGAAATGCTGGCCTATCGTTTCCTGCGTGTGGTGCCCGGACCTGACAAGCGCACACGCTATCTGGAACCGACCGAAATTGCCGAACAGCATTTCACCCGATGGCTCGTCACCCATATGATGATCCTCGACAGCCTCGACGGCGGCGAACGCGCCGACCAGATCACCGCCGCCCCCTCCGCAACAATGGCTGCGATTCAGCCGCGGATCGCAAGGGCGATCATCGGCAGTGAGTCCGTGCGCAATCCCGGCCCCACCTTCAACCTCTTCAACCGGGCGAATTCCGGCGGACTCGTGATGGATTACCTGATCTCCCGCCTTCCGCAATTTCCTCGCACGGCCGAGCGCGTCGTTATCGGTCCCCTGTCGCTCCGGGAGCTCCGCGAACAATTCATGATTTCCAATACCCACCTGAAGCGGCTTCTGACCCAGGCCGCGACCATGGAAAGCGTCGGCTGGACAGAACCTTCGCGCAAGGGCGACCTCTGGCTGTCGCGCCGCTTCATCCTCGAATATTGGAACTATCAGGCGGCGAAGTTTGCCATCGTCGATGCCGCCGCCGAGGCTGTGCTCGGACCTGCGGTCCATCGAGAGCCGCAGGCGAGACGGGCCATCTGATGCTTATCCGTTCAAAAGCTCCTTGACGGTTGCCGATGCCTTGGCGAAATCCATTTGGCCGGCATAACGCTCCTTGAGCGCCGCCATCACCTTGCCTATGTCCTTGACGCCGGCGGCACCCGTCTCCGCGATGATCGCCGAGATATTGGCGCGCACTTCGCCGTCGGAAAGCTGCTTTGGCATGAAGTCCTGAATGACGGCGATTTCCGCACGCTCCTTGGCAGCGAGCTCCGGTCGGGAATTCTCCTCATAGATCTTTGCCGATTCGTCGCGCTGCTTCACCATCTTGGCGAGGATCTGCAGGATCTCGTCGTCACTCGCCTGCTCCTTGCCGGCGCCGCGATTGGCAATGTCGCGGTCCTTGATGGCCGCCTGAATCAGCCGAACGGTCGACAGCCGCTCCGAATCCTTGGCCTTCATCGCCTCTTTCAGCTGGGTGGCGAGTTGATCGCGCAGCATGTCTTCACTCCTTTTTTGATGCCGCTTCATAAACCACGCCGATGCGACGGATCAAATAAATTGCGCCGTCGTCGCGATAAAGCGCAGGAAAACGGCCGCAATCCCGGCTACAAAGATTGACGCTGAGCGATTGCGTGGCTATTTACCGCCACCTGCACCAAAATTCGTGATCAGGCCTGAAGCGCGCGGCATTGCCGTGCCCACACGCCTGCGAGATCAAATGGCGACGAGCGCGGCTAGGCGCATCGGCCGCCGGAAACGGGATGAAGATGACCGCAACAGCACCCTGGACAACTGAAAAGCCGACCGCCCTGCTCGTTCTTGCCGACGGCACGGTGATCGAAGGCAGGGGCATCGGTGCCACCGGCAAGGTCCAGGCCGAAGTCGTCTTCAACACGGCGCTTACCGGCTACGAAGAGATTATGACCGACCCCTCCTATCTGGGCCAGATCGTCACCTTCACCTTTCCCCACATCGGCAATATCGGCACCAACGACGAAGATATCGAGGACCTGACCCCTGCGGCCCGCCACGGCGCCGTCGGCGTCATCTTCAAGGCCGACATTACCGACCCCTCAAACTACCGCGCCGCCAAGCATCTCGACCAGTGGCTGAAGGCCCGCGGTATCATCGGCCTTTGCGGCATCGACACGCGTGCGCTCACCGCCTGGATCCGCGAGAACGGCGCTCCGAACGCGGTGATCGCCCACGACCCCAACGGCGTCTTCGACATCGAGGCGCTGAAGGCCGAAGCCAAGGCCTGGAGCGGCTTGGAAGGTCTCGATCTCGCCAAGATCGCCTCGTCCGGCCAGTCCTCACAATGGGCGCAGACGCCGTGGGTCTGGAACGAAGGTTACGGCGAACTCGGCGCGGCGGATGCGAAATATCACGTCGTCTGCCTCGATTACGGCGTCAAGCGCAACATCCTGCGCCTGTTTGCCGGCCTCGACTGCAAGGTGACCGTCGTGCCGGCAACAACGAGCGCCGAAGACGTGCTCGCCTTGCAGCCGGACGGTATCTTCCTGTCGAACGGTCCCGGCGATCCAGCGGCAACCGGCGAATATGCCGTGCCTGTCATCAAGACGCTTGTTAAGACCGATATCCCGGTCTTCGGCATCTGCCTCGGCCACCAGATGCTCGGCCTCGCATTGGGCGCGAAGACCGAAAAGATGCATCAGGGCCATCACGGCGCCAATCACCCGGTCAAGGATCACACGACGGGCAAGGTCGAGATCGTCTCGATGAATCACGGCTTCGCGATCGACTCGAAGTCGCTGCCCGATGGCGTTGAAGAGACTCATATTTCGCTTTTCGACGGCACCAATTGCGGCCTGCGCGTGCTCGGCAAGCAGGTTTTCTCCGTCCAGCACCATCCGGAAGCCTCACCCGGCCCGCAGGACAGCCACTATCTCTTCCGCCGCTTCGTCAACATGGTGCGCGAGAAAAAGGGCGAACCGGCGCTCGCAGAGCGGTGATTTCGAGAGTGCCGATTTGGCAGGGGCGCGTTAAACCGGCAGCCACTAGAGCTTTTCCGGGTTAGATTGAATCATTCTGTTGGCTCAAACGGAGTCGGATGGTCGACCGGCCGGCGCGCGTCGTAGCCCAGTTCTACGGCCAAGCCGGCCGGTCGATCAGCCGGCACGTTTCAGCCAACCCTCCCGCAGATTTGCTTGGCAAATCTGCAAGACCTTGGAATCGCCGGACGCACTTGTCGCTTCGCCCACGGCGAAGCGGTGCGGCCGGTGGGCCGGGCATGTTTCCGCCAGGATCAAAGGCGATTGGCTCGGACGTACCTGGGGTATGCCCGTCACCAATCGCCTTCGCCCTGACGAAAACCTGCTCCGGCAGAATGCTTCAATCTAACCCGGAAAAGCTTGTCTTATGATTTCCACGCTTCTTGTTGAGATAAAGAAGCGCCGGAGAGGACGGCCATCCTTCTCCGGCGATGGGGGACGGATCGTGAAATGGCAGGTCGACGTTCTTGCGAATGCCGGGCCGAGCTAGAGTTTGATCGCCCCCATCTT